>JBBQVV010000034.1:0-26925 GCA_038211235.1 Chthonomonadales bacterium | reverse complement strand
ATCCTCATTGTCTGGATCGTCTTCGCGTCGGTGTGGCACTTCAAACAGTACGCGGCGTCCATTTTGCGAGGTCTGTTAGTTGCATGTTCTTTGGCCTTCACTGCCTGAAACTCAACAGCGGCGGCGATGAGACAGGTGGTTGCAATGATCAGGGCCGAAACGCGTATCGATAGTCTTGGGTTCATTGCCTTCCGGCCGTTCCGCCTGCCGATCAATCGCTCTTCTTATCGTGCCGGATCGCGTTCGGGCCTGGCTTTGACGGACCGTTGCTCTGGCTGCAGCCGGTCAAGACAAAGGCGCAAACCATGATACTGGCTATGGTTGCCAGGACGGATTTCCAAAGTTTCATGCGTTTGTTCCAGACTACTGCGGCAGACCCCGTGGTCTGCCGCAGTACGATTAGGTGAGTGCCGGCCAGTGTGGGACGACACGAAGTGGTTGGTTAGTTTGACCACCAGCAGCTGTCGCTGCCCTTCACGCTGGTGGAGGTGCAGTTCGGCAGCTGGTTCAGGATGTGCGGAATCTGTCCGCATGCCGTGGCATCTGGTACCGTCGTCATGCCATCGCCGGAGACAGGATTCAGGTTGATAACCGTGTCCTGCGACGCGCAGTACGCGTGGCTTGCGAGATCCTCGCTTGCCGGCATCGCCATCTCGTCGTTGAACGCTCCGACAAGATAGCCCGCCTTCATCTTGGTGGATTTGGCATGGCCATCGGAGAACACGAAGTTGAACTGGCCGCCGGAGTGACGCAGCGAGGCATTCGTATGCACGGTCGGTCCGAATGTGCACATGATAAAGCCGATTCCCAGCGTCTGGCGGGGCGTATCATAGCTGTCGCCGAATGCGAATGTCTGAGCCGGGAAGTCTATAGCTGCCAGCGTCTTACCGGGGATGTACGTGTGACCAGGCCTGTTTGGATCGTTCTGCTGCGCCTCGAGCAGTCCGCCCCCTCGCCAACCGATCGGGCCCCAGTTATAGCCATAGCCCGGAAGGTGGTCCAGGTGCAGATTAAGGCTGTCATCGGTGCCCTGGTCGTTGCGGTCAGGGCAGTAGAAGAGCTGGAGGTTCTTGGTGTAGGGATAGATGAGCGACCACCAATCCGAACCCGCGCCCATCTTGAGCATCGTCTCGTCATAGTCCTGGGTATACATCTGTAGCGCCAGCCCGGACTGCTTACAATTGCTGAGACACGAAATTCCGCGGGCTTTCTCGCGGGCCTGCGCAAAGACGGGGAAGAGAATTGCGGCTAGTATCGCAATAATCGCGATTACGACGAGTAGTTCGATCAGCGTAAATGCGCTGCGTCGAGGTGTGCGGCTCCGGATCTGGATCATGGATTCGACTCCCTTTCTTGGTTTCATCCGCGGCAGCTCATGATGTCTGCGCGCGAGCTCATTAGCATAACAACTCGATTTGATTTTGCGCATCGATACGAGGAAAGAATCACCTTCACGCGCAGAACTTCCTCGACGATTTAACAGTATAGCAGGTTCGACTTAAGGGAACGTTATCATCTCATTAAATTGGTGTTAATGCCGATATTCGCCAAACGGACGGTGATTCCTGCATCTCTCTTCAAGAACTCACTGTTTTCATGGAGTGGTTATGCGTCGAATCAAGGTTGACGAGTTCGTGCGGTGGCGACTCCGCGGCGCAACGACCGAGCCGAATCTTATGCGGTTTCTCCGTTGCGCGCTGTTGCCGCAACGCGCGCCATGTACCGCTCAAGCCCGGGGACGCTAAGGCCCACGATCTTTGCTTCGTCGTCCCAGCGGCGGAGCCGTACGGCGTCGGTATAGTGCGGCAGCCGCTCGAAATCTCGCTTCTCCTCCGCCGTAAACGGCCCGCCCTGCAGTGCGAGGCTCTTCACCGATGCGGGAGAGAGCGAGCCGTGGTAGGCCGCGTCGGTGGCGCATAGGTAGCGCTTGGCGGCGACGTGCAGGCGAACGGGCTCCGTGACGTCGGGACCAAAGTGCAAGCCGAGCCAGTCGCAGCCGAGCTTCTCGTGCCGCATATCAACGCCCTTGTCGGCCACGGTCTCGTCCTCTGAATGGAGCAGATGTCCGATATCGTGAAGGAGGGCCGCCACGATCAGACTGTCGGACGTGCCCTCTTGATCGGCCAGGTAGGCCGTCTGTAGCGCATGCTCCTGCTGAGTCACGTACTCGCCAAAGTAGACGTTGCAGCCATTAGCTTCAAACAACTTTCGAATCCGATCCGCGATCGTCACGAGTCGCTCACTTTCGAGGTTCTCCTTGATTCTACTCTGTCTACGCTGCCTCCGCTGCCTCCCGGCGACCGGCGCGGGCCTGCATAAACCAGTAAATACCGGCGGCGAGACAGGAGACGACTGCGATAACCGTCAACAGCTGGAACGCGGGTTTCCATCCGTGCGTCTCCGCGATGGTACCGATTGTCTGTCCGGCAATGATGCTTCCTCCGATATACCCAACTCCGTCGATCCATCCGGCGGCGGTAGCGCTTCCCTTCTTGCCCCCAAAGTCGAGCGAGATGGCGCCCCCTAGAAACGCGTACGGACCCAGCGTGACGAATCCGATACCACCCAAGATCAGGATGGACGTCAACTGGCTGCCGGGATTGAAGGCCGATAGTCCGTAAAGTGCGGGTATCACCAGCAGCAGACCGACGAATATGATCGCCGCACGCCCAGACGGACCGAGTCGATCGCTGAGCCAGCCGCAGAAGAGAACCGACAGTCCGCCGAACAGTGGAAAGTACGAACTGGCCTTGCCGGCATCCGCCGCCGACATCTTCGCGATCTCGGTCAGGTACGTCGGCGTCCAATCGTTGAACGTCTCGCGCATAACTGTGAAGCCAAATGAGAGCGCGCAGACCAGCCAGAAGCGCGGGCTGCTCAAGAGGGGCAGAAGCAGGTCGCCCAGTCCCTTCGGGCTCTCGTCCTGGCCGGAAGACCCGTACAGGTTGTCGGGATTGGCGTTAGGTTCGGGCGCGTCGACCTCACGAGGAGATTCTCGCAATAGCAACAACGTCACAATAAAGATAATGGACAGGACGGCAGCGGCGACCATGAACAGCTGTCGCCATCCAAAGTGCCACGCGATCAGCTGTGAAAGGAACTGACGGGACACGAAGTCTCCGAAGAGGTAGCTGAGGCTGATAAGCGCCATCGCCGAGCCGTAAGCGGAAAACGAGAACCATCGGGATGCCATCTTCGTCATGCCGACCCAGCCGGTCGACTGGACCAAGCGGTTCAGAATCCAGGCGAGAGTGAATAGGGGAACCGTGCCGCTCAATCCGAACATTACGGTGAAGAGTACGGCGCCTCCCATTCCGACAAGAAACATTCGCTTTCCACCGAGGAAGTCGGCGAAGGAACCATTGAAGAATTTTCCGATAGCATACGCGAGCGTACCGAAGGATGCCATCTTGCCCAATACCGCTTTATCCAGGCCGCGACCATGAAACTCGCGCAGCAGTTCCGGTTTCGCAAGCGCAAAATCGGATCGACAGAGATAGAAACCGGCGTATCCGACGATCATCAACGCAAGCGTAATCCTCTGCCATAGGAGCAGACGGTTCGCTCCTGAGGATGGCGGCGTGCCGGACGCGGATTCTTTTGCACTGAGCTCAACCACGGCATACTCCATTCCATGTGAAGTTCTCGCTTGCTAAATCGGGTAAATCGACCGGAGCTTGCAGCGCCTGAGCTCCGATCGCTTACGCAGCAATTATGTGGTGAACCACCTCGCCGTAGACGTCGGTCAGACGCATGTCGCGTCCACTGAAGCGGTAGGTCAGACGTTTGTGATCGATGCCCAGGAGATAGAGTATGGTTGCGTGGAGATCGTGAATAGATACTTTGTTTTCAACGGCGTAATAGCCGTAGTCGTCCGTGGCGCCATGGATAACGCCTCCCTTGACCCCGCCGCCCGCCATCCAGAGACTGAACCCAAAGGGGTTATGATCGCGGCCGTTCGTGCCCTGTGCCATCGGCGTGCGGCCGAACTCTCCAGTCCAGAGTACCAGTGTCGATTCCAGGAGTCCACGCGATCTCAGGTCCTTCAGTAGCCCCGCAATCGGTTTGTCGACGGCGCGAGCATTGTTCTCGTGCCCCTCTTTGAGATTGCCGTGATGATCCCAGCGGTCCGCTCCAACCTTCGGGCAGAGCAGCTCGATGAACCGAACTCCGCGCTCCACCATTCGCCTCGCGAGGAGACACTGTCCGCCATAGATCCGCGTGGTCTCATCGTCCAGCCCGTAAAGCCGGCGGGTTGCCTCTGTCTCGCCGCGAACATCGATTAGGTCGGGGACGGCCGACTGCATCTTGAACGCAAGCTCGTAGTTCGCGATCGACGCTTCGAGCTTGTCCTCGGCGCCGACCCGGGCCAGGATGCGTCGATCGAGGCGTCGCATCAAGTCCATCATTCTCCGTTGGCGCTCCGCGGTGATTTCGCCTCGATCAAGGTCCGCGACGGGGCTGCCGCCCTCACGAAAAAGTGAGCCCTGATAAGTGGCAGGCAGGAAGCCGCTCGTGAAGCAGTCTACGCCGCCCGGCGGAATCAGGCCGCTGTGCAGTACGACGAATCCCGGCAGTTCCTGCGATTCTGTTCCAAGCCCATAGGTCGTCCAGGAGCCAAGACTGGGCCGTCCCTGTGTACCCAGTCCGGAGTGAATAAAGTAGTTCGCGTTGGTATGCTCTGAATGGTCCGCGACCATCGAGCGAATTACGCAGAGATCGTCCGCGCAGCTTCCCACGTACGGGAACAGGTCACTCACGGGAATGCCGCTTGCTCCGCGATGGCGAAACTCCCAGGGAGACCGCAGGACGGTTCCCACATTGTCAAACTGTGTTGGAGGAACGTCCATCTTGATGCGCTGGCCATGCTCTCGCGCCAGACGGGGCTTAGGATCGAAAGTATCCACCTGAGAGGGGCCGCCATCCATGAATAGGAAGATGACACTCTTCGCCTTCGGCTGGAAATGGGGCGTCCGTGCCGAACCGGCGGATGGCAGCGGAGCCGAAACGCCCGTGCCGGCTCCGTATGCGGAGTCTTGCAGCAGCGCGGCGAGCGCCACCGCGCCAAAGCCGTTTGCTGCTTGTACGAGTAGTTCGCGACGGGTCACCTGATTGGGCAAAGGGTTTCTCGCATTCGTCTGAACCGTTCTAATTCACGAATTGGAACGCTTTCACGTTGAAAAGGACGTGACATAGATCCGTCCAGGCCTGCTCCGAATTCAAGCCGTCGGGTTGGCTTGTCAGGAATTCACGCGCCTCCGAGATCTCACCCGGATCCGGAGGTCGAGCGAATGCCTCTAAGTACATCCGCACGATGCGCTTCTCTGCCGTCGAATTGAGGTCTGCCAGGTTGCGCCTCGCCCAAATCCGTGACTGCTGCCATAAAAACGGGTTGTTCATCATGGCGAGCGCCTGGGCAGGAACATTCGATGTTGCACGGCGCCCGATGCACGTGAAGGGCACCGGAAAGTCGAAGGCCTGGAAGATCTGCGGCAGGAAGTTTCGACGTACACTGATATAGATGCTGCGCCTGCCATCACCGTCCATAGGTCCGGAGACCGCCGGCTTGCCGCGACCCTCCACGTAGGCGCTGAGATAGGGCGGTATGCTGGGGCCATAGAGCCTCTGGTCCAGCCGGCCGGACACCGCCAGTACCGCGTCGCGTATCGCCTCCGCTTCGAGTCGCCGCAATGGCATCTTGTGCAGGAGGCGATTCGTCGGGTCGATGCGTTCCGCTTCGGCGTCGCCTCGGCTTGCCATGCGATATACGCTGGATAGAACCAGCAGTCGGTGAAGTCGCTTGAGACTCCAGCCGCAACCCCACGGGCCGGCGGAAGTCTCAGGATGACGTGGGATTGCCGATTCGCGATCTCTGTCCGTCGATGCCTCCCCGCCAGCCAGAGGCTGTACGAACGTCGATGCGAGCCAATCCAGCAGCTCAGGATGCGTCGGACGCACACCCATGACGCCGAAATCGTCCGGCGTGCGTACAATGCCTTCGCCGAAGTGGTGCTGCCACAGCCGGTTCACGATGACGCGCGGCAGCAGCGGGGTCCGGGCTGACGAGACCATGCTGTGCGCGAGCGCAAGTCGGCCGCTCCCGGCAGTAGGGGCGGCGCCGGTCGTGCCGGAGAATGCCTCCAGGAAGCGCCGCGGTACGCTGTCGCCAAGAGTCTTGTAGCTGCCGCGAATATGGACTCGATCGTCTTCGCCCGTCCCGTCGGCCATTGCGGGAGCCATCGGCGGTTCGATCAACGTCGCTTCTATCTCGGCGCGTCGCTTGTCGATCGATTGCAGCTCAGACTCGGAGGCGGCGTCCATAACGATGCGCTCCGCTTGACCGGACATCCGCGCCGGCGGTTCCTCGGGCGCGCCCCGGTCTGAGAACAGGATTCGGTCGACGATGAAGTGGCCCGGACCCGGGTCGGCAAGCTCGATATAGGCCCGATGGCCGATCCACTTGCTGACGTCCTGCGCGACCCAGTGAAGCGTATCGCCGGCGTTTACCGGGATGCGAAGCCCCCCATAGATCGGATCCTGGATGAGCTGTAGGCCCCCGACGATCAACCGCACTTCGGCGTCGCGGCCCGCGACGTGGTACAGGATCGTGCTGTTCTTGATCGTAAAGGTCTGCGAGCGCAGCACGCCTTGCAGGCGGTCCGAGAGGAATCCGCTGTCGGCCGCGCATGAGTCGCAGACGCGAACACGGCAGGCGCCATGCTCATCCGGCGCAGCATGAAGGACGCGACTGTGCGGGCCGGCTCCGAATGCCTGCCCGGTGACACTCCAACCCACATAGGTCTCATGTGAGAAGTCTTCAAAGACGGTGGCGCCGGACGGCACGGGCGTCGGAGCTCTAGACAGCAATGCTCCTGCAGCCGCATGCAGCAACACGGCATCCCGCCTTACGCTAAGGAGTTCGAGCGCGGCCAGCTCAGCCTTAAGGCGCTCCGGACAGTCCATTGCCGTCAGCTGATATCGCGAGCTGCGCAGAAAACCGGCCAGCGCATAGTAGTCCTTCGTCGAGATGGCATCGAACTTGTGGTTGTGGCAGCGCGCGCAGCCCAGACCGAGGCCGAGAAATGCCTTCCCGAAAACGTCGATCTGGTTGTCGATCCGATCCGATTCGTCCTGAAGCAGGTCGACCGGCGAGTGGGTGCCTTCACCGAGCCACCAGAAACCCGTGCCGAGGATCGACTCATTGAATCCGAGCTCGGGATTGCGCCTGGGACTTCCGATCAGGTCGCCCGCAACGTGCTCCATCACGAAACGATCATATGGAACGTCCGCATTGATCGCCCGAATGACGTAGTCGCGGTATTGGAAGGCGCCGGGCTTCTCGTAATCGCCTTCGTGACCATAGGTTTCGGCAAAGCGCACAAGGTCCAGCCAATGGCGTGCCCAACGCTCGCCGTAGTGCGGCGATGCGAGCAGGCGATCCACGACGCGCTCGAAGGCATGCGCACTACGATCGCGAACAAACGCGTCGACCTCATCAGGCGTTGGCGGAAGTCCGATCAGATCGAAGGTAACGCGCCTGATGAGCGTCCTGCGATCGGCCGGCGGCGCCGGTGACATGCCGCTAGCTTCGAGGCGGGAGAGAACGAAGGCGTCCACCGGACTGCGGACCCACGCACGGTTCTTAACTGTTGGGACGCGCGGGAGTCGTATAGGATGCCATGCCCAGTGCCGGGCAGCGCGATCCTTCAAATTGAATGCGCTGAGGGGAGCCTTCGCGGACTCCGCGCGGTCGCCGGCAGCCCGGGACCTTGCCTGGAGATAGAAGAAGAGAGGTAGAATCGCAGCCAGGAGCGCGGCGCGCTTAATCGTAGCGTCGGACCATTCACCGGTTTTCCGCAGTTCGCTGCGCCCCATTTCTGGTCTAGATCCTTTCTGTTAGTAGTTCAGTATACCGCAGGCCACCAGGCGGGAAGTGCGCTGGGCGAGCCTTCCGGCCTCACCGCGCCCAGTAGTCCCAGGCATTACGGGCCACCTGAGCGATCACCCGATCCCGGCTCGCCTCATCCGCCCGGGAATCGGCGACAAAGACGGCGACGACAAGATGGCGGCCGTCCGGCAGTGTGACGATCCCGACGTCGTTTGTGGCGCGGGCGAGACCATCCACGGTACGCGAACTCCCCGTCTTGTGAGCGACAACGGTTCCGGTAGGCAGGAGCCCACGGATGCGATGCGGCCCGGTAGGAGAATCCCGCATCCATTGCAGCAGCAGGCTCCGGCTCTTGTCGGAGAGGCCGTGGCCCGCGTAAAAGAGCCGCAGCAGGCGGGTCACCCCTTTCGGCGTTGCCCAGTTGCGGTACTGCACCGTTTCGTCCCGTCCCATCGCCTTCTCGGTCGTCGCGACAATGACGTCCAGCGCGCCCAGTTCCCGCAGAAAGCGCATGATCTGTCCCGGTCCTCCCGCCAACCGCAACAGGACGTCGCACGCCGACCCGTCACTGTCAGAGACCATCAGCCGGAGGAGGTCACGGATGGAAATCGCCGCGCCGTCGGGATGGCCGTCGCGAAGCGGGCTATGTTGGGTAGGCAGAACATAATCGGCCCTGTCCACGCGAGCAATCTGATCGAACTTCAATACGCCGCGATCTACAAGGTGGAGCACGGCCATGGCTATTGGCAGCTTGTAGACGCTCTGCATGGGGAAACGCTCGTCCTCGTTCAGTGCCACCGCCTCACCGCTCTCCAGCAGCTCGGCGATCACTCCGACGCGCGCCTGCGCCTCGCGGGAGATCGCCGCGAACCGCTCCGTGATCGACGTCGTTGACCGCGCCTGGTGCCGGGTCGATTGATGTCTTTCCGGTGTTATGTCACCCGCCGTGACCTGATCAGACACAGTCAGCCAGGCCATCGCAAATGCGGACACCGCGATCATTGGCGCAGGTCTACACTCGTCAATGCGCCACTATTGGAACCGGACGTGGTTGAGCCGATCTGCATTTCGAATTGCGCCCCATTTGGACGCCTTTCCAATACGCGAAGCGCCGCCGTTACTTCGTTGTCATGCATCTAATATTCCCCATTCGAGACCGCGGTTACCGCTCTGTCGCAGGCTTACATCGCCATTGAGATCCAGCCGCACCTGTACGTTGTCGCCCCGGTCAGATTCGCGTTCGTATTATACTGCGCAGCAGAATCGACCTAGGATCACGGATTGCCCGGGCTCGCCGCGAAGTAGATGTACCTGCATCTCAGAAGGCGCCGTCGTCCCCGTATTCATACAGGCAGTTGACCGCCGCGGGACTAAGAGTAGGAATCACGTACCGCGTCAGAGAACGAATGGCTTGCGAATGCGGCCAACGGACGGGATGGCGCAGTCCGCGATTGCCGCGGGAACGGAGAGGTGCGCAGCAATGAACTGGCCGCAAATCGGATATGCGCTGACCTGCGTGGTACTGCCAATGGCCTGGGGCCTGCTTGTCGTGAGGATATCCAACGCCATCGAGCGAAGGATACGCGCCCACGAACGCCCAGGCGACAACCAGGAGATCCCTCCGATCGACTACCACATATAGTTCTCGACTAGATGTGACGAGATACGCTGAGCAGTCGGATGGCATGCCGTCTGTCCACACCGCAGCGGACCCGCACGAATGCGTGTCATGGGGAGCCGAGGCCGGGCCGGCCGTGTTTACGAGTGGGGTACCTGGAGAGATGCTGGAAGCGCGCCTTGGTGCTGGTATTGGGCACGTCGTATCGCTGCCGGCACTGATGGCGGTGGGGCTTGTGGTGGGATTTGTTGCCGGCATGTTCGGCATGGGCGGGGGCTTCCTGTTGACGCCGACTCTCATGTTTGCTTTCGGCGTGCCGCCCCAGTTCGCGGTAGGCTCGGCTCTGTGTCAGACATGCGGGACATCTCTCGCATCGTTCCTGAAGTATCGCCATCTGAAGCGCGGCGAACCGAGGATCGATCTCGTGATGCTCGGCGGGAGTCTCATCGGGGTGGACGCGGGCACGCGGGTCCTTGCCTACTTGAGCGGCCTCGGCCACTGGCGGATGCCGTCAGGCCACTCCGTGCCAGCTGTGCAGTTTGTGTTGGACGTCCTATTCCTGTTGCTGTTGACCGGTACCGCGGCCTTCATCTTCTTCGACGTGCTTCGCACAAGGAACAACCAGACCTCACGGGGCGACCGGACAGTCCCCGGACCGCTTATCACACGTATTCGCATTCCGCCATTCATCGACCTGCCAAACATTCAGCTTCAGCAGGTCTCGGTCCCGATGATGTCCTATCTTGGATTTCTGCTTGGGCTTGTGTCCGGAGTTATGGGAATCGGCGGCGGCATCCTCTTCATGCCGGTGCTCTTGTATGGCTTCGGACTATCCGCTCGTAACTCCGCGGGCACGGGCATCCTGCTGCTGCTAGTGACAGTAACGGTCGGCACCATCGAGCAGGCGCTTCACGGGTTTGTTAGCCTAAAACTTGGGATGGTCATCCTGGTCGGCTCCTCAATAGGAACGCAATTGGGGGCGCTGACAACGCACTACCTGCCGAACCGGTACATCCGGCTGATCTTGCTGCTGTTAGTCATCGTCGTAATCGGCATGATCACGTGGAACCTCAGTCGCCTGATCGCGGCCTAAGTTTTGATTCGATTGATGGAGAGCTTAGACCACGATGAAAGTGGAAGCCACCGCGTGCGATCAGCCTGGAGAGGTCTGTCGATTGAAGCGCTATCCGTCGTTAATCGGAGAAACAGGTTACCGTCATTGATTTGGATTATGCATGTCGATCGCGGGCGGGCTGAACGTCTGCGCAAATCGCTTCCATCCGGCGTGGCCGTCCGCAAATGTATAGACCGAGCCCTGGGTGTGCCTTCGCGCGGCGATGGCGCCGGTCACCTCGTCCATCTCGTTAGCGGGCGCTACCGGGTTCAATGGTGGATAGAACCAGGAGTGATAGATGTCGTCGCAGAACGGGTCCGCGGCCGAATTCCCGGCAGCCTGACTGCGCCGCTCCGTGAAGATGACCGTGCTGGCGTGCTGAGTTATTCCCGCGTCGGAGAGGCCCCAGACGAAATAGCCGTTCACGAGGTATGAGATCACTTTTGGTCCCGGCGGATTGTAAACTGCCTGGCAGAGTGGATCGAACGGCGCAGGGTCCGACGGACACGAGTACATTCCCTGATGGCTTAGATCGTCCTCCGTGCCCCCGTGGCCGCTCGAGTAAGGCAGGATCATCGCGAAGATCGATCCGTAATCCGGGTCCTCCAGGCTGCCGTCCGCGTCATCGACTGCCGGATTGCTGCTGGACTGCTTGGTCTGGGGAAAGCGCTCGTCGTAGTCCTGCGTGTACATCCTCGTCGCCATTCCCATCTGGCGCATGTTGGACAGGCAGCTAGTCTGCCTGGCCTTTTCACGAGCCTGTGCGAAGACCGGGAACAGGATTGCTGCGAGAATAGCGATGATTGCGATAACGACGAGCAGTTCAATCAACGTAAATGCACGACGATTCATGAGGGCTCCTTGCGGCGATGCGGGGTCGACGGTGAACAACTCAACGGTTGACCGGATGCTCTGAAGAGACGTATCGAGTTAGATGGTCCTGGTAAAAGTAGATCGTGAACGTCTGGTCGCCAACCCGATAGACTGCGACGTCGTCTCGGGCGCCGTTTCCGGGCCGAAACTCCGTGGGGTTTCCCAAAACCTGGCTCACGTCCGCTTCAGACATGCCGGTCCGCAGTTTCGCGCTCGTCTGTCGGCGAATCGTGGCCTGCGGAGATGATGGCACCGGATTTGTCGAGCATCCCGCCAATAGGGTAGCGACACCAAGCAACATCCATCTAGAGGATCTAATCATGGGGTTCTCAATCAAACATCGACCGCCTTTCCGGTGAAAATGTTACCACAATTCAGTTCTGCCGTCAATGACTTGTGTGTTCGTGCATGATGAACATCAGGGAGGTACCGCTACCGATGAACGAGTCGGCCTTGGTAACGGCCTTGGCGTTTGAGCCGTCCGCGTCCATCAGCCAGACCTCCATTCTCGTTTTGCCGCTGGTCTCCCTCGGTATCTGAGTGTAGAGGATGTGCTTTCCGTCGGCAGTCCAGAGCGGTCCGATGGACAATGCTCCGGTAGTCTTCGTCAGGATCTTGGAGTGGGATCCGTCCGCATCCATGACAAATATCTCCGGGTGACCATCGCTTTCATTCGCATAGGCGATGCGCTTCCCATCCGGTGACCAGGCAGCGCCGAAGCCCTTCTCCGCCACGGTCTTGATGTTGGTTCCATCGAGATCGATGGTGGCTATCTCCGGTATACCCTGACCGCTCAAAGAGCGGCTCGGTGAGAACAGTATTCGCTTGCTATCCAGTGCCCACACAGGCACGGCGCCATCAGCCAACCGGACCCTATTCTTTCCGTCCGGATCCATGACGAATATAGTGGCTTTCGGATCCGGCCCCGATCCTATGTGCGCTTCGCTGTACGCAATGTGCTTGCCATCGGGCGACCAGGACGGCGATATGAAGAGCGTCTGTTCGGCACTGGTCAGCAGCACGGTCGTGTCCGAACCGTCGGCCTTCATCAGGCACAAACGCGTCTTCTTCTCCGCTACGGTGACTTTACCGAATAGGATCTGCTTGTGGTCCGGCGACCAGGAGGGATCGAAATACATCCCTTCGCCTTTGCTAAGGCGCGTCTGTTCGGACCCGTCCGCATTCATGGCGTAGACTGCATAGTCGTTCGGCTTATCCCGATCGGAGACGAACAAGATGCTGGTAGTCTCCGGTTTCGGCTCCGCCTGCGCCATGGATGGCGCGGCGGCGAACCCGGTCGCGACCACGAATAGCGCGGATGCGCCCGCCCGAACCAGCGACCGGGGGCTCAATTTTGCAATCAGTAACATGGGATTCTCCTGGGGTAAATGTTTTGAACGGATGGTATGGCAGGTAGTTGCGGAACATGACGATCCAACCGGTACAGGGGTTTCAACGCAGCCGGACGCAATCCGTCTGCTATAATTACATGAATCGATAATCGAAGGGCCGCTGCGGAAACAATGCCCGAACCGAACTCAATCTCAGAAAACCATGAAACTGCTCCAGACGTCGTCGCCGATGATCTGCTAAACGCATATCTGGCGGAACACGACGATGTCCAGGCAGCCATCCGATTCAATCTCCTCCTTCGGAGGATCGATGAGGACCTGCTCCGCGACGTATCCGAGAGCCTGCTCGTCACGCAAGGACGGGAGGACCTCATGTACGACGTACAGATCCGGCTGTGGCGGGCCTTTGAGAAGTGCCGGTTGAGCAAGGACGAAACCGTCTACCATGTTTGGCCGTACAGTCGGGCAATCGCAAGGTCTGTCCAAATCGACGCCGGACATCGGCGCGAATCGCGTGTGTTCGCCAATCTGTATCGAAGAGTACGGTACTTATTCAGCTCCGGCCCGCTTGATTCGCCTTTCGCTTTCTGGTGCTGGAATGGGGTTCACCTGTTCGGCTTCAAGGCGTGGAGCAACGATGCGGCAATCAATTCGCGGTGGCAGACCGACAGCAGGCCCGACTTTGGCGAGGAAAGCCTTGCCGACTTGAACCGGTTCCTCCGGTCCGTGGCGCCCCAGGTGGAGCTGCGCAGCGACCTGCCGCTGTTAGTCGGGCTTACGTTGATCTGGATCGACACTCCGGTGCGGCTAAGCGAGCTGATTGAGTGGATCGCCGCCGTGCTTGAAATCGCTCCCGTTCAGACGCTTTCGCTATCCGATCCGGAGGATAGCGCGGATGATCGTTCTGAGAGCGTCGGCGCCGCGTCCCAGGACAATCCCGCCACCAATGACGCGGATCTGAACGGCCTGAGCACCGGATTTGAGCTGTTGCTTCCGCACAGTAAGCTTGTCCTGCTGCTGCCGCTCGAACAGAATGAGGCGCTGCTGCTTGCGGACGAGCGAGGACTGCTCGACAGCGTCGCCGACCTTCTGGTTCAAGCAGGACTCTGCAATCGGAAGAGCGGGCCACGCAATGCGGACAGAATGTGGGAAGCCATGCCTCTGGAAGATTCCCAGTTGGCGGAGATCTTCACGACGACTAGTGACAACGTTGAGGTCATGCGCAACCGCGCGCGAATGCGGCTTGTCCGGATCCTGGAGGCGATCTCGGCGTAGCGACGCGGAGCGCAGAAGGGACCCGGCCATGGTTCGGCCGGAAGCAATGATGAACGATTCCGAGAATTCGATAACCGATACCCTGCGGCGGAAGCTGCTTGGAACTGTGAACGACACGCTCATACCCGTTAACGACGAGCTGCTGGAGCGATACGTCATCGGCAGCGCCGCGGGGTTCGAGCAGGAGATTGTGGAGATCGATTCCACGGTGTCGCCGGCGCGGGCGGCGGCCGTAGAGGATCTGCGGCAGTTCGCAAGCGACCTGAACGCGTACGACTGGGCCGGTCTGAACGAGCGCCTCGAGCGAGTACGCCAACGATCGCCCGACGCTACTGAATAGCGCACGCTAATCGATCCGGTAGTATGCGGCGGCATTGTCGTCGAAAAGCTTACGCTGGTCCACGGTGCCTAGGCTGCTTACAATCTCCTTAAGGCAAGCGACCCATCCTGCGAAACTGGAACCCAGGTTGCAGACGGGCCAATCGCCCCCAAACATCACGCGGCCGATACCGAAGCTCTCCATGCAGTGCGCGACAATCGGCCTCAGCTCCTCGATCGGGTCCCACCCCGGCTGAACGGTCCTGACGACTCCCGAGATTTTGCAGACAATGTTTGGTCGCCTAGACAGATGCGAGATATCACGTTTCCACTGCCCTGCATTGGGATCCCGTGCCGTGGCATTGCCACAGTGATCCAGTATGAAGCGCACTTCGGGACAGGCGTCGGCCAGCCGTCCCGCGTCTGCCAGCTCCTCCGGCCGGATACAGATGTCGAAGGTCATTCCAAGCTGCCCGAGCATCTGCACGTCGTGGACGAACTCGGGACGCAAGCAGTAGCCCGGAGGCGTATCCGAACCGTGGAGTACCTGTCGCAATCCCCGAATATGCGGTGACCTCTGCAACCGCTGAACGTACTGCTCAAAGCCGGGTTTGCCGGGCCGGCCGGAAACGACTGCCGCGGACATCGGCGTCTTCCTGCCGGCGCACACCTCCTCGACCCACTCGGCCTCCTTGAGCTGCTGCTCTGGAGCAAGGTCTACCTCCATGTAGACGGTTTTCCGTACATTCAGTCCCGCCGTCGCCTTCAGGTACTCCGCCATCGTGGTGCTCTTGTTAAGCCTCGGCTCGCTCGAGAGCCAGGGCGGGCGAAACAGCCGAAAGTCCCACAGGTGCTGATGCGTGTCGATGATCGTGATCGGCGCTCCGCCAGCCTCTGCCGTCTCCTCCGCCAGGAGCGCTACACCCGCTGCCGTGCCACTAATCAATTCGCGTCGTGTGGCTCCATGTTGCATCGTGTCACTCCTCGTCTACATGGTCGGCCCCACCGACCAGGGGGCGAACTCGGCCTCTCCGAGGCCCTGAGCCTCGCTCTTCGTCTGTTTGCCCCCAGCCACGGCGATCAGCTCCTCGAAGATCTGCGCGCCGACGTCAGGAATGGGAACGCCGTTCAGAATCACGCCCGCGTCGAGGTCCATATCCTCTTCCATCCTCGTGTACATCAGCGTGTTCGTGGCGATCTTCAATACCGGGGTGGGCTTGAACCCCAGACAAGATCCGCGGCCGGTCGTGAAGACGAGCAGATTGCAGCCGCCCGCGCCGAGGCCCGTGATGGAGACCGGGTCGTGACCGGGAGTGTCCATGAACGTCAATCCCCGCTTATCGATCCTCTCCGCGAATTTGTAGACCTCGACCAGCGGAGTCGATCCCGCCTTGGCGAGCGCGCCGAGAGACTTCTCATAGATGGTCGTCAGGCCACCCTCCTTATTGCCAGGCGATGGATTCGCATCGATGGAGGCGCCCCAGATGCCTGCGTACCACTCCCACCAGCGCATCAGAGCGACCAGCTTCTCCCCCACCTCGCGGGAGACTGCGCGGCGCGTCAGCAGGTGCTCCGCGCCGTATGTCTCCGAGGTTTCGGCAAGCACCCATCCCGCGCCCTGGCGTACGAACAGGTCGCCCGCCTCGCCGACCGCGGGATTCGCCGTGATGCCTGAGTTGCCGTCGCTCCCGCCGCAGTTGGTGCCCACTGTGAGGTGCGATACGGATTGTGGCGTGCGCCGGGCGTCGGAAGCGCGCTTCAACAGATTTACCGTCTCCTCGATGCCTCGAAGTATGGTCTTGCGTACGCCGCCCTCCTCCTGTATCACAAGCGTGGGCGGCGGCTGTGGACGGCCCAACCCGATACTGCCCGTTCGGATCAACCCTCCATTCTGGGCCAGCGCAAGTGCCTGGTTTACCTCGCAGCCCAGTCCCGTCAGCAGGTAGCCGCCGACATTCGGATGGTCCGACATGCCCGCAAGCGTGCGCTGCAGCTGGCGGTAGTCTTCCCCACCTCCCCACATGCCGCAGCCGGTCTTGTGGGCGATCGGGAAGACACCATCGACGCCTGGATAATCCCTGAGCGCCTCCGGGTCGCGGAACTGTGTCGCAATGGCTTGGACGGTGGCTGCGGAGCAGTTGACGGTGGAGACGATTGCGACGTAGTTGCGAGTTCCGACTCGGCCGTCGGCTCTCAGGTACCCTGGGAAAGTCCTGCGAGCCGAATCAGGCACGTAGTCCACTTTCGGGACGTCTGTGCAGAACTCGTAGTCCAGCGCGAGCGCGCCCGCGCCGTCGACTTCGCTCTTGCCGAACCCGAGATTGCGGGTATGTACCCACTCGCCCTCGCGGATGTCGGCGGTCGCGTACCCGATGATCTGGCCGAACTTGCGCACAGGCTCCCCGTCGCCGATCGGATGGAGAGCGAACTTGTGACCCGCGGGGACGTCTGCGACGAGACGTACCGCACCGTTATAGGTCAGCAGTGCGGTTCCCCCACGGATCTTCTGTTTAGCAACCGCCACATCGTCGCCCTCGCGCAGGACGATTGCCAGCCGGCTCAGTTCACTTTCGTTGCTATCCGTCATCAACCCCTACTTCTTTGTCTTTGAGTGCGCCTTGTGGGCCGTCTCCGCTCGCTTCTCGGCAGCCTCTTCTTTCGCCGTTACAGTCTCTTCAGAGGCGATTTTCCCCGTATTGCCGTCAACCATCACCTCATGTATCTTCCCGTTGGCCCTCACCATGACCGCATACTGCCATTTGCCATCCTCGTTTTCAAGTTCGGTCTTTCCCTGCAGCTTGCCGCCTCGATACTTCTTGAGCGCAGCCGATTCCGCGTAGGTGCGCGAGATCTTAGTCTTGTGGACCTGTTCGGCTTGAGCTGCGGCTGCGCCCATGCCGATCCCAGCGGCGATGGTCATGCAGGCGAGCGCCATGATGTGCGTGCGAACCAGTTTCATTCGTCAGTCCCTCCTCGGAACGATTGTCTTATGGACACTTCGTGTCTCAGCCAATGATACCGGACCGCCGCAGCTACTCTCTGAGCGTTGGATTAGAACCCGGCGAATCGCAAGAGCTCCGTGAGCGTGCCGGCAACACGGCGGGTTTCATATCCATACCAGGTCGCGCGCTTCAAATACAGGCCCGTCCACGCAGGCGAGTGCGTAACTAAAGCCCTCGGCGCAGGAATCTCGTACCGGTATTGCGCATCCCTGGCACAGGCCGATTCCGCACGGCATGCTCGTCTCAATCGAAAGCTGGCAGGGCATTCCCCGCTCGATAGCGATCTCACCCACCGCGCGGAGCATCGGCATCGGCCCACATGCGTAGATCGATGTCTGCGCGTGAGCCGGCGACTGTGCCGCCAGCAGGAAACCGAGCAGATCGGTTGCAACTCCCATCGTGCCGAGTGACCCGTCGTCAGTCATCACGTGCAGTGCGATGTCGAGCTCGCCAAACTCAGTGACCCCTACGAGTAAGGAATCGGTTCGGGCGGCGTTGATCACGACCAGTGTCGAGGAAGCCAGTTCAGCAAGGGCTGCGGTGTCGATTGCAGCGATACCGGTTGCCATCCGACGGCGGCCGGAGCGACCTGGACTATCACCGGTTGTCTCTACAGCCTGACTATCTCCGCCTACTACCTCATGATCGTTGCTTCCATCCGTCAACACGGGAGCCGTTGCGGCCCAGGATGGGGAGACGGTCCGCTTGCGCGCTCCCACGATGGACTGCGAGAGCTCGGAGGCCAGGAAATAGAGAGGCGGCGCGCCGAGGCCGCCTGCCACAAGCACGTGCCGCGTACCTGGCGTTTCGGCCCACTGGAACGGCCTGCCCAGTGGGCCGAGCAGAGAGACGAAATCGCCCGATCGCCTGCGTGCGAGCTCGCTTGTAAAGGCGCCGCGCGCGAGGTAGAGCACGCTAAGATAACCTTCTGTCCTATCGACGCGATAGATGCTGAACGGTCGGCGGACGAAGGGCGAGTAGCCCTCTCCAAACAGTATCTCGACGAACTGACCGGGGCGAGCCGCCCGAGCGATGACAGGGGAGTGGAACACGATTTCGAACTCATAGCCGACGATGGGGCGGTTAGCCACAACCGCGACCTGTGTCTCGTGGCGAGGAGTCCGCTCAAACGGCGGGAGCGAAAGTTGGGTGAGCCCAGGAGTTACGCCGCCGGCCTGCGACATCAGATCTACCCGTGCTTTCGAAACGTTAACTGCGCCGAAGTCGCGCCCGGAACGCGCAGGTATGCAAGACGATACCAGCCGCCCTTACGTGCGCGTACCGACTTGGGGCTCGATACAATGCCGGCTCTGGGATCCGCCGCGATTTTCCACGCTAACGCAGTGCCCTGTACGCCGACACTCCACGAGCCGGCAGGAAGATAGAAGTGGATGAACGTCTCACGCTCGACATCGCCTAGGGCCGGCAAGTTTAGCGTGAAGGCAGCCTCTTCACGGAGCGCCTTCAGCACGCCCGTGAGAAAGTCGGATGCCCGAGGGAATGTCAGGCTCGATGCGGATTGCGTATCCGCTATGGCGCTGACGAGGACGCCTGAGCCATATAGTGTATCGACGTACATTGCGAGTCCCGTGTAGTAGTCCATGCCCTCGGCATTCGTCCGCGTGATCAGCCGCGCATCCATGCCTTCGCGCAGAATTCGCCGGATGAGCGGCCAGATTGTGCGAGCATAGTAATCGTCTAATAAAGCGCCTGTCACAATTGGGACGTTCTCATCGTGAATTCGAGCCGTCTTCAGGTCGTCTCTGATCCACTTCAGAAACAGCCTCTCGCCGAGCACCCCGTTCGCCCACTCCTCCGGCGATCTGAATCCGGATATTCCCGGCAGCGCATAGTGTCCGTATTCATGAGCGATTTCACGCGCCCACTCAATGGGAGGCCGGTCGCGATGGATATTATAAATGTAAATCTGATTCTGGAACTGCTCGCCTCCCGTGTCCGGCGAGAGACCGGGCTCGACCTTTTCCGTGAGCCAAACATTGACCGTGGGCTGGTTTTCCGGATGATCGTCATGGATCCGATCGCGACGCTCCTCATATAGCAGCAGGAGCAGCTTTGAGACCTGCTTGGTCAGGGCCATCGAAGCCTCGTCCATCGCGCAAACCAGGAAGCGCCTTCCATAGCTCGGCTCGGTGCTTCCCGCGCGGGAGGGCAGCGCGGCATAGACGTGACAGGCGAGGTGATACGGCCTGTTATACTTTTCGTCTCGGTAGTTCGAAGCGACATGTGGAATAACAAGCAACCCTGGAAATGCTCCGTCAATGACCTCGCTCTCCGAGTTTATCTCCTGCAGCTTAGATCGCGTGAGCTTCTGCGGCGGAGCCTGCGACCAAGCGAGCGTGGTCTGGATCCCTATCAGTCCCCCGAGACAGAGTAGGATCCCGCACCGAGACGGCAGCGACTTCCACACGGTGCGCCCCGTCCTCATCGGTTCGGACTTATTGGGTGGAAGCCAGTCGGGCCCGACTGCTCTGGAGCCGACGCCGGGTCCGGACCCTCAAGGCGCTTCGCACTTTCAGATTGAGCCGTGGCCTCGTCGTCGGTTCGATCGTCGCCGCGATTTTTAGCATTCAGCGCAATGTTCGCCCATGCACGGCTGATGTTTTCCCAGGTAATGTAGCGCTCGCCTCCCAGACGCAGGCTGCGGTGGTACCATGCGATGGCAACTAGGTAATCCTTCGCTTCGAACGCTTTGTCCGCCCGGTAGTAACTCCACGCCGCGGACCAGGGCAGCCAGAACAGCGATAGGCATGACAACAGCACGGTCAGTGCGAGTGGGGCGGCCCAGATCGACTTGCGCCTGGGCGCGAGGAAGAGCCACCCGACCGAAAGCCCGAACAGCAGGCCGCTGAAATGAGCCACGTTCGCAACCCGCATGAAGCCCGCCCACGTGCTGAAGATGCAGTACACGCCCCAGATCAGGAAAACATTCAGGTTCTGGCGGTTGGCGATCTCACTCCAGCCGCGGTACCGCGCCTTGCCGACCCACATCATTCCGAACATTGCGTAGACTACTCCCGACGCGCCAATGCCCGCGTTACCGGAGATTGCCAGCTCGCAGCCCATGCTGACCCCCGCCGCAGTTACGATGAACAAGATATAACCCCAGGGAGGCAATGCTGGCTCCATCGCGCGACCCAACTGCACGAGCCACATCATGTTGAACAGCAGATGAACGAGGTCTACATGCGCAAAGAAAGTGGTGAAGATTCCGAAGTAGGCTCCGCCCCAGATCTGCTCCGCGGTTGGCGAAACGATCGCGCCGATTCGGGCAAAAGCAGGGTTAACCGTAGGATACCAGCGGGCGAGCGTGAAGAGCACACATAGGGCGCACAGCCCGTACGTGATGATGGGTTGTGGCTGTTCGGTACGGCGCTGTGTTGAAAAATCCCATTCGTCCGGCATAATGGTTGTTCTTTACGACTGAAAAGGTGTATTCTTCATTCTACCCTATGGCATAGTTGCCTGCGGAAACCGTCGCGGCGAACGGACTGCACGGCGCTCCACCGTGGGATTCAAGTTAAGCGCGGTCGTTGCGCCGGGTGGTTGTCGCCTGTGTGTCATGTACGTTGGAAGCGGGAGTGCGCTAAATGTTCTATCGGTTTATGCGAGCGATCGCATATCTTACTATCCGGCCGATCTATTTTGTATTCGTATGGGGTGGACTTCGATTTGAGGGGCAGGAGAACATTCCGCAATGCGGCGGGGTGCTCATCACGCCAAATCACATCTGCTATGCTGATCCGCCGACCGTGGCAATGGCGGCCCGCCGGCATGCCTACATTATGGCGTGGGACGCGCTCTTCAAGATCCCGATTCTGGGCACGCTTATCACCTGGCTTCGGGCATTCCCCGTAAAGCCCGGAACTCCCGACCGGCACGCTTTGAAGTTTGCCGAGGAGAAACTGAAACAGGGCGATGCTGTGATCATCTTTCCGGAAGGCGGCGTAAGTCCGACGGGAAAACTCCTTCCGCTCCGCCCGGGGGTACTGATGCTGGCAGCGCGCGCGAACGTGCCGATCGTTCCATGCATCGTCGAGAACACGAATCTAATGCTCCCATATGAGCAGATTCGGCCCAGATTCATTCGCAAGCCAATCATCGTGCGTTTCGGACGGCCGGTAACCGTCGACGAGCTTTCGGGAGGGATCAAGGGCGGAGAGGGGTATAAGATCGGCGCGGAACGCCTATTCCAGCTGATGCGCGCCCTCCAGGAAGACGAGCCATATCCCGAACTTGGTCCAGTGACACCGTCCGAGGATGCGCCAAAGTCGCGAGACGCGGGAGACACCGCATCGGAACCGACCGGACCAGCAACGGCAAACGGCGCCGCCTAGTAAATCCTCGACCGTTAGCGCTCGCAAAAGCGCGCGTTCGCGGTTACAATGATTGCAACGACTAACTCGCTCGGCATGGGTCCGATCAACCGGACATCCGGGCGATAACCTGGGGAACACGAACGATGGAAGAACCCGTACGCATCGGCGTGATCGGCGCCGGACAGATCGGCACGCAGCACCTTACGACATACCGCGACATTCCCGAAGCGCGGGTCGTCGCGGTGGCCGATTTGCGCCTGGATCGCCTCGATACCGCGCGGCGCAACTTTGGAGTTGCCGAAGGAACCACCGATTTCAAGCAACTGCTTGCGAGGGACGACATCGACGCCGTCGACGTCTGCGTGCACAACAATAAGCACGCGCCCGTTGCCATCGCTGCCCTGAGAGCCGGAAAGCACGTCTATTGCGAAAAGCCGATGGCCGGAGCCTTTCGTGATGCGGACGAGATGGTTCAGGCGTCGCGCGACTGTGACCGAATGCTGCACATCCAGTTGGCTCAGCTGTATTCGGCAGATACGCGGGCCGCGAATCGCCTGATTGCAGACGGGCATCTCGGCAAGATCTACCGTGCTCGATCCTACGGTTTCCGTCGCCGGGGCCGACCGTTCGTAGACGGATATGGCTCGCCCTCCTTCGTGGACAAATCCGTCGCGGCAGGCGGCGCCCTGTTCGACATGGGAATCTACCATCTAACGCAAGTCCTGCACCTGATCGGAAACCCTGCGGTGCTCACGGTGACCGGCTCGACGCATCAAGAGCTCGACATGTATGAGGAGCGGCGTGCGTTCAGCTCCTACAG
Source organism: Chthonomonadales bacterium (assembly GCA_038211235.1). Classification (GTDB taxonomy): domain Bacteria; phylum Armatimonadota; class Chthonomonadetes; order Chthonomonadales; family Chthonomonadaceae; genus DATGJU01. Next base: position 4,328 of record JBBQVV010000034.1, on the reverse strand, counting down.
CGTCGAGGAGATGGCCCTCGGGTGGGTACGCATGGCCGGCGGGATCTCGTTCGACGTCGAAGAGACGTGGGCCGTTCACCACGACGGTGAGGAGTCCAGCAAGATTCTTGGCAGCAAAGGCGGCCTGCGTCTGGATCCGCTCACCTATTTCTCCTCGCTCAGTGACCTTCCGATGAGCGCGACATTCGACGTGAAACTGGCGGACATGCGCTGGCACTCCTGCATTCCGGAAACTGCCTGGTACAATTCCTCGCAGCGCCACTGGATCGGCGCGCTCCTGGGCCGCGTCCCGCTGCTGCCCACGGCAGCGTACGCTCTGAACGCCTCGCTGATCAGCGAGGGAATCTACCTATCCGGCCAGGCCGGCCGGGAGCTGACTACCGATGAGATCAGGGCGCAATCACGCAGTCTCGCCATAGATCCCTACACGCCCGAAAAGATCTGGCAATAGGCGGATCGGAAGCCAATACCTCATACCCGATACCCAATACCAGCGCTTGACATCGCGCACGCTAACAACCCTGTACTCGGTCATGCACTATCATTCGGCCGATGTGAGAAAAGGACTGCGACTATGACAATCCAGGTAGGACTACAGTTGTACTCCGTTCGCGGAGAGTGCGCAAAGGACTTGCCCGCAACGTTGGCTGCCGTCGCGGAGATGGGCTATGTGGCGGCGGAGCCCTGGGGGTACGACGGGAAGTCGCTGGAATGGCAGGGACATGCCGCCGCCGAGATTCGTACGATGTACGAAGACAACGGCCTGATGTGTTGTGGCATACACCTCAGTCCCGAGGCGCTATCCGACGATAACTTCAAGCGGACTGTCGAGTTCAACCACATTCTTAATAACCGGTTCCTCATCATCGCGGGCGATGAGAAGCGCATGAGCACGATCGGCGGCGTTATGCAGTTGGCGGATATGCTCGACGATCTAGCATACAGGCTTGGCCCCGAGGGAATGTTCACGGGATACCATGCACACCCGTTCGATTTTGCGATGCTCGATTCGGGGTGGGTAGCCTGGGACGCGCTGTTTTCCAATACGCAGAATGCGGTCATTATGCAGATGGATATCGGCAACTGCGCGGTGGGCGGCGGCGATCCGATCGCCACCCTGCGACGATTTCCAAACCGGGCACGGTCCGTCCACCTAAAGGACTTTGGGGGCGAGCCGGACTCTGTCATCGGTGAAGGCCAGGCCGACTGGCGGGAGATATTCCGCCTCTGTGAGACGGTCCAGAACACGGAGTGGTACGTCGTCGAAGAGGGCAGCGAAGACGGAATAGGCTTCGAGATTCCAACGCGCAGTCGCAAAGCCCTGCAGCGGATGGGCAAGTAGCGGTCGCCCTTCCGCGCGGCTCCCCACTCTCCTCGAATTTGAGTTTTCACAATGTGCTACTGCTTCACTCCTCTAGTAATCTTGCGAGGGAAGGCGGCAGATGGTACAATTGTCTATGCCTACGCAAGAACTCGCCTCCAAACTCGCCACTCTGCCGACGAAGCCGGGCTGCTACCTCCACAAGGATAAGAGCGGGACGGTAATCTATGTCGGCAAGGCCGTCAACCTTCGGAGCCGTGTACGCTCCTATTTCCAGAAAGGAGCCAACCTGACGCCTAAAATCAGGCGTCTTGTCAGCAATATCGTCGATCTGGAAACCATTGTCACCGACACTGAGTTGGAGGCTCTTGTCCTCGAGTGCTCCCTCATCAAGAAGTATCAACCGCACTACAACGTTCGGCTTCGAGACGACAAGCAATATCCCTACCTCTGCCTCACCACCAGCGAGCCGTTTCCGCGTCTGCTTCTAGTTCGCCGGGTTCGCCAGGATCAGAATAAGTACTTCGGGCCGTATCCAAATTCGCGTTCAGTCTATTCGACGATGGACCTAGTCAACCGGACCTTTCCGCTCGTATCCTGTGGTAAGAGCTACGATGGTCGCCCGGTCCAGAAGCCGTGCCTCTATCATCACATGGGCCAGTGCCTGGCTCCATGCGCGGGGATGGCCGATCAGGAAGAGTACTCGCTCGCGGTGAAGGACGTCGTGGACTTCTTGGAGGGGCGGCAGGAGCACATCGTTAAGAAGCTGCGCGCCGAGATGGACGACGCCTCGGAAAACCTGGAGTTTGAGCGCGCGGCAAGGCTCCGTGATCGCGTGCAGGGCGTCGAAGCCGTGCTGCAGCGCCAGAAGGTGATCACGACCGAGCTGATCGACCAGGATGTGATTGCCGTCGTCGAGGACACGACAGGTCTGAACGGCGCCTGCGTACAGATGTTCTTTATCCGCGGCGGCAAGCTAATCGGCCAGAGCCACTATCTGGTCGAGGGCACGGACGACCAGACGCAGAACTACGTTGTCCAGGAGTTCGTCAAACAGTACTACCAGTCGGCCAACTTTATCCCTCAGGAGATCCTGCTGCCCTGCGACCTGGATGAGATCGCCATCGTGCAGACCTGGCTTCGCCAGAAGAAGGGCAAGAAGGTCGAGGTCCAGGTTCCGCTGCGGGGCGATAAGAAGAAACTGGTCGACATGGCAACGGAGAACGCGACGTATGCACTTGAGCAGATGAAGGCGGAGATGCGGTCCAAGCTCGACAATACGCAACGGGCTCTTGAGGAGCTCGCGGAAGCGCTTGGGCTGCCCGAGCCTCCCAACCGGATCGAGTGCTTCGACATCTCGAATACCCAGGGCGAGAACCAGGTGGCCTCGATGGTGGTCTGTGAGCGCGGACAGATGAACAAGCAGGAGTATCGCCGTTTCAAGATCAAGCGCGAGGACGACAAGCCAAACGATTTTGCAAGCATGCGCGAGGTGGTCTGCAGGCGTCTGAACCAGGCGAAATCCGACAATCCGAAGTTCAATCGTCTACCGGACCTGCTGATCGTCGACGGCGGGCGCGGCCAGGTATCATCCGCCGTCGCGGCCATGGAGGAGACAGGAATCGCCGTGCCGATCGCCGGCCTGGCGAAGCAGTTCGAACATCTGTACCTGCCGAAAGAGCCGGATCCCGTCATCCTTCCGCGAACGTCGCAGGCGCTCTATCTCGTGCAGAGGATTCGCGACGAAGCGCACCGGTTCGCGAACACCTTCCAGGCACACGTAAGGGACAAGAAGGTCACGCGCTCCGTTCTCGATGATATTCCCGGCATCGGACCGCGCCGCCGTAAGGCGCTTCAGGTGTACTTCGGCTCTGTCAGCAAGATGCGCGCGGCAAGCACCGTGGACATCGCTATCGTTCCCGGAATGAATCCCAGGCTCGCCGAGATCGTATACGACTACCTTCACGATGCTTCAAGGACGTAGATTGTAGCTTCGCTTTCATTCTCTCTCAACAACGACATCGGCCGTCAGGCTGTTTGCGATCAAACAGGCATCGTGCGCGCGATGATGGAGGCTCGCCAACTCGACCTCTCCCGGCATATTGTCGCCCGAGAAGGCGATTCTGGGCCGCAGGATGATCCTCGTGAACGCCGTCTTTCCGGCACCGTTGCGATCCACGATGCCAAATGCGTCGTCGGAATAGCTGTCGACGACCAAGCCGTCGCGCGCCGCGAGCGACAGAAACCAGAGCATGTGGCAGCTGGATGCCGAGGCGACGAGCGCCTCCTCCGGATCGACCGCGTTCTCGACGGAGAGCGGCAGCCTCACGACCTGCGGAGACGACGATGCAGCAACCGTAACGCCGCCGTCGAAACGCCACTCATGCGCTCGGCTATATCGGTTGTCCGTAAAGGCGGCCTCTCCGCGCTGCCATTCCACCGTCGCGGTGTACCTATGCATCGATCCCTCCTCTCAATTCAATCGAAGGCTTTGCTACGGTCATTCGTACAGCCGCTTCCCCATACTCAGCACGTCGTCGGTAGCGTAGCCCAGCTTCCGGTAGAACGCGATCACGCTCGCGTTGGACGTCCGAACTTGAAGGTTGATCTTCAGGCATCCGCGCTCGGCGAGGAGCGCCTCGATATTGCGAATGAGAGCGGTTGCGATTCCATGTTGGCGATGTGCCGGGTCTACCGCGACGGAGTAGATCCAGCCGCGATGGCCATCGTATCCGCCCATCACGGTTCCGACCACGGCGCCGTCGACAGTCGCTACAAGGAGAAGGTCAGGATCCACGGCAGTCTTCATCCTGATCGAGGTCGCCGGATCGTTGTGCGGCGCATTCGGCGGCAGCGCCTCGCGCCACAGGGCGATCACCGCTGCCTCGTCCGCGGATTGAAACGGCCGGATCTCTAACAACACTCCTCCTTACAGACGCGCATTGGCGTCCGCTCACATCATGAGACATTCAGGCTCCAAACGGACGCTCTCGCACATTATGAACGA
>JBBQVV010000033.1:0-26928 GCA_038211235.1 Chthonomonadales bacterium | reverse complement strand
GATCTCCGCACCTGGACCCGGCTTCGTCTTCACGATCGCGTTCATTGTGGCCTTCATCAAGCCGGAAGTTCCTTTCCAAATGCCTGAGTACTCTCCAACTGGCTTGCGACCGGGTCGCGTATGCCGTGTAGGAGTACGTCAGCAACGGCAGCATGGTTTTGATTGCGTTGCCGGTCTGGTGACGGCTGATCATGGCTCGACTCTTCGCTGCTACGCGACTGGTGGACGCTCACTCATGAGGCGCGCGGGCGGCGGATCGGCCATCCTCGGGAAGAAGTACGTTAGAAGAATCTGCATAGAACCCGCTACGGGAATGGCGATCACCATGCCGACGATGCCAAATAGGGTAGCCCCCGAAAGCAGCGCGAAAATGCTGACCACGGGATGAAGACCGGCCGAAGCACCGACCAGGCGGGGATAGATGATCTGGTCGAATACAATCTGCGCCGCGATGATGCAGAGGCCGATCAGAATCGCGAATGAGATCGAGTTGCTGGGCACGGGCACCAAGAAAAGGGCTCGGTGCGGCTCTGAATAGGCGAGAAGGCCGGCTGTGACCGCGACGCACCATGGACCGATGAGGGGCACAACATAGAATGCCGCTGCCATAAGACCCAGGAACAGGGCATACTTGTGGCCGATTAGCCATAGGAAAAGGAATACCACGATTCCGTAGAGCGAGCAGATCTTTGCAAGCCCCTGCAGGTAGGCGCTGAAGACGTCGACGATGCCTCGGGACACCTCGTCGATCTCAACGTGAAGCCTCGCCGGAAACAGCGCAATGATCCAGGCTCTTATTGCGGTGTAGTCACGCAACAGGAAAAACGACGCGACGGGAATGACGATGAGCCAAACCGCCTGCGAGGCGACGCCCTGGATAGCGCCTGTCACTGTGGTCAGAGCCTCTGTGATTTTATCTTGAAGCGGTCCCGGCTTCTGATTGACAAGCGCGGCAAACGTATGCTGGCGGATCCCGAAGAACCTGAGAAGCGGGGCGTTTCTCGCCATCCACGTGTCGCTGGTCTGACGCACAAAGGTGTAGTACTGGTTCGAGTTGCGGGTAAGCTCTTCGATCTGCCGGGTAGCCGCAGGCACCACAAGGGCTGCCACCAGGATAACAATTAGCAGCCCGAGCGCATAGAGCGATAGGGCAGCCTGGACACGAGACCTGCCGCGCTCCTCCAGGTAGCGAACGATAGGGTCCAGCAATGCAGCAATCAAGAACGCCGCTATGAACGGAGGCAGGATCGATTGAAGTCGCCACAGGAAGGCGATGACCAGTAGGAGAAAGAGACCAGTCAAAAGAGTGCGCCGCCAACCCCTGAGCGAAAGGCCAAAGGGGTAGACGGCGCGCATTAGCATCGGTGGCCGCGCCTCCGGTTCCACGACCTGAATCGTAAGAGGCGCTTCAATCCGGCCATCGGCCGGGGCTTCCTGGGCAGAAGTCGGGACCTTGCCCTCCGGAATATCGGAACCGGAACGCAGGTCCATAATCCCCCTAATCGGCAGTCTCTCCACTATCGGAGGAGATCTCGCCCAACTTCTGCGCCATCTGAGCTCGCGTGCGATCCACCGCCGACGAGACCTTGCTCCCAACCGTGCGGCCGAGATCCGTTACCTTATCACTCAGGTCGTTCAACGACTTGCTGAGTTCGTCGCGGGTCTCCTGCCCGGACTTTGGCGCCAGCAGCAGTCCGGCGACGGCGCCGACGAGGACGCCGATACCGATTCCCGCGAGAACGGACACGAGTACGCCTCGCTCATCGTCATTGCTTGCCATTGTCAGTCTCCTTGGTAATTGTGAGTGGTTGGTTGCGAAGTCAGACGGAACGGCTGGGGCATAAGATCCTCGAGTCGCCAGACGCCCGCCCCGTCGACCACGATTTCGGCATCCGCTGGCATGAACTCCGCCATCACCTGCCGACAGGCGCCGCACGGCATGTGGCCGGGGGGGCCGCCGGAAGTGTCGGCGGCGGTACAGGAAACGGCCAGTCGGATGAGCCTCCGAGCGCCGGCGGAAATCGCCGTGTGTATGACGACCCGTTCCGCACAGATCGCTAGCGAGAAGCTGGCGTTCTCGACATTGCAGCCCAAGAACAGGCCGCACTCAGTTTCCAGGGCGGCGCCTACGGGAAACTTGGAGTAGGGACAGTAGGCGCCGCGCGCCGCACCGCGCGCGTGCTCAACCATTACGAGATCAGCGGGGGTTGCCGCGCGCATTCACCATCCTCCATCGAAGGCGTCCACAGGCTCTACGTCGCAAGCGACCCAAAACCTGCATGGATGGCGAGAGCAAGTGCTGCTCTGCCATCGCAAACCCAGCCGGCATTCCGGCCTGTGTGAACGGATAACCAGCATCGCCTGCGCTCCGGCCAAAATGTCACTTCAAGCGTACCAAGCTCGCCCGACCGGCGGAAGTGCCAGTGGATGCTTCCACTATAGCTTGCAAGGCTCGTCTTGAGCCTGGTCGTAAGCCCGGACGCCGCAGCACACTCCTCGATCAGCTTCTCAATGGCCGATAACCCAATGCCTTCGGGAATCGTGAGCTCGTCTTCGGTCATCGCGCGTCAATCCCTCAGTGCTTGAGTGATGACTCCTCCACCCACGACCACGTTTCCGGCCTCCTCGCCGATCCCACCGTAGAAGACCGCGGACTGGCCCGGTGTGATCGCGCGCTGTGGCAGATCGAAGCGCGCCTCGACCTCATCTTGCCGAATTCCAGGAGAAACGGCTGCCCTAGAAGCAGGCCCATTATATCGTATCTTTGCGGTTACATCAAGTGGAGACTGCTCGTCTGTCAGGCTGGGTATCGCGCTCCAGATGCAGTTGTTCGCCACAAGGCCACTAGTGAATAGCTCGTCACTGCTTCCGACGGTAACTGTATTGGTCTCTGCATCTAACGACACCACAAATAGCGCGCCGTTGCTGCTGGCCGGCAGCCGCTTGCGCTGTCCGATGGTGTAGAATGCTACACCTGAATGTTCACCGATCGGACTGCCGCTTGTGTCGACAATGCGCCCGCTCCTCACCGCGGACGGAGCCTTTTCCCTTAGGAATGAGACATATCCTTCTCGCGGCACAAAACATATCTCCTGAGAGTCCGGCTTTGTCGCCAGTGCCAGACCAAAATCACGGGCGAGCCGGCGTGTCTCATCCTTGCTGGAGAGGTGACCGAGGGGCATGAGCGTCTTGCTCAACTGCTCCTGTGTAAGCGTGTACAAGGCGTATGACTGGTCCTTGTCTTGATCGCGAGCGCGCAAAAGCTCGTGCCTGCCGCTGGCTTCGTTGTACCGGACACGACCGTAGTGTCCCGTCGCGAGGAAATCCGCGTCAAGGTCCACCGCGTGCCGCAGAAGTTCGTCGAACTTAACGCTACGATTGCACTCTACACATGGGTTTGGCGTGCGTCCGCGACTGTACTCCGCGACAAAGTGGTCGATCACTTTGTCCGCGAAATAGTCCCGGAAGTTGAGGACGTAGTGCGGTATCCCGATCCTCGCAGCCGCTCGCCGCGCATCTTCGACGGCGCCTAGCGAACAACAGCCCCCATACTTTCCCTGATCCGCGTGCTCTTGCCAGATCTGAAGTGTGATTGCTATTACATCATAGCCGTCCCGCTTAAGCAGAGCCGCCGCGACCGCACTGTCCACGCCTCCGCTCATAGCAGCAACGACTGTTCCCTTGCTCATTTACGACCGATCCTTTTAGGCGATATCCAGCACAGCCAATCTTCAGTCATTCATTATGCCATATCGATATACTCGTGATCGATTTGACCTATCCGCTGCTTCCCGCTTGCGGATGCCAAGGTCGATCGGCAGCAAGCGGCCGGCAAACCCTGAAGGGCAATGGTATAATGATCAGGAAGCGGTCCGTGTGAGAAGATGCGCCGGCAGTCGCCGAATACTCATTCAATACGTAACTTCGAGCCATTGCCAATGTCAAAACAGGTAGACATGCGGTCGGAGGTAGAGAATGAAATCGCAATCGACAGCGCGTCGCCTTCACTCGTTTTAGACAGGGTCTCTCACTCATTTGGCGCGCGTTGCGTATTTAGCAATATCTGCGTCATCGTGCGCTCGGGTCAGATTCTGATTGTAAGCGGGGCAAACGGGTCCGGCAAGAGCACGCTGCTGCGAGTGATGGCCGGCTTGCTCGCTCCTTCGGCGGGAACCGTTGCAATGAATATTCACGGGAGGCAGGCTCCCGCATCCGAATATCGCGGCTACATCGGGTATGTCGCTCCCGACCTGGTACTGTATTCGGAATTGACCGGCGCTGAGAACCTGCAGTTCTTCGCGGAGCTCCATGGCGTTTCAATGGACCGAGAGCGCGCGATCGCGCTATTGACACAGGTGGGCCTGCGCGGCAGGGGCCGGGACTTTGTTGGAGCCTATTCATCCGGCATGCGCCAGCGGCTGAAGTACGCCTTTGCCCTGCTGCATGATCCTCCCGTCCTGTTGCTGGACGAGCCCACGGCCAACCTCGACGCCGCCGGGGCGGAGATCGTGGACAGCATTGTGACGGCGCAGCGGCAGCGTCAGCGCGGCGGCCTGGCTGTGATCGCCACGAATGAGGCTCGCGAACTCTCCTGGAGCGCGCTGCGAATCGATCTGGGATCGAGCGCGTGAGAGGTGTCCAAATCGATCCCATCTCCGCGGTCTCGTGGGTTCGAGCGAGCCAGGCTCTGTTCCGCAAGGATGTCAGGGCGGAGCTCCGAACAAAGGTCGCATTCAGCGCGATCGGAGTCTTCACGTTTTCATCGCTCATGCTCATGGCGCTCGCGACCGCTGCACTGAGAGAGGCTAAGGCGTTCAGTGAGCCCGTCTTCTATGAGGGATATGACCGGATAGGCCCATCGGGGGGCGATCGGGCGATCAAGGGAATACTTGATGCCTCGCTGTTCCCGGCATGGAACAATGAGAGTAAGATGGCCCTGCTCTGGGTTCTCCTCTGCTTTGCCGCGTTCACGGGATTGGCTCACGCATTCGTTCACGAAGAGGAGACAGGCACGGCACTCGCTCTCAGATTATCGATGCGGGCGCCCGCGGTATACGCGGGGAAGCTGATGTTCAACCTGATGGTTATCTTGGCCGTGACGCTGATTGTCACCCCGGCGTACATGATGATCACAGGCATGAGCCTTGGGGCGCCTATCATATTTGCCTGTACAATGGCCGGCGGCTCCGTCGGCCTCGCGGGCGCGGCGACGATCATCGGGGCTCTGGCTGCGAAGGCTCGTGGAACGGGCGCCCTTTATGGGGCCCTGGGGCTGCCGCTTCTGGTGGTATTTCTTGCGCTTCTGATGAATGCCGCCAGTACTGTCTACGCGAAACAGATCGATACTGTGCGGGTTGTTAAGGATGTGGGCGGGCTGTTCAGTTATGGCATCGCGCTCATCGCGGTGTCGTCGATAACGTTCCACTTCGTCTGGGAAGAGTAGCGCTTCATGGCCTCCAAACCGTCGGGATATGAGGTTTCACGGACCGGGTCACCGAAGAGTTCGGTCCGGAGCCGGCACTCCGCTGTTGGAATTCTAGGGTTGTGGTGGAAGTGCGCGTGCGGTTTGCTGATGGTCTTTGTCATCTATGGCGCATTCTTCATCGCAAAGGGCGCCGTAAACTTTGCCCGGGATGGCGACGGTGCGAGAATCGTTTTCTTTCACGTGCCAGTAGCGATCCAATGTCAACTGTGGTTCGTGATCGCGGCGGTGTACTCCGTTCGCGTTCTACTGGCGCAGCCTGTCGACCCTGCTGCCCTTGTCACCGACGCAAAAGCAGCGACAGCCATGGAACTTGGTTTCGTTGCAAGCATGCTGGCCACTATCACGGGCAGCGTTTTTGCCAACGTTGAGTGGGGTAGCTACTGGAATGGCGATCCACGCGAAACATCGATCGTCGGCCTGCTGCTGATCTATGGCTCGTATCTCGTACTTCGCGGTGCAATCCGCTCCAATCCGCAGAGGAGAGCACGGTTGGGCGCTGTGTATGCCACCGTAACTGTCGTGCCCGCGACATTTCTAATACTTGTGCTGCCGAAGATTCCAGCGGTTGGGTCGGTCCATCCGACCAATGTCGTACTGGATGCCAGTGCAACGAGCCCCAACTACAAACTCGTACTGTATGTATCGTTCGCCGCGTTCACAATGTTGTTCGTCTGGCTATTCCAGTTGCGGTTGCGCGCGTTAGCCGTGGCGTCACACCGGCAGACGGGTAGAGTACAATGAATTCTGGTCTGGTTTCCGTAATGGTCGTGACTCTCGTCACGTGGATTGGCCTATTTGCGTACTTGCTGATAGTGGATCGGTCTATCCGAACACTGGAGCGGGATGAAAAGGATAAAGACGAGTTATGAGTAGGGTCTACGTCATCGCGTTCATCGTCATCGGCGTGGCGCTTGGGTTCACGATGTGGTCGTTCAGCTCGGCATTGACTCCCTATGTCGATGTTCAGACTGCGCGGAAGCTGAAAACGTCCGTGCAGGTACGTGGCCTCATTATGCGAGATGCCGCCCATCCGATCGTTAGAGATCCTCAGCGCAACGCGCTGAGGTTCTGGATCAAGGATCCCAAGAAGGAAGAGATTGAGATCGTCTACTATGGGGCCAAGCCGGACGCGTTCGACTCCGCTCCGGGAACCGCGGCGCACGGATACGTTCGCAAGGAGAACGGCCGCGACATCTTTGTATCCGACAGCCTGGTAGTTCAGTGCCCGTCGAAGTACAACGACCAGAAAGCCGTCTACACCCAGACGGCTTCGGCCGGAAAGTAACGAGGCGTTCTTATGTGGCTGGGAGTTGCAGGCACGGTCGCTCTATGGGCCTGTCTGGTGTGCTCCATCTTGACGGTGTGTGCGTACGGCCTATCTTTGATGCGGCCGGCGTATCGCAAACCCGTACTACTTGGCCGCACGCTGTACTCGGTTACAGCCATGTGCTTGCTCGCTGCGTTTGCGCTGCTCGGCATGATCGTCTACACCAAGACGGTCGGCGGCCTGTACCGGTTCGAATACGCCGCGGAGCATACGAGCAACGACCTGCAGGGATTCTATCGCCTGGCCGCAACGTGGTCCGGACAGGAGGGCAGCTTCCTGTTATGGGGCTCGTGGACCGCGATCATCGGCTTTCTCGTCTTCGCCAAGGCCGGCAGGTACGAGGCCAGGGTAATGCCGTTCTTCGTTACGGTGCTCTCGTGTCTCGCCGCAATTCTGCTGATGCAAAGTCCGTTCAAACTGACGCACGGACTGTCGCCCGCGGAGCTTGCCGCAAATCCCGGCCTCTTTCCCTTTCCGCCCGACGGGCGTGGCCTGAACCCCTCCCTGCAAAACTACTGGATGACGATCCATCCTCCGACGATCTTCTTTGGGTTTGCTTCGCTTGCAGTGCCGTTCTGCTACGCTATCGCAGCTCTCATCTGGAAGGACTATGAGGACTGGACGCCGCGCGTCATGCCTTACGCGCTGCTAACCTGCCTGACCCTCGGAGTCGGCCTGTTCATGGGCGGGTACTGGGCCTACGAAACCCAGGGCTGGCATGGTTTCTGGGCCTGGGATCCTGTGGAAAACGCATCATTCTTCCCGTGGCTGGCGATCACGGCGCTGGTACACGGCCTGGTTGTTCAGAAGGACCGAGGTGGAATGGCGCGGACCACGACATTCCTCGGTCTGCTCGGCTTCTGGCTGTTCCTGCTCGGCACTTTCCTGACTCGCTCGGGCGCTCTCGCTGGGGACGGCCCGGACGGGCAGATGCTGTCCATTCACGCGTTCGACAATATTGCCAAGGGCGGCCTGGTGTTGATGGTCGCGATGCTGGCGGGCTACGGCCTACTGGGGCTCGGCCTCTGGGTCTGGCGGTTCCGAACCATTCCGGCAAGGCCGACGACGGGCGATAGTCTGCTTTCGCGCGATTTCGCATTCGTCATGGCCGTCGTTCTCATGGTCATCGCCTGCGCTATCGTGACCTTCGGAACTACGTGGCCGCTAATGCTTAGCTGGATGCATCGGCCTCCGGCGGCCCTTAAGCCTGTGTTCTACAATCGCACCATGCTGCCGATCTGCACGGTGACGGCGCTGTTGATGGGCATCGTTCCTTGGCTGGCTTATCGAAAGACGAACTCGGAGGCATTTCTGAAGAAGATGCTGATCCCCTGGTTCGTTATGCTTGCGTTCGGCTTCTTCATGCTCTTCTGGGTTATGAACGCCCAACACGATCTACAGGCCGTTGCCGACCCCCAGGACCCGGCCTGGGTCGGGAAGACCTCGGCGTGGATCAATCCAGCGGTGCAGCGGATCTGCGTCATGGCGCTTGCATCTCTCGGGTTCCTCGCGGCGCTATCGAATTCGATGCTGGCCTACAGGGTATTTCGCTCTCGCAAGCCGCTGGCCGCCGGTGGATGGGTTGCACATGTCGGCATTGGGTTGTTGATGATCGGGATTATTACGTCCAACACGTTCGAGCGGACCAGACGGTTCGAGATCGAGGAAAATGCTCCGCCGGTCGACGCGTTCGGATACAAGTTCGAGTTCGAGAGAGTCACGGGGCGCGCGCACGAAAGCTTTCCACTAAACCCCGATTATGACCCGAACAACGCGGTGGAGATCCGGGTGACGCCTCCGCCGGGGGAGGGGAGCTCGGATGCGAACGGGTCGAAGACCTTCATCGTGAATCCCAAGTGGTTCGTGTACAATCTTCCGCATGCGCCCACGGAGGATGCGCTAAGGCGCATTCGCTGGCCACACATACGTAAGTACTTCGGTCACGACCTGTATGTGGGCTTTGCGACAGATCCCGGCCTGAAGTTACCGACCCTCAGGCTGAAGAAGAATCAGGCGAATACCGTTGGACCGTACACGTTCCTGTACACGAACGACACAGTTCAGCCCGGCAAATCGATTTCGGCCGACTTGTTTATCAAGACGGCGGACAATAAGGTGGTGCAAACTCACCCGACGTTCGAAATGAGTCAGGGAGAGACTGGCGAAATGGAGAAAACCAACCATAACGTTGCCATCCCTGAGATCCGTGACGCGAGCAATATCCCTGGAGCCGTGTACCTTCGTACGATCGATCCTAATACGGGAGACGCCGAGTTCCAGGTAAGCTTGTCGGAGCTAAAGGGAACGTGGGTGGTTCCGCTCGAGGTGACGTACAAGCCGTGGATCAACCTGGTCTGGATCGGAGTCATCGTGATGGGATGCGGAGTCGCGCTTGCGATGACGCGGCGCGCCCTCGAAGCGCGCAACGTGTCGGATGGTCCCCTAACACGCGCCCGAAGCCGATCCGTTGCGCCGGTTGATGCCGGCATCAGCAACGGCTCGCAAGCGAGCGGGCAGGATACGGACGCTCCTGCCGGAGGCCCGAACGCCAGGCATGGAAACGAGAAGCTCGGCAACGACCGCCGCGCACGAACTCCAAGTCGACCGTAATGGGCGCCAGCGATGACGTTGTGAGGAGTCTTCAGCCAAGGAACTCCTGTGCTTCGTCTGCGTTGCCACATGACGAGTGATGTGCTCCCGTCTCGCGGAAGGAGACATTGCACCGATCAGGACAGGCCTTTTCCGGGCCTGTCCTTTTATCATGGTCCACGTCGATACACTCGGCGTTCAACGTACGCGGAGTAGAGTAGAATAGATGTATAGAGTTGGAGGGAGCGGAATCGTTGATCAGTTCGAGACGGCTCGCCCGTGAATGGGCGCTGAAGATATTGTACCAGGCGGACGTCGCCCGGATGTCGATCGAAGAGAGCGAGACCGTCGCTCAGGAGCGTCTGCGCAGAGAGTTCGTGCAGCGGTCGTCGCGTGCCGCCACTGGGTCATTGCTCGAGGAGTTTCTGGTCGATATCGTCACTGCTCATTTGAGGGACTCGCTAACGGCGTTCGATCCCGCGATCGAGTTGGGGCTGCGCGACTGCCTTAGTCAGCTGTTCAGCGCACCTAGTTTTTGGTCGGAGCTGGATCTGGAGCTGAGGTTCAGTCGCCAGTCCTTTGCGGTGCTCTGGGAGACACCACACCAACGATTGGCAGTCGTACTTCCACTCGACCTCGCGGAATTGCCGCCTTCGATGGCAAGGAGTCAGCAGATTGGGTCGACCGAGCGCGTTAGATTGCAGCGGTTTCTGGCCTGGGCACGTTCTGCTCTCCCCGAAGCTGCGATGCGCGCTTTTGCCCGCGAGACGCAGCTGGCGTGCCCGCCAGGCGCCCGCCTGAAGGTTACGCACGAGTTTGTCTTGGACCGATGGCGGCAGTTTTCGACAGACATGGCGGACCGCTGGTCGCCCGCCGGGTCCGTGGTAGCTCGACAGACATCCGACTGGATACGTGTCGCGGGTTTTACGACGATGCTGGTCTCGGGTGTAAGGCAACATGGTCGTGACATCGATCGCATTCTGCAAGAGCTGGAGATTGGTTGGTCGATGGACCGGCAAGTCTCTGTCGATCGCAACATCTTGAGGATGGCAGCCTTTGAGCTATTGTACCTGACGACCATTCCGGCAAGCGCTACGATCAACGAGGCGGTCGAGCTCGCGAAGAAATACAGTACCTCGGAGTCCGGCAGGTTCGTTAATGGTGTGCTCGGCGCGATGGTTGCCAGGACGGAGGGAATTGTGGTCGATCCTCTACGCGATGTCGTGCAGGCGCTGTCGATCGAAGACATCCCCGTTCCAGAGGTCGAGCTCGAAGATCTGGCGGACGAAGAGGAGCTCGCCCACGCATGACGACCGGGATCGCCAGCGGGAAGGCCCGGGCCGGCTCCGGGGCAATCCTTCTCGACGGTACGGCAACGGCCCGAGCGATTCGAACGGAGATCGCGGAGGCGGTGCGCCGGTTTCGAGCGGCGAATGGGCATGCGCCTCATCTCGCCGCAGTGCTGATTGGAGCTGACCCGGCGTCGGAAACCTATGTAGCGATGAAGCAGAAGGCGTGCGGCTGGGTGGGGATGGAGTCGTCCGTGCATCGCCTCGGCGTAGACGCGACGCAGGCAGAGGCAGAGGCACTTGTAGGGAACCTAAATGCGGATCCGGCCGTCAGTGGTATCCTGGTCCAACATCCGCTCCCGCAGCAGCTGCACGAGCCGGCCGTGCTGGACACGGTTTCGGTTGAAAAGGACATCGACGGTATTAGTCGCATGAGCCTCGGTGGGCTGATCAATGGGGAGCCCGGCTTTCCATCGTGCACGCCCGCCGGCATCGTCGAACTCCTGGACCGTTACGGCATTCAGATTGAAGGAAAGACGGCAGTGGTAGTGGGGCGGAGCATTATACTCGGCAAACCTGTGGCGATGATGCTCCTGAATCGGAACGCGACTGTCACGATCTGCCACTCGCGAACCGCCTGCCTCGGCGCGGTGACGCGGCAGGCGGATATTCTGGTTGCGGCGGTCGGCCGGGCCGAGTTGATCACGGGCGAGATGGTGAAAACCGGTGCCGTCGTTGTAGACTCAGGATACAACCGTGTCGACGGCCGATCCGGAGACGTGGGAGACGTGTCTTTCGAATCCGTTCGTCATATCGCATCATATATTACCCCCGTGCCCGGCGGCGTGGGGCCGATGACCATCGCCATGCTGCTGCGAAACACACTGCGCGCAGCGTCGGCGCAACTACATCTCAGACGGGTATAACCATGACGTTTCAGATCGCCGTTCTCCCAGGTGATGGGATTGGACCCGAAATCATTCGGGAAGCGGTCCGTGTTCTTGAAGCTGCGGCGGATGGCTACAAGTTTTCAGTGGCGACGACGGAGGCGCTGGTAGGCGGTGCGGCCTACGATGCGACGGGAGTTCCGCTACCGCCGCAAACATTGGAGCTATGTCGCGTCAGCGATGCAGTCCTCCTAGGCGCCGTGGGTGGGCCGAAGTGGGACTCCGTACAGCCGCCTTCTCTCCGTCCCGAGGTAGGCGCACTCCTGCCGCTGCGAAAAGAGCTTGGACTGTTTGCCAATCTTCGGCCGGCAATCCTTTTTCCAGCCCTTGCCGACGTGTCGTCTCTGCGTTCCGATATCGTGGGGGCAGGACTGGACATCATGGTGGTGCGCGAGTTGACCGGGGGCATCTACTTTGGCTTGCCGAAGGGGCGAGATGCGGACGATCAGCGCGCTGTCGACACCTGCGTCTATAGTCGCAGTGAGATTGAGCGGATAGCGCGCGTGGGATTCCTCACGGCTCGGGGCCGTCGTAAGCGCCTCTGCTCGGTCGACAAGGCCAATGTGTTAGAAACGTCCCGCCTATGGAGGGAGGTCGTGACCGAAATCGGGCGGGACTACCTGGACATCGAATTGTCGCACATGCTGGCCGATAACTGTGCGATGCAGCTGGTGAGGAACCCGCGTCAGTTCGACGTCATTGTGACCGAGAATATGTTTGGGGACATCCTCAGCGACGAGGCGTCTATGTTGACCGGCAGTCTGGGAATGCTTCCGTCCGCAAGTCTGGGCGATACGCCAACCGCGGACGGCGCGGGAAAGTTTGGACTATACGAGCCGGTCCATGGCTCAGCGCCCGATATCGCTGGCAGGGGCATTGCCAATCCGCTGGCAACGATCCTTTCAGTCGCACTGATGCTGCGCCACTCACTCGCCTTGAGCACGGCGGCGGAGGCGATTGAAAGCGCAGTCGCGCGTGTTCTCGACAGCGGTTACCGGACGGCAGACATCTCCTCGCCCGGCAAGATCACGCTCGGGACCTCCGACATGGCGCGGAAGGTGATTGAAGCGCTCAAAGACTGAGGCCGTGACAGCGGTACTTTAGTTCGGAGTTATGGTGTGAAAAAGATCGAATGCGTGATCCGTCCCATCAAGATCGACGAGGTAAAGGCGTCGCTCGAAGCGATCGGCATCGTCGGCATGACGGTTGCCGACGTTCGGGGCTATGGAAAGCAACGCGGCCGAACCGAGAAGTATCGCGGTAATACCTATGTAGTCAATCTTCTGCCGAAAGTCAAGTTAGAGATCGTCGTATCAGACGATCGCGCTGAAGACGTCGTTGAAATCGTTCTCGATGCCGCCCGAACGGGTGAGATTGGAGACGGCAAGATCTTTGTGTCCACGGTCGAAGAGGCCGTAAGAATTCGTACCGGAGAGCGCGGAGAGTCCGCGCTGGGGTAGCAACCAGGCCGCTGTTGGATGCGGTATAATACTGGGGGCGTCGACGCGCAATCATGCGCGTCTGTTTTTTTGCTATCTGAAAATGGGACGAGAGACGATCGAATGATAACTGTAAATGGACTTTCAAAAAGCTATGGCGCGCAGACACTATTCGATAATGTAACGGTCAAGTTCACACCTGGGAACAGATACGGGTTAACAGGTCCGAACGGGTCAGGCAAATCGACCTTCTTGAAGATTCTGATCGGCGACATCGAGGCGTCGAACAGAGGAACCGTTTCGAAGCCAAAGAAGGTTGGCGTCCTACGCCAGGACCAGTTCGCGTTCGATAAGGAGCGAATCCTGGACACGGTAATGATGGGCAACCCAGTTCTCTGGGAAGCGCTCCGCGAGCGGAACGAGCTGTGTATGGCCTCGGACTTTACAGAACAGATGATGGAGCGCATGGGCGAGCTCGAATCCGTCGTCGCCGACGAGAACGGCTATACCGCGGAGGTTGATGCCGCGGAGATCCTTCGCGGCATCGGCATCCCCGATGCCAAACACTCTGATTTGATGTCGTCATTGCCCACGGACTACAAGTTCCGTGTGCTCTTGGCACAGGCCGTATTCGGAGACCCTCAGGCCCTGCTGCTCGATGAGCCCACGAACCATATGGATCTCGAATCGGTGCACTGGCTCGAGGGTTTTCTCCAGCAGTATGACGGAACGATGATCGTGATCTCCCACGACAGGCACTTCCTGAACGCGGTATGCACGCACATTGCCGATATCGACTACGACACGATTATCGTGTATCCCGGAAATTACGACGACATGGTCGGGCAGAAGATGCAGGCGCGTCAGCGTGTCGAGACCGAGAACCGGGATAAGGCGAAGAAGATTACTCAACTACAGGAATTCGTCTCGCGCTTTGCCGCGGGACAGCGGTCCAGCCAGGTTCAATCGCGTCGGAAGGAGATGGATCGCCTTGCGCCGACTGAGCTGAAGAAGTCGAACATCCAGCGACCCTACATCCGGTTCGAGCAGGTGCGGCCCGCGGGCCGAGAGGCCATCATCGCGAAGGACCTGTGCAAAGTCTATGATGGAAAGCATATCTTGAACGGCCTGGATCTCGATGTGATGCGGGGCGACAAGATTGCGATTATCGGCTCGAACGGGGTTGGGAAGACCACTCTGCTGCGCTGTCTGCTTGGCGAGGTTCCGCTTGATGGCGGAGCCGCTAAGTGGGGCAATGGAATGACGTGTGGTTACTATCCTCAGAATGCGGAAGACAGTATCCCGCGAGGAATATCGTCGCTTGATTGGGTCATGCAGTTCGAGCCGAACGGTGACCAGCAGATCGTGCGAGGACTGCTTGGCCGCATGCTGTTCAGCGGGGATGAGGCGCTCAAAATGACCGATAACCTCTCGGGTGGCGAAACTGCCCGCCTGCTAATGGCCAAGTTGATGCTCGAAAAGCACCCCGTGCTGATCTTCGATGAGCCTACCAACCATCTCGACCTGGAGTCGGTCAACGCGCTAGGCGAAGCCCTCTCGGTGTTTCCCGGAACCGTTCTCCTGGTATCACACGATCGCGATCTCATCTCGGACGCGGCGACGCGCGTCTTGTCCTTTACGGCCGAAGGGATCGTGGACTTCCCAGGAACGTATGAGGAGTATCTGCTGAAGTATCCACTGCAGGACGCCGCGATTCGGCATCGACAGTGGTAGCGTGCCAGTAGTCGAGCGCCTTGACAAATCAACCGTCGGACTATATAATAGGAGTGCAAAATCGTGCCGATCTCAGTGCGCGGGGATATCGTCTAGAGGTTAGGACGAGGGATTTTCAGTCCTTAAACCGGGGTTCGATTCCCCGTATCCCTACCTGTCCTCAAACGGCAGAATCGAGAGCCGAGGTGGTGGAATTGGCAGACACGTACGCTTGAGGTGCGTATGCTTCACGGCTTGCAGGTTCAAGTCCTGTCCTCGGCATCTGTCCGAACGAATAACAGCCGGCCCTTAAGGGCCGGCTGTTGCATCGCGAGCATCAGTATCTCACCTGCACCACGTCAGATTCTGTTGACGTTTGCCGATGTCGCAGTGCTATCCGTATAGCGGGAGCGGTACTCGGGCGAGACGAAGGCGCCGGTGTTACCTCCCGTATTTGCGACCGATCCGGACTGCAGGATCTGCTGTGCGCGAGATTCGTCTCCGGGGCGGGCAGCACAGGCGACAACGACGCCGCCTTCGTTGAGCCCGCGCTCGTAGTACGGAGCTACGTCTTCTGGGATACCGAGCGACGTTAGCCAGCCGACCAGGCTGCCCGCGATGCCTCCGGCGCCCGCGCCGGCCAGCATAGCCGCCAGTGGCCCGGCGGCGAGCAGGCCAACGCCGGGGACAGCTACCGTACCGACGGCCAGGAGACCGGCCAGGACGGCCCCAATTGTGCCTCCAATTGCAGCGCCCGCCCCAACGCCTTCCATCGTGCGCGCACCCGAGTCATGGGCAAGATTTGCGGCAGCGCCACGATCCTTCATTACGACTGTAATCTCGCTAGACCCGTAACCGATTTGCTTCAATTGCGTGACCGCGGATTCCGCCGCGCTTTCGGTGTCGAACAGTCCCGTGATCAGATTTGCCATCGAGAGTTCCTCCTGAACGTCTTATACCGGACGATGCCGGCAGGTGGTTGTGTCGCATGCACGAGAGGACCGGCGGCCCATCGTGCTCGTTCGTCCTGGATATGTCTTCGCGTATGTCTCACTTCAAACTTTGGATGTGACGCGAGGTTCTGGATGGTTGTTCCTGCATTTTCTTGAGCAAGCAGGCAAGAAAAGAGGCCCGACACACGCTTTTAAGCGGGGCGCCGGGCCGTGTAAGACGGGGACGGTTCAGGCGGTGAGAGATTCTCGGGCAGTGAGCGGCGCCATCGGTTCCGGTTCAGGTTGAGCCAATCCTAGCATGTCTCGCGCGGCTGCGGCAAAGTCCTCGCTGGTCAGCATGCATAGGCGATGGAGGATCGGAATGGCGCCGTGTTCGATGAAGCGATCAGGTATGCCAAACAGCCGAACCTGAATGTTTGTAAGTCCGTGCTCGGCCAGCAGTTCCAGCACGGCAGAACCGACGCCGCCAGCGACTACGCCCTCCTCCATTACGATCAGCCGGCGCGTCCGTCGAGCGGCTCTGAGGATGGCGTCTACGTCCAGCGGCTTAGCCCACCGGAGGTTGATGAAATCCACTCCAACACCCTCCCCGACGAGCGTGCGGGCGGCATCGAATGCCGGCGCAACCATGTTTCCATATGCGAGCATCGCAATGTCATCGCCCTCGATGAGTGTTTCGGCCCGTCCAAACTTGATAGGAGGCATCTCGTAGTCGCCGGTCTTCAGCGTCCTTGACCGTGTGGCCGCCCACTCGACACTGGGAGCGTTGCCCCGGGGATAGCGAATTGCGATCGGGCCGGCGTCTGTCCCGACCACATGGTCGCGCACGATATACTTGAGCATCGCTTCGAACTCGGGTCCGTCTTTGGGCGCCAGCATCGTAATGTTCGGGATATGTCGCAGGTATGCGATGTCAAACACCCCGTGGTGTGTTGGCCCGTCGTCTCCGACCAGGCCGGCGCGGTCTAGGCAGAAGATCACGGGCAGATTCTGTATTGCAACGTCGTGAAGGATGATGTCGTACGCGCGTTGGAGGAATGTGCTGTAGATGGCGGTGATCGGCTTCACGCCGTCGGCGGCGAGACCTGCCGCGAAACAGACCGCATGCTGCTCCGCGATCGCGGTATCGAAGTAGCGGTCGGGATGTACCTCTTTAAACTTGTTCAATCCCGTGCCGTCCGGCATGGCGGCGGTAATCGCCGCGACCGTCGGATCTTCCGTAGCAAGGTCGATGATCGTCTTGCTGAACACTGCCGTCCATGTCTGGCCGCTGGACTTGGTTCCGCTTGCCGTACCGGTGGCCAGATCTGCAAACATTGGCGGAGTGACGGCGTGCCACTTGCGCGCATTCTCCTCGGCCGCGTCGTACCCCTTACCCTTCACCGTACGCAGATGCACAAAGACCGGACCAGTCATCTGCTTTATCTGTGTGAAAAGGTCGATCATCAGGTCCAGGTCGTGTCCGTCCACGGGACCGATGTACTGGAATCCCAACTCCTCAAACACGACGCCCGAATGGTTCGAAGAGACGAAGTGCGTGAGATTATGCTTCAGCATGGAGCCGGCCGCCTTGCTCAACGCGCGTCCAGGCGTTCCGGGAACCTTCTTCAGCAGCGAGCGCGCCTGCGCCTCCGCCGTCTGGTAAAGCGGTGACACGCGGAGTTTTGCAAGGTAGGTGGCGAGCCCGCCGACGCTTTCCGCAATAGACATCTCATTGTCGTTGAGGATTACGGTAAAGTTTCGGCCACTGTGGCCGGCGTTGTGAAGCCCTTCCAGAGCCAGACCCGCCGTCATGGCTGCGTCGCCGATTACGGCAAGCACGTTCTCGTCCGCGGTGCGTCCCATGAGGTCTCGGGCGACGGCGAAGCCGTATGCGGCCGAGATGCTCGTGCCGGCGTGGCCGGCGCCGAACAGATCGCACTCATGCTCCTCCCGCCTTAGGAAGCCGCTCAGGCCGCCGTATTGGCGCAGCGTATTGAAACGGTCCAGGCGTCCAGTGAGCATCTTGTGAGCATAGGCCTGATGGCCGGTGTCCCAGATGATCTTGTCTTTCGGCACGGAGTAGACGGTGTGGAGCGCCAAAATCAGATCGGCTGCGCCCAGATCCGAGGCGAAGTGGCCGCCGGTCTTCGAGAGATTATCAATGATCGCCTGTCGGAGCTCGTCCGCGACCTGTCGTAGCTGCTCTCGACTGAGAGTCTTCAGGTCCGCCGGACTCTGGATGTGAGAAAGAAGCTCATACATTCCTGTGATGTCCTTGTATCCTCACCGGGGTATTCCGCGAATTGTACCTTTTTGCGCAAACCGTGTCAAATTACTGGCGCGCCGACTGTGCCACGGCAATCGGCGGATGGCGGCAATCGGCGGACGACGGCAATCGGCGGACGACGGAGCATCCGCCCTACAATAGTGTGCCTAACGGCCGTAATGCGTCCGCGTCGAGTTCCGTGGCTCCGAAAAGTAAAGTCCTGAGCTGCTGTACCGAGTCGCAGACCGAGTACGGTCTCTCGCTCAGCAATAATGGTCGCGACGCGGCTCCCCACGTAACCCCGATGCCGGCTATTCCAGCATTACTCGCAGCTCGCATATCGTGCGTTGTGTCGCCGATATAGACAGCCCGATCCGCGCCTATGGCGAATCTCTTGAGGGCGATAAGCAAGCCCTCCGGATCCGGTTTGGCGAGATCGACATCGTCCGCGGTGATCGCGAAGTCGATGTGATCGGCGATCCCAAGGCGTGGAAGGGTGTTGGCGAGCTCTTCGCGGTTCTTCGAAGTGACGAGGGCAGTTGGCAGTCCCCGCAGCTTTCCTTCGATCAGGAGAGCGACGACCGGCTCGTGGATATGCTCTCGCGACTTATGGCTCTCATAGTGAGCGATAAAGTCGTCCATGACGGCCTGGGCCTCGGCGCCAAATTCCGAAGGCTCCCCGAAGACCCGTATCTGGCTGCGGAGGGGCGTTCCTATCAGCGCGCGAAGATCGTCATCGGGAAGAGTCCTGTCGTAGTGCTTTCGATAGATGTGGTCGAGCGATTCCACTATGAGCGCGGTGGTATCCGTCAGTGTGCCGTCAACGTCCCACAGCAGGCATTCCAGCCTGTTTGCGATCGAGGTCGGGCTAGACAATGTCGACCTCATGGACTCCGCGGTGTACGTTCCCGATGATATACGCCGACTCGCCGAGTGCGTTCAGGCGGTGTGCCAGGAGGGGAGCCTGATCCGCCGTAACGACCAGTACGAGGCCGATGCCCATGTTGAATGTACGGAACATCTCCGGTTCCGGCACGTTTCCACGCTCTTGAATCAGCGAGAAGATGGGCGGGACAGGCCAAGAACGTCGCTCGATGGTGACGCTGCAATTGGCCGGGAGAATGCGAGGAATATTATCGTAGAAACCGCCTCCAGTAATGTGCGCCATTCCTTTGATTTCAAACTCTCCGAGGAGCGGAAGAATCGATGGAGCATAACATCGGTGCACGGTCAACAGCTCCTCGGCGAGTGTTTGACCAAGCATCGATATCGGCTCATAAAGTGAGAGCGACGATTCGCCATTGTCGAGGAGCACACGGCGGGCGAGCGAGAAGCCGTTGGTATGGAGGCCGCTGGAGGCGATGCCGATGACAGTGTCTCCGGGCTCGATCTTAGATCCATCGACGATTCCGGACCGGTCAACCAGGCCAACAACGCAGCCGGCGAGATCGTAATCGTCCTCACCGTACATTCCGGGCATTTCCGCGGTTTCGCCGCCGATGAGCGCGCATCCGGCTGCACGACACGAGTCAGCGAGACCGCGGACGACCTCCACCGCAACGGACGGCGCAAGCTTTCCGGTAGCGAAATAGTCCAGAAAGAATAGGGGACGCGCGCCCTGTACCAGGATATCGTTGACGCAGTGGTTCACAAGGTCGCGGCCGATGGTATCGTGCCTTCCAATGAGGGCGGCTACTTTAAGCTTCGTGCCGACCCCGTCGATACTGGAAACGAGTACGGGATCCTGGTATGCGGAGATGCCCGCCAGCGAAAACATTCCGCCGAAGGCGCCTACGTCCGTGAGAACATTCGGTGTGAACGTACTGCGAATATGCTCACGCATTCGCAGCACCGACTCGTTCGCGGCATCTACGTCAACTCCTGCGTCGCGATAGGTGATGGATCGATCAGACATAGGCAAGTGCGGTGGAGCGACTCGACGTGCTCGTACGGCCCTCGTACGGCCGTTGTAGTCGCGCGGCCCTTCTATTTCTTTTCCGACTCAATCTGATATGGCTTAAACTGGATCGAGTCGCCCAGGCGCCCGTCCAATCGCCCAACGATTCGTGCATCACGTGTGATCGTGCCGTGGATCAGGCCGTCTGAGCCGATGTTCAGCCTGCCGACGTTTCCCTGATTGTCTCGCAGCGTCACAGCTCCGGAGAGCCTGGCTTTGCCGGTGACGAACGCGTCCGTAACCTTGAGATCGGATTCGATCTGGGCTGTGTAGCCGTCCTGTAGGCTGATCTGTACAGTCTCCGGAACCGTGTAGGCCGGCAACAGGCCGTTCAACGAGAGGGGACCATGTCGCCGGATCCCGCGCACCTCCGCGACATCCGGTACCGTTACCGAATAGTTCAATACGTGTTCCGGCACGTGCGCCTCAGTCAAAATCGATGCGACGGCCTGGGTGTACCGGTGTGTCTTGAGACGGGTGTGGCCGACCGGATCGTTAGCGCCAGTGCCAATTCCCCATCCATCGGCGGATCGATAACACACCTCTACAATGTAGTTTGCACACGACGCCAACCTGGTTTCGGGCCGATCCGCAAAATCCCGCGCGGCCTCGCGCAGCGGCTCCGTATCAAGAACTGCGTCCGCGAGCCGCTCGGCCGAGCTGACCTTGCGCGTTCCAATGTACCTCGCGCCGACGATTCCGCCCAATGCCAGCGTCGCGAGTGCGATGATGCCGCCTGCTGGCGCTTTAGCGTAAGTTGTGGACATAGTTTCTCCCGTCAGGCGCTGTTATTGTCGCTCGATGCACCGGGGCGTCCAGCACAGTTGCCCGGAGCATCGAGGACGCATGATAGCTACTATACGGACGGCGAAGCGCCGCGGGTTCACTCTACACCGTATCTCAGTCGGTCTCCGGCGAGCCGTCATCGGGACCGCCCTCTTCGGACGAACTGCCCGGGGCGTGGCGCCGATGCTCCAGCGCGAGTTTGCTCATGCGGACGTCCCGCGGGACCGGAATCGGATACTTCCCATCAAAGCATGCACGACAAAACTTGTCCTTGTGCATCCCGACCGCACGCACGGCCCCATCGAGTGATAGATAACCAAGTGAGGTAGCGCCAATCAGCTTGCGGATCTCTTCGACGGAGAGGCGCGCCGCGACAAGCTCATCCTGATTAGCCATGTCGATTCCATAGTAGCAGGGATTCTTGACGGGCGGCGCGGTAATCCTGACGTGAACT
Organism: Chthonomonadales bacterium; assembly: GCA_038211235.1. Taxonomy (GTDB): domain Bacteria; phylum Armatimonadota; class Chthonomonadetes; order Chthonomonadales; family Chthonomonadaceae; genus DATGJU01. The sequence goes on along the minus strand of JBBQVV010000033.1, from coordinate 5,741 downwards.
TCCGTGGCGCCGGCGTCAAACATCATCCGCACGAGTTTACCGGTCGTGGTGCCGCGTACGATCGAGTCATCCACCATAACGATCCGCTTGCCGGCAAGCGTATCCTTCAGCGGAGTGTACTTCATCCGAGCGCCGAGATCCCTCATCCGCTGATTGGGCTGAATGAAGGTTCTCTGAATGTAGCGATTCTTGATTACTCCTTCGCCGTAGGGAATTCGACTTGCCTCCGCATAGCCGAGCGCGGCCGGAATTCCGGTGTCGGGAATAGGCACGACGACATGCGCGTTCGGGACCGGGTGTTCGCGCGCGAGCGCCTGACCCATCCTCCGTCGACTCATGTGCATGGACCGATCGTAGAGTATGGTGTCGGGGCGCGAGAAGTAGATGAATTCGAGCAGGCAGGTCGCGTGACGGACGGTTGGAACCGCCTGGAACTCTCGCTGGCCATCGCGGTCGATAACTACCATCTCGCCCGGCTCGACTTCGCGCAGGTACTCCGCGCCGACCGGGACGAACGCGCATGACTCGGAAGACAGCACATACTTGCTGCCGTTGATGCGCCCAAGGCAGAGCGGGCGAATCCCATAGGGATCACGAACGCCGAGTAGCTTGTCCGGAGTGAGAATCACGAGAGAATATGCGCCCTGAAGTCGCAGCATCGCCTTGCGGACGGTCTCTTCGATACAGTCCGTATGGAGGTGGGCAAGGAGCTGAGCGATCACTTCGCTATCATTGCTGGTTTCGAAGACGCAACCCTGCTCCTGCAGTTCGGACCGCAGAACCTGTGTGTTGATAAGGTTCCCATTGTGGGCGACGGCGATCTGTCCGAGGCGCGAAGCGCTCGTAAGCGGCTGGGCGTTACAGAGGATACTTGAACCGGTCGTGGAGTAGCGGACGTGGCCGATGGCGCTCATGCCCGAAAGAGATTGGATCGTCTCCTCGTCGAACACCTGCGTGACAAGGCCCATGTTCTTGTGGACGCGAATGGTGCGCCCATCAGAGACGGCGATGCCCGCGCTTTCCTGGCCCCGATGCTGCAGCGCGAACAGCCCAAAGAATGTGATCCTGGCGACATCCTCGCGCGGCGCGAAGATGCCGAAGATGCCGCACTCCTCTTTCGGGTTATCCCTATCCCATTCATCGACGTCCGCGCATTTTGGGCAGGCAGTGCCCGGAGCGCCTCCGGCCTCTCGCTCGAGTTCCAGTGGAATTGTCTCGAGACCTCGTGAAAGGTACATCGTTTTTCATGCTCCCTCGCCCGTGGCGACCACCGATGGGTTGCAACGATCCGAGCGCCAGTCAAGGCGGGCCGGATTGTATCCTGTAAAGGTTCAACTTGCGCAGGTGAGTCATGCGGTGTCAGCCGCGCCGCGTCGGCCGCCGGAGCGCCGACGGAGCATGGTGGGACGAGATCGATCCGGCAGTCGCGGACCGAATTCGGAACAATAGAACGGATCGGTTCTACAATGCGACTCCTCTGGGCGCGCCGCGATTGACGGCGCCGGTTCAGGCAACTGCCGACATCCGTCTCGGAATCGCCTGAGAGCTGGCGCATGCGAGCCTATCTACCGACACATCGGCTAGCGTCCTTGAGCCCAGGGCTATTCTCAGATTCGCCCCGCCGACCGTGCCTATCCAGAGAGCCCGGACGTTTCCGCGCTCAGACCGGTCCTCTAGCCTGGCGAGCTGCTTCTCGGTACGGACCGTCACTACCGCGCGTCCCTGGGCCTCGCCGAACAGAAGCGTTGAGGCCCGCTGCTCAGAGGGGAACTCGGACGGATTCAGCAGGATGAGCGCCCCCAGGCGTCCAAGGATACAGCATTCCGCCAGAGAGGTCGCCAGCCCTCCGTCGGACACATCGTGACAGGATGCGAAGAGGCCATCCGCTATCGACTCCAGGATGAGCTCCCGAAGCCTGGTTTCCCCTTCAAGATCGATGCGGGGAGGCGCTCCGGCCTCGACGCCGTGGATAAGGCTCATGTACTCGCTGCCGCCGACGCCCCCGGTCGGGTCACCATACGCCGACAGAAGCACTACGATATCGCCTTCGCCGTCCTCGCGGAACGCCGCCTGGCAGCGCCGATTGACGTTATCGAGGATTCCGAGCATCCCGATCGTCGGAGTCGGAAAAATCGGTCCGTCAGGCGTTTCATTGTAGAACGAGACGTTTCCGGACACGACGGGTGTTCCAAAGGATTCCGTAGCCGCTGCAATACCTTCGACACTGCGGCGGAACTGCCAGAATCCGTCACGCTTCTCTGGATTGCCGAAGTTGAGGTTGTCCGTGACCGCCACGGGACGCGCGCCAACGCAGGCGACGTTTCGTGCGGCTTCCGCGACCGCAATCTGGCCGCCGATGTATGGATCGAGGTATCCATACCGGCCGTTCCCGTCCAGCTTAACTGCGATGCCCTTCTCCGTGCCTCGAATGCGCAGGATTGCAGCGTCCGATCCGGCTATATGGACCGTCTGCGTCTGAACCATGCTGTCATACTGATCTGTCACCCAGGACTTAGACGCGATTGATGGTGAGTCCAACAGCCTGAGCAATACGCTCTCGTACGTCATCTCGTTTTCGCCTGCGCCGGTGGTCAAAGCCTCTCCGGTCGCAACAACCGGCTCCGGAACCAGCGAGAAGTCGTAAGCCTGGAGCAGCTTGATGTAGGCCGGCTCCTCCCCATCAAGTCGATAGACGGGGCACTCATCGGTGAGAGCTTTCGACGGGATTTCCGCTACGATCGCGCCGTTGTCCCTGATTCGGGTAACTCCGTCGCCGGTCACTTCACCAATGACGGCAGCGTTCAAGCCCCACCGCCTGAATATGTCCAGTACCGTCTGTTCTCCGCCGCTTTTCGCAATACAGAGCATTCTCTCCTGCGATTCCGACAGCATGATCTCGTAGGGCGACATATCGGACTCGCGCAACGGCACGCGCCTGACGTCAATCTCCATTCCAGTGCCGGCCTTTGACGAGGTCTCGCTGGTGGAGCAGGTGAGTCCCGCGGCGCCCATATCCTGGATGCCCACGATACAACCGCTCTCGAGCGCTTCCAACGTCGCCTCAATGAGCAGCTTCTCCATGAAAGGGTCGCCCATCTGAACATTCGGTCGCTTGCTCTCGCTGTCCGGACCCAGTTCGACGCTCGCGAACGTCGCACCGTGAATGCCGTCCTTCCCGGTAGCGCTGCCGACGTAAATTACCGCGTTTCCGATTCCCTTCGCCGCAGCGCTCGCCACGCGATCCAGTTCCACGATTCCGACGGCCATGGCGTTTACGATAGGATTGCCAGAATAGCAGGGATGGAAATAGATTTCGCCGGCTACCGTCGGCACTCCGACACAGTTGCCGTAGTGTGATATGCCCGCGACGACATGTTCGAAAAGGTAGCGATTACGGGGATCTTCGAGCGGACCAAAGCGAAGCGAGTTCAGGCTTGCTATCGGACGCGCGCCCATGGTGAAGATGTCGCGGAGAATCCCGCCTACACCGGTCGCGGCGCCCTGGAACGGTTCAACGGCAGATGGATGGTTGTGAGACTCCACCTTAAAGACGATTCCGAGCTTATCGTCTAAGGGGATAACTCCCGCATTTTCGAGCGCGCCCGTTTCCTGCGCCGCTTTGTAGGTTCGGAACAGGGCCAGAACTGGGCGGGAGTACTTGTAGCCGCAGTGCTCCGACCACATCACGGCGAACATTCCTAGCTCCGTGATTGTCGGATCTCTCCCGAGTATGTCCAAAATCTTCTGGTACTCGGCGTCGTTCAATCCCATCTCGCGATCCGGCTGGGGCATGGACAAACGCGGCTCTCCTATACGCAACGAGGCGAGTAAGAAACACCAAGGCGCCGGACAGGTCGTGCGCACGTCTCAGAATACCTAACTTTAGTATAGCCTTTGGCAAGGCGCCGGGTCAACCCATAGGGCACAAAGACGTGGAGCCCGCGATATGTAGTGTTCAAGATGATTGAGGACAGGTCAGCAACAATTGGCGGGGAGCGATCAGCGCGTCGGCCTGGCGGCAGCGTCGAATCCATCTCGGAGGAAGCGAAGGAAAAAGGGAACGTCCTTAGTCCAGCCAACCGGACTGCCGACGGGTTTGCCGTCGGGCGTTGCGATCACATAGTAGGGAAGGGTGGTCACGTGCGCCAGCTGGTCCATCAGCCTGGCGTTCTGCCTGCTGCTTTCATCCATTTGATCCGTCGTCAGCTCAACCTGGACGAATTTTCTCAGCTCGTTCTCAACGGCAGGGAGCGGAAACACGTTGTTTTCCATGTCCCTGCAATTCGTGCACTGAGCTCCGGTAAAGTTGATAAACAGCGGCTTATGCTCTGCCGCCGCCCGTGCAAGGGCCAGCTTCCAATCGCGTACCCACCGATCGGAGCCTGCCGTAACGCGACCGCCTCTGTATGGGTAGGGATCCGGTGGAAGAAATGCGGATAGCGTACCCAGTGGAGCGCCGTTTATCGCCCCAAGACACCAGACTCCCGCCACGATGGAGATCGCCCCGATCGTCCGCCTGGCAATGCCAAAGCGCTTGCTTGTATCCACCGTCAACCGGACCCAACCCCACAGGTAGAGACCGGCGATAATGGAAAGGCCCGCCCAGATTGCTAGAAAAACCGGCCTGGTTACGAGCCCACGCTCGAGATAGAGGTCTATATTGGAAATGAACTTGAGAGCGGCTGCGAGTTCCAGAAAGCCCATGAATGCCTTTACCGAGACCATCCACGAACCAGACTTCGGAAGACGCGATAGGTACTGCGGGAAGAGCGCCAGCAGGAAAAACGGCAGAGCAAATGCGGTGCTGAAGGCGAGCATTCCAATCGCGGGATAGAACCAATCGCCCTGAGCGGCGGCGGCAAGAAGGGTGCCCACGAAAGCTACCGTGCAGGTGAAGGAGGTCAGCGTGAATGCGAAACCCATCGCCATTGGCCCAAGCCAACCACCGGCGCCCTTGCGTTCCTGGGCTCTATCGACGAGCCACGACGGGACGATGATCTCGAAGGCGCCGAACAGGTTCGCCGCCAGCGTTATAAAGAGCGCGGCCAGCACAAGATTCGTCCATGGGCTCTGGGCCAACCGGTTGATTCCAGCAGGGCCGAATATCGCCGTCATCAATAGTCCGAGACCCGTAAACGTTCCGATAATGCCGATGCTATAGGCAACGGCGCCGCGGAGGTCGGGCCGAGAAGCCTTGTCCCCGTTGCTTTTGGCGAACAGGCTTACGGTGATTGGAATCATGGGAAACACGCACGGGGTCAGAAGCGCTGCAAGTCCAAAGCCGAAGGAGAGCAGTATGAAGCTAAGAATGCCCTTACGCTTTGCGTCGGCAATCTGTCTCGCCGTCTGATCCGCGGGAGGCTCTGCATTGGTCCTTCCGCTTGCGCCTTGCAAAGGCGGGCCGCCTGGGACCGCGGGATAGTTAAGATAGTTCAATGGTTGAGGAGGATCCGCGGCTATTGGCGCGCCGTACTGGCTGCGCGCTGGACCAGCCTCAACCGTAAACGGAACGGGAACCACAAGCTCCACCGGTCGGTCGCAGGCTCCATCACGGCAGATCTGATAGCGAACTTTAACCTGGCCGTGATTCGCTCCGAGCGTGCCTGTGGTAATGCGAACCGGCAGGCCGAACGCGACTCCGCGCTCGTAGAACTCCACCGCGGCGTTTTCGAAATTGGGGTCCGTGAGGCGCTTAGGTGTAGGCTGAACCGCATTTCCATCTGCTGACAGCGATCCGCCCG
>JBBQVV010000032.1:0-27102 GCA_038211235.1 Chthonomonadales bacterium | reverse complement strand
TCGAGAAGGGGATCGACGCGACCGTCGTACCACGGGACTGAACTGCAGCTAAACGGCGCGAGTGAGAGGAAGCAGGGAACTGCCCATCAGGTAGACATCGACGCCCCGGGCAGCTTCTCTGCCCTCGGCAATCGCCCAGACGATCAGAGACTGGCCCCGGCGCATATCACCGCACGCGAAGACGCCGGGCACGTTCGTTGCATAGGCTTGATCAGTCTCTACGTTTCCGCGCGCGTCGAGGTCAACACCGAGCTGTTCGATCAGCCCCTCCTTCTGCGGGTGAACGAATCCCATCGCAAGGAGCACCAGATCGACTTCGAGATCGAACTCCGTGCCCGTCCGCTCTTCCATGGTCCGCCGGCCCCGCTCGTCCGCAGGGCCCCAGCCGACTTCCACACCGTGCAGCGTGGTGACGCGCCCGTCGTTGCCGCTGAAGCCCCTCGTGCTTACGCTCCAGGCCCTCTTGCCGCCCTCCTCGTGAGCCGCGGAGGTGCGCAGCACCATCGGGTAGAGCGGCCACGGCATGGTATCGTCGCGGTCATCCGGCGGCCGCGGCAGTATCTCGAACTGCGTCACCTCTGCGGCTCCCTGCCGGTGAACCGTACCCAGACAGTCCGCGCCGGTATCGCCTCCTCCGATGATCACCACCCGCTTGCCTTCCGCCGTCACCTGAACCTTGTCGTCCCAGAGCCCCGCGACCTTGCGATTCTGTTGGGGCAGGAAGTCCATGGCGAAGTGGATGCCGTCGAGCTCCCGTCCCGGCACGCGTAGATCTCGCGGAACCGTTGAGCCCCCCGAAAGAACGATTGAGTCGAATTCGGCTCGCAATCGTTCACCGCAGATATCAACGCCCACGTTCACGCCGGTCTGGAACAGGACGCCCTCGTCTTCCATCTGCTTGAGGCGCCGATCAAGAACCCATTTCTCCATCTTGAAGTCCGGGATACCATAACGCAATAGCCCGCCGGCCTGGTCGTCGCGCTCAAACACCGTTACCGAATGCCCGGCCCGGTTAAGCTGCTGCGCGGCGGCGAGCCCCGCGGGACCAGACCCCACGACCGCCGCCCTCTTTCCCGTTCGGTTGTCCGGGGGCTGCGGTGAGATCCATCCCTCCGACCAGCCCCGCATCGCAAGGTTCTCTTCTATCCTGCGGATCGTGACCGGATCCTGGTTGATTCCCAGGACGCACGCGGATTCGCAGGGCGCGGGGCACAGCTTGCCGGTAAACTCGGGAAAGTTGTTGGTGGCGTGGAGCTCGGCGAGCGCCTCTTTCCAATGGCCACGGAAAGTCAGATCGTTCCAGTCCGGAATGATGTTTCCGAGCGGGCAGCCCTGGTGACAGAACGGCACACCGCAATCCATGCAGCGCGCGGCCTGGCGCTGGAGCTTCGCGTCCGAGAAGTCGACATATACCTCAATCCAGTCGCGCTTTCTCTCGTCCACTGCTCGCCGATGCGGTAGGTCACGACCATATTTTAAGAATCCTTTCGGATCTGCCATCCCAACTCCCTATTCCCGAACACTGTTTCCGAAGCGTCATCGCCCCGCTCCAGGCGTCCTGGCCTACGCTCCCTCGCTCAGTTCCGGATCTCTGCCGGTCCCAGCTCTGCCAGCATCTGCTTATACTCTTGCGAGATGATCTTGCGGAACTGCGTAACGGTTACTTCCCAGCTCTGCAACAGGACGGCGGCGCGATCGCTGCGGGTATATCGCAAATGGTCCTCGATAAGTCGCTTTAGCTGAGCAATATCGCGCTCAGCGCTCAGCTCCTCCAGATCCATCTTGCCATGGTTGTCGTTGAGCCAGACCTGGAAATCGCCGGCCGGGTCCCAGACATAGGCGACGCCGCCGCTCATCCCTGCCGCAAAATTGCGGCCCGTTCTGCCCAACACCACCACGATGCCGCCGGTCATGTATTCGCAGCAGTGGTCGCCGGTGCCTTCGACCACCGCGTTTGCACCCGAGTTTCTGACTGCAAACCTCTCGCCGACTACGCCTCGAACAAACATCTCTCCGCTGGTGGCGCCGTAAAGCATGGTGTTGCCGGCGATGATGTTTTCCGCCGGGTCGAATGGCGAGGTCCTGGGGGGAAAGATGACAATCCTTCCCCCTGAAAGTCCTTTACCCACGTAGTCGTTTGCGTCGCCTTCCAGCTCCAGCGAGACGCCGCACGCCAGGAACGCGCCAAAACTCTGCCCGGCAGACCCTTCAAACCGTATGTGAATGGTATCCGGCGGAAGTCCCTGTTCGCCATATAGCCTTGCGACACGTCCGCTTAGCATCGTACCGACCGTGCGGTTGCGATTATAGATTCGCGTTTCAATACGGGTGGGCTGTCCCTGTTCCAGTGCCGCACGCGATAGCCGTATCAGCCGATGATCGATCGCGGCGTCCAGCCCATGGTCCTGGCTGACCGTACAGCGCGTCGCGACGTTCGGCGCCGCATCCGGCACGCTCAATATCGGAGTAAGATCGAGACCGCTTGCCTTCCAGTGGGCGATCGCATCGTCCGTCTCCAGCATATCGATGCGGCCCACCATCTCGTCGACCGTTCGAAACCCGAGATCGGCCATGATCTCGCGAAGCTCCTGAGCGACAAAGAAAAAGAAGTTGATGACCATCTCCGGCTGACCGGCGAAACGCTCTCGCAGTACGGGGTCCTGTGTCGCAATACCGACAGGGCAGGTGCCCAGGTGGCATACACGCATCATGATGCAGCCCATTGCGACAAGTGGCGCACTGGAGAAACCAAACTCCTCGGCGCCAAGGAGCGCGGCTATGGCCACGTCCCGCCCGGTTTTCAGCTGGCCGTCCGTCTGAACGCGGATGCGCCCGCGGAGGTCGTTCCTAACCAGCGTCTGCTGTGTCTCCGCAAGTCCCATCTCCCAGGGGATGCCGGCGTGCTTGATACTGGATACCGGCGATGCGCCGGTTCCGCCGTCGTAACCGCTGATAAGCACGTGATCGGCGTGCGCCTTCGCGACGCCGGCCGCAACCGTTCCGACACCCACCTCGGCCACGAGCTTGACCGAGATGCGAGCGAGGGGATTGACGTTCTTCAGATCGAAGATGAGTTGCGCGAGATCTTCGATCGAGTAGATGTCGTGGTGTGGCGGCGGCGATACAAGCGTAACGCCGGGCGTCGTGTGGCGGACTCCCGCGATGTAATTGTCCACCTTGTGACCCGGAAGCTCGCCTCCTTCACCCGGTTTCGCGCCTTGAGCCATCTTGATCTGGAGCTCGTCTGCGTTGACAAGATAGTTCGTGGTGACTCCGAACCTGGCCGATGCAACCTGCTTGATCGCGCTGCGTCGGCTGTCGCCGTTGGCGTCCGCAGTATATCGGATCGGATCTTCGCCACCCTCGCCGGTGTTGCTTCTGCCGCCCATTCGGTTCATCGCGATCGCCAGGGTCTCGTGTGCCTCGCGGCTGATCGAGCCAAGCGACATAGCCCCCGTGGCGAACCGCTTAACGATATCTGAGGCCTCCTCGACCTGTTCGATCGGCACCGGCGTCCCGGTCTTGAAGCGCAGCAGGCCGCGCAGTGTCGCCGTCGCCTCGCTCGTATCGTTCGCGGCCTTTGTAAACTCCTTGAACGTCGAATATCGATTTGTGCGGACGGCATGCTGAAGCTTTGTGATCGTTTCGGGATTGTACTGGTGGTACTCGCCGAACCGGCGCCATTGGTACTGCCCGCCTGGATCGAGATCCAGACTCTCGGCGATGTGCGATGGCGGGAACGCGAACCGGTGCCGTGCCAGCGCCTCTTGCTCGACGACTTCGATACCGATGCCGTCGAGCCGGGATGGAGTGCCCGTGAAATATCGAGCGACAAGCTCCCTGGAAAGTCCGATCGCTTCGAATATCTGCGCGCCGCGATAGCTCTGGAGCGTCGAAATGCCCATCTTGGCGAACGTCTTCAATAGCCCCTTGCTGACGGCCTTGACGTAGTTCCTCTCGGCCGTCATTACGGTGAGGCCCTCTGGAAAGTCGCCATTGCGCTTCATGTCGTCGATGGTTTCGAACGCAAGGTATGGATTGACGGCGCTCGCTCCATATCCGATCAGGAGCGCGAAGTGCATTACTTCACGCGCCTCGCCGGACTCGACCACCAGACCGGTCTGCGTGCGCGTGCCCTCCCGCACCAGGTGGTGATGGACCGCTGCCGTGGCAAGGAGGCTCGGAATGGGCACATGGTCGACGTCGACTCCCCGGTCCGATAGGATCAGAAAGGGGAAACCATCGGCAAGTGCGCGAGAAGCGGAACGACAAAGCGTATCGAGCGCCATTTCGAGCGACTCGCCGTTCGCCGGCGAGAAGTGCATTCCGAGGGTACGTGTCCTGAAATACTCGGTCTCGGCGCTGCGCAGCTTTTCCAGCTCCGCGTTGGACAGCACCGGAGAGTGAAGTCTCAGCTGGCGGCAGTGTTCTGGCTGCTCATCGAGGAGGTTGCCATCTCGGCCGATGTAGTCGTCGAGCGACATGACAAGCTCTTCGCGGATCGGGTCGATAGGAGGATTGGTGACCTGGGCGAATAGCTGCTTGAAATAGCTGTATAGGAGCTGCGGACGATTTGAAAGGACCGCGAGAGGCGTATCGGTGCCCATCGATCCTAGCGGCTGCTCTCCTCCTACGGCCATTGGCTGCAGGATAATCCGGATGTCCTCCAGTGTATAACCAAACATCTTCTGGCGAGCAACGATCGTCTCATGGTCCGCCGCTACGGTGTAGCCGGGAGACGGGAGGTCGCTCAGATCGACCTTGTTGTCGGCCACCCACTGCCGATACGGCTTCTGAGTACAGACCTTGCGCTTAAGCTCGGTGTCGCTGATGATTCGGCCTTCGACCGTATCCACCAGAAACATTTTGCCGGGCTGCAATCGTCCCTTCAAGAGTACGTTCTCGGGTTCGACCGGATAGACGCCGGTCTCGGAGGCCATGACGACCAGGTCGTCGTTGGTGACAAGATATCGCGCCGGCCGCAGCCCATTGCGGTCGAGCACGGCGCCTATCGTGCGGCCGTCTGTAAACGCGACCGCCGCGGGACCGTCCCAGGGTTCCATCAAGCACGCGTGGTACTCGTAAAACGCGCGCTTGTCCGGATCCATCAGATCGTCGCTGCTCCACGCCTCCGGTATCAGCATCATCATCGCGTGAGGCAGGCTCCGTCCGCCGAGGACAAGGAATTCGAGCGCGTTGTCTAGAGTGGCCGAGTCGCTTCCAGAGTTGTTGACGATCGGAAACAGCTTGGAGATTTCATCTCCGAACAGGTCCGATTTTAGCTGTTTCTCGCGGGCGCGCATCCAGTTTCGATTGCCTCGGAGTGTGTTGATCTCTCCATTGTGGGCGATATACCGGAATGGATGCGCGAGGTCCCAGGTTGGAAGGGTGTTCGTCGAGAAGCGCTGGTGGACGAGCGCAAGCGCCGTGATGACGCGCGTGTCGCTGAGATCCAGATAATAGTGGTCGATGCGATCCGCCATCAGCAGGCCCTTGTATACGATGGTGCGGGCCGATAGACTGTTGACGTAGAAGAAGCTCTCCTGGGGAAGCTTGAGGGCCGCAATCCGGTTCTGAATCACCCTGCGGATAATCAGTAGCCGGCGCTCGAACGCAGCCTCGTCAGGACAAGTCGGGGCACGGTAAATGAAGACCTGCCGGATCACCGGTTCGACCGAGCGGGCAAGCCACCCGATGGTGCTGCTGTCGATGGGTACGTCGCGCCAGCCCAGGACGGATTGACCCTCAGCCGTGACGACCTCCTCGACGATCGCCTCGTATCGCATGCGCTCGGAATCGTCGGTGGGTAAGAACAGCATGCCGACGCCATATGCGCCGGGGTCGGGCAGCGAGATGCCGCCAGACGTGAGCTGCTCGGCAAAGAACGCATGAGGTATCTGGAACAGAATGCCCGCGCCGTCGCTGGTCTCGGGATCACAGCCGCAGGCGCCGCGATGGGCAAGGTTCGCCAGGACGGCGAGCGCTTTCTCAATGATCGTGTGCGACTTTCGACCCTTGATGTGCGCAACGAAGCCGACGCCGCACGCATCGTGCTCCCACTCCGCATCATAGAGTCCGGACGTGGGCCGGGTCGGGCTATTCATCGAATTGACACGCTGTTCCACCTGGTTGACTCCCTGGCGCGCGGAGGTGTTGAAGGCACCCGCGAGGCGCGGATGTGAATGCACGCTGCCGGGCAGAACCGTGGCCCGACTCTATCCGCGGTGCTCCGCTCAGGACAGTTCGACAACCCGGGTTGCGCGTATCGGCAGCAGAAATGCTCCTTTCACATCTTCGTGAAGTGGGCGTACATCGTGGCATACAGCGGGCGGGAAAGTCAAGGAATCGAGACAGAAAAGGGAAATGCCACGTAACCAGCGAACCTCCTGTGAGCGCTCGATTACCGCGATATCGGAAGCGGACGGCAGCCTCCAAGTCGCGTAAACACTAAGGCTCTGCATTGCCTGAAGCAGCTGCAATGCCTGACACTTTCGACGATTGGCCCGCAAGTCCGTATGTTATTTCGTGAACAGGATATTCGGATTCTGGAGGATGCCCTGCAGGCACTGCGGGCGGGCTTTACCGGGCTGCCTGAACCGCGCGACATAATCGGCGACGTTTCGGATGTCCTCCAGGAGGCTGCGCTTCGCCTGAGGGATAACTATCCATTTTTCCATCCGCTCTATGCCGGCCAGATGCTGAAGCCGCCTCACCCGGTGGCGTGGCTTGCTTACGCGCTCGCCATGACGATTAATCCGAACAACCACGCTCTGGACGGCGGCCGGGCAAGCTCCGAAATGGAGAAGGAAGCAGTCGCGGAGATCGCGGCCATGTTCGGCTGGAGCACCCATCTCGGACACCTGTGCGGCGGAGGCACTATCGCCAATCTGGAGGCGCTCTGGGTCGCGCGTGAGTTTGCGCCCGCAAAATCAATTGCAGCCTCGGCACAGGCGCACTATACACATTCGCGGCTCGCCGGTCTCCTGGGCGTGACGTTTCAGGCCGTTCCATGCGATTCCGAGGGCCGCATGGACGTTGTAGTGTTAGAAGAGCGGCTGCGCTCCGGTAAGATCGGCACGGTCGTCGCGACGCTGGGATCGACCGCCACCGGGGCAGTCGATCCACTTCCCCGGCTGCTGGAGCTGCGCAGGCAGTACGGCTTCCGGCTGCACGCCGACGCGGCGTACGGCGGGTATTTCGTTCTTGCCGACAATCTGATGCCGGAGACGCGAGCCGCGCTTGACCTGCTGGGAGAGGTCGATTCGCTCGTGATCGACCCGCACAAGCACGGCTTGCAACCGTATGGCTGCGGCTGCGTGCTCTTTCGGGATCCGTCGGTGGCTCAAATCTACAAGCACGACTCGCCGTACACCTACTTCAGCTCAAGCGAGCTCCATCTCGGTGAGATCAGCCTGGAGTGTTCTCGCCCCGGCGCCTCGGCCGTCGCGCTGTGGGCGACACAGCGCCTGCTTCCGCTGGTTCGCGGAGGCGAGTATTCGCGGCTCCTATCACTTTCCCGCGCCGCGGCCCTGGTGCTGCACGCCAGAATTGCCGGCGATGCACGGTTCATTGCATCGCGCCCGCCTGAGCTCGATATTGTGGTTTGGGCGCCTCGCGCCGAGTCCGTTTCGGAAGCATCCAGACGGTCCCGGGCGGTCTTTGAGACCGCAGCGCGCGCTCATCTGCACCTCGCCCTTGCGGATCTGCCGGTAGAACTATTCGATCTAGAGGCAATCGAGGTCGATCAGCGGACGATGCTGTGTTTGCGCTCCGTGCTAATGAAGCCGGAGCACCATGCCTGGATCGACGAGATCTGGCGATTACTCACGGATGCATGCAACGACGTGACCGCGATGTCACGCGAGTAGACGGGCGCGCGACTCGCCCAAGAAATCAGAACGCTATGAACCGTTTGAGCCCGCCTCTCACGGTACTGCCCGATCTCATCGGCTCCAACGGCGCGTCACTTGCACCCGGTGTTGCCCGGTATCTCGCGAACCGGGAGCGGATGCTGGAGGCGATCCTGCAGTCCTCCGCCTACGAGTTGTACGTGTTCGATCGCACTGGCCGCTCGCTGTTTGTCAACGCTGCAGGCGCGACAACGCTCGGGATATCGCCCGACGAGCTCATCAGAAGGACCGCGATTGTCGGCAATGACCTGCAAGAAATCATCACGAGCTGGAACCCGGCAGCCGAGCGCCACTATGGATATACGAACGAGAAGGCAATCGGAAAGTCGAAATCGCTCGTCATTCCTCCCGATCAGCTCGATGTCGCGGTTATCTGTGCTGATCGACGAGGATGGGGTTACCATCCGGGTCCAGCGCCATAAAACTGCCCGGGCCTGTCGTGCTCTCGTCCACTTCGGTCGCCAACGCAACTCCTTGCTCCTTTAGGCGGCGCTGAAGCTCGCGCACGTCCGTGAACGAAGCCAGGTTTTGGGCGTTGCTGTCCCAGCCTGGGTTGAAGGTCAGGATATTCTTGTCGAACATGCCTTGAAACAGGCCGATGATATGATCTCCATTCTTCAAGATCAGCCAATTCTGGGATGCGTTTCCACCAAACGCCTGGAACCCGAACTTCTCATAGAACGCCCTCGATGCTTCGAGGTCCTTGACAGCCAGGCTGATAGAAAATGCGCCGAGTTCCAATTCTTTCTCCTCTCTTACTTATCCGATCGGCAAGTCGCTCGCGCGCCCACAAGCTCTCCTCGACTGGTAGAGGCGGCGACAGTGATCATCTGGCGTAGTCGACGTCGCGCCCGTACCCGACGGAGTCGTAGGCGCCTGTGAAGGCTTGCTGCGGGTCCAGCTCGGCGTCAGCATCCGGTAGGAAAAGCGGCACTGGAACTAAGGGCAGCCGTTCGTCCAGGCGGATAGGCCAGTCGTCCGCGATGGGCCGCTGAGATGATCGATAAATCGCGACTCCTCGTCCACCTCGATTGTACCACCTTGTTTGCTCATCGCTCGATCGCGCTTTGTGGCGCGTCGTTCGGAACAATCCGCAGGCTGCCGCGCAGCCGGTCGGCGCCCTGATGCAGCCGGAACCGATCTGCGGTACACTGTCAGCGAGCAAGTCAAACCGCAAACCAATCATCGTAAAGGGGATCGCTTATGAGCCTGCGTGTTGTCGTCCTTGGCGCTGGATTTGGCGGACTGGAGCTAACCACGATTCTCTCCGAAGCGTTGGGAGATCGTCTGGATCTCACGCTTATCGACAAGAACGATTCATTCGTCTTCGGTTTTTCGAAGCTCGACATGATGTTCGGCCGTACGACTTCCGATGCGATCCGTCTCCCGTACCGAAGTATTGCGAAGCCCGGTGTGCGCTTCCACCAGGAGACAATTACGGCAATCGATCCCGAAACACGGCGTGTCACCACCAATCGCGGCATCTACGATGCCGACGTGCTGGTCCTGGCGCTCGGCGCCGACTTCGACGTTAGCGCAACTCCGGGCCTTGCAGAGGGCGGCGACGAGTTCTATTCGTTTGCCGGCGCCGAGCGCCTCACTCGGAAGCTCGCTTCATTTTCGAAGGGTCGCGCCATCGTCGGTGTAACGTCGTCGCCGTTCAAATGTCCACCGGCACCGTGTGAAACGGCCCTGATGCTGCACGATTTCCTAACCATGCGCGGCGTTCGCGGCGACTGCGAGATTACTATCGTCCACCCGTTCAACACCCCCATACCTCCTTCGCCGGAAACCTCGCGGGCGCTCCTGGCCGCCTTCGCGGAAAGGGGGATTACGCTACTGGCGGGGCGTTCCGTCCGCGCGCTCGATCCGGCGCGAAGCTCCGCCTTGCTGGACGACGGGTCTGAGCTGCCGTATGATCTCTTTCTCGGAGTACCGAAGCACCGCGTCCCGGACGTTGTCTCGGCGAGCGGCATGACTGAAAACGGCTGGGGTCCCGTCAACCCGGCGACTCTCGAAACGAGGTTCCCAGGAGTGTATGCGGTTGGAGATGTGGCGAGCATCGGAATTCCCAAGGCGGGAGTCTTCGCGGAGGCCGCCGCGCGCGTTGTGGCCGCACGGGTGCTCGCGAAGTTTACTGGCGGTGACCCGCCTCCGCCGTTCGCCGGCGCAGGCATCTGCTACATTGAGTTCGGGGGAGGCCGCATCGGACGGGTGGAGGTCGACTTCCTTTCTGGCCAGTCGACTACTGCGACCTACTCCGAAGCATCGACCGCACTTGTCGATGAAAAGCATCTCTTCGGCTCTATCCGCCGTGCCCGCTGGTTCGGACTATAGACAGGGCTTACAATCCTCTCCGGTCCCAGGTGTGGGGTGGGCCGCAGGGCTTCGGGACCAGGTCGGTTTGGCTCTTGCGCTGACGGGTCAGAGAGTCCGTTGTGCGTGGAAGCGTTACCATCGTATAGAGCACGGCGAGCTACGGTGGCAAACAACGAGAGATTGGCAGGTGTTGAAGATCATAGGGGTATGCACGGATCGCGCCGCGTGACCGGTCGAAACTTTGAATGGGAACTCAATGACCAGCGCATTCGCCCGTTGGTCGAAACACACGACAACATTGGCATGACAAACCTGCACCGGCCCATCGCATGTCTGCTCATATGCTCGCTTCTTCTGCTCTCCCTCGGTTGTGGAGTCCGCTCGAGGGCGATTGGAGCGACGGAGATCATCTACTGGACCGGGTGGTCGGGGCACGAACTTGAGTCGCAGCAGAAGCTGATCGACGAGTTCAATCGCGGCCATCCCCGAATCCGTGTTCGCCTGCTGACACAGTTCAACTCCACGGGAAGCTACCAGAAGGTGCGCATCGCGCTCGCGGGCGGCGCCACTCCGGACGTGATGTCGACCGTCTGGGCGAACGAGCTTCCGGCCTACGCGCTCCGCGGGGTCCTGCTGCCGCTCGACTCCTACCTGAAGGCGTCCGGTCGGGATGTGGCCCGCGAGTTTACGCCCGGCGTGGGCCGGATGCTGCGTGTGGCAGACCATGTCTACGCGTTGGCCGTGACGACGAACGCCAACTTCATCCTCTACAACAAGCGAATATTCCGGGAAGGGGGGCTGGACCCGGAGAAGCCGCCGCGCACCATCGACGAACTGGATCATGCCGCTCAGGCCTGCACGCGTTACGACGCGCAGGGGCGCTTTCTGCGTTATGGCTTCCGGCCCGGCAGCCTGGAGATGTGGGCGTATGTCTTCGGCGGGAGCTGGTACGACCCGGCTGCGGCGCGCATCACCGCCGACGATCCCCGTAATCTGGCTGCGCTGCGATGGATGGCCTCTTACGCCAGGCGATACGACATCCGGCGCCTGGATGCATTCACCTCAACGTTCGGAAGCAGCGAGACAGTCAACGGTCCATTTTTCGTGGGCAAGATGGCGATGTGGGCGACCGGGGAGTGGTCGGAAGAGTACCTGCGGCGTTACGCTCCGCGAATGGAGTACGGCTGGTTCCCACTGCCCAGTCCGTCTGGAGGTCGTCGGGAGATTACACAATCGGGAGGCAGCGTGTTCGTCATACCGGCCGCCTGCAAGCATCCGGCCGAGGCGTGGGAGTTTCTGAACTGGCTGACGCAGCCGCACCCGGTCGGGCAGTTCTGCTGGAGCATCAAGAACTGCCCGCCGCTGCGGGCGGCGGGCGCCGATCCGCGCTTCCAATCCGACCCGATGTTCCGTTTCGCGGTCGATCTGGTGAATGGGCCAAACTCGTTCGGGCCCTCGCCAATACCGACCGCGCCGACCTATAGCAGGGAAATTCAGCGCGTGGAGGATGCAGCCCTGCATGGCGGCGACCCCGAAACACTATTGCGCGATCTGCAGCGCCGCATGACCCGAGACCTCGACGAGACGCTAACAGATCTACGCTGAGAGCTGCTCCTGGTCGGAGAATCTAATCTTGTACAGCGAGCGGCAGCGAGCAGACCAGAGGAACGGACTGTTGTTCGCCGCGCCGTGGCTGTTTGGATTAGCGATCTTCATCGTATACCCTATCCTTGCCTCCCTCTACTATAGCTTCTGCAGCTACGACGCGATACGTCCGCCGCACTGGGTCGGGCTGCGCAACTACCAGCAAATGCTCTTTGACGATCCGCTCTTCTGGAAGGCGCTGGGTAATACGCTGTACATGGTCGCCGTCGGACTGCCGGCCGGCCTCGTCGCCGGCCTCGCCGTGGCGCTCCTCCTGAACCAGAACGTGCGCGGGATTGCCTTCTACCGAACCCTCTACTTCCTGCCCTCCATCACGCCGGTCGTCGCGACTTCCGTGCTCTGGCTCTGGCTGCTTAACCCGGAAATCGGGCTGGTCAACATCGTGCTGGTCAGGTTCGGCGTCGCGAACCCGCCGATGTGGCTGCAGGACCCGGCCTGGTCCAAGCCGGCGCTGATCCTTATGGGTCTGTGGGGCGTTGGAGGCGGGATGGTGATCTACCTTGCGGGTCTCAAGGATGTCCCCGAGGCGCTCTACGAGGCAGCGCGCCTGGACGGCGCCGGAGCGATAGCGCAGTTTCGGCACGTCACCCTGCCGATGCTGTCGCCCGTGATCCTGTTCAACCTGATCATGGGCATGATCGGTACCTTCCAGTACTTCACCCAGGTCTACGTGCTTACTGGTGGAACCGGCGGGCCGGAGGACTCCACCCTCTTCTACGCCCTGCACCTGTTCAACCGCGCCTTCACCGACTTCAGGATGGGCTACGCCTCGGCAATGGCCTGGGTCCTGTTCGTCATCACCCTGATCGGCGCACTGCTGATCTTCCGCTCGTCGGCACGCTGGGTCTACTATGGCGGTGAGACCCGATGAGGACTGGAAAAGCAATCTCCGGGGCTGGCTCGTCCACTTCGATCCTCGGGAAATTCGGGATTCACGCCATGCTGCTCGGAATTGGCCTGCTCTTTGGTCTTCCATTTTACTGGCTGCTGGCGACCTCGCTGAAGCCGGACGCGCAGATCTTCCAGATGCCGCCGGTCTGGTTGCCGCATCCGGTCCAGTGGTCGAACTATCCGCGCGCTCTGACCTATATTCCGTTCCTCAGCTACACGTTCAATACTCTGACCCTCTGCGTGCTCAACGTGATCGGGACGGTCACCTCTTGCTCGCTAGTCGCCTATAGCCTCGCCAAGATCCGCTGGAGGGGTCGCGATCTGGTGTTCTACTCGCTTGTTGCTACTATGATCCTTCCCGGTCAGGTTACACTGATCCCCACCTTCGCCATCTTCAAGTGGCTCGGCTGGATCGGCTCTTACAGGCCGCTAGTTGTTCCGGCCTTCTTCGGAAGCGCCTTCTTCATCTTCCTGCTGCGCCAGTTTTTCCTTACACTGCCGAACGAGTTATCGGACGCGGCGCGAATTGACGGCTGTTCGGAGTTCGGCGCCTACTGGCGCATCATCCTGCCGCTCTCCCGGCCGGCGCTCGTGACGGTCGCCCTATTCACGTTTATCGGAACCTGGAACGACTTCCTCGGGCCACTGCTCTACCTCTCGGACGAACGCTCCTACACGCTCTCGATGGGCCTGCAGTTCTTCGTCAGCCAGCACGGCGCGGAGTGGGGTATGCTGATGGCCGCCTCAACCGTAATGACCCTGCCGATCCTCGTGATCTTCTTCCTTGCACAGGGCACGTTCATTCAGGGCGTCACCCTCTCGGGAATCAAGGGTTAGCGGATGGAACAAGCTGTTCACCGGGGCGCGAAATCCCTCATCCCGTCCCACTCCTTCCAGATGTCTGTCAGCACGTCCGCCATCTGCGACGAATGGTCTTTATGGCTGAGGCGGAAGATCGCGGCATAGCGAATATTGTCGGAGGCGTTGCACATGGCGGTATGCGCGATCTGATAGTGGACAAGGCAGACATCGCCCGCATTTCCGCGTATCTGAACGGGTTCCGGCAGGTCGATCGGAGGCATGCCCTCCAGAATCGCTTCCGGTCCGTGCTGTCGGAAATACTCCTGATAGGGATGGTGAGTGCGGGGCCAGACGGTGAAGTTGCCCGCGAAAGGCTCTGTGAGGTCGCTCAGCAGCACAACAGCGAGAAGCGTGTAGTTCGCGATCTTTCCGGGTTCCACGCCATTTGTCGGCGTGTACATTCCATCGAGGTGCGGGCGTGGAATGGGCGGCGGATCCTGCATGGTCGGAAAACGCAGAGCGATCTGGGCCGCGGTAACCGGGACGAGGTTCCCTACTCCCACCATCGACTCGGCACAGTCCCAGAGAGGCGTTTTCATTACGAGATCGGTGATCGTCTCGGAACGCTGAATCTCCGGACAGTAGGACTGCGCTCGAAACTTCGTCATCGCCTGGGCGTCCAATCCCTGCCCCAGCGATGCGTTGATCGCCTTTCGCGCCTCGCGCACCATCACCTGCGGGACTAGCCCGGGAATCACGATATAACCGTCCTCGAAGAACTGTTTCTTCTGTGTGTAACTTAGCTTCATAGGTTTGATCTTACCGTATTGGCCCTACATTTAGCTACGCCGCATTCAGATCGATGGTCTGCTGGAAATTGAACTCCTCGAGTCAAGGCAAAGAGGTCGCAAGGCAGGAATTGCAATAGGACCGGGCTAAAGGGAATTTCACAAACGGTATGACGTGGCGCGAAAGCTGGGAATGATTCATGGGATTCACGGATATGGAAAACCGAAACTCGGAGCCTTTTTATATCACGGGGGGAACGCTGCCGGTAGATGCCACCTCCTACGTGGAGAGAAGAGCGGATCTCGACCTGACGGATTCGCTCCGGACTCGCGAGTATTGCTACGTTCTGAACTCGCGTCAGATGGGAAAGTCTTCGCTGTGCGTCCGCGCCATTCAGCGGCTGCGCGAGGAGGGGGTGAGGACTGCGTTTGTGGATCTCACCCGTATCGGGGCTCAGAATGTCAAACCGGATCAGTGGTATGCGGGATTGCTCGCCGAGACCGGCAGAGCGCTAAACCTGAGAAACGAGTTTCTTCGGCACTGGAAGGAGCGCCAGGAGCTTTCCCCGGTCCAAAGGTACTTTGGGGCAATACGCGAAGTCGCGCTGACCGCGAGCGAAGCGCCTCTCGTGGTTTTTGTCGACGAGATTGACGCAGTGCGATCCCTCGGATTTTCCGCCGACGAGTTCTTCGCCGCCGTACGGGCCTGCCACAACGCGCGGACGGAAGATCCTCTCTATAAAAATCTTACCTTCTGTCTTGTCGGCTCGGCAACTCCAGCAGACCTGATCACCGACACGCGCATGAGTCCCTTCAACGTCGGACGCCGGATCGAGCTGCGAGACTTTACGCCTGAGGAGGCGGCGCCGCTGGCGGAGGGGCTAATTCCGCAGCCCTACGGCCCGAACGGGATGGCGCAGCCCGACCGTCCCTACGGATCCGCACTGGATCCGTCTGGGAGGAGCGCAGACAGGAATACAGACTCACGCGGAGCCGCGGAGAGCGCGGAAGAAGGCAGGGACTCAAATCCAAACTCGAAAATCCAAAATCGGAAACTGCTGGACCGAGTGCTCTACTGGACGGGCGGGCATCCCTATCTGACTCAGCGCCTGTGTCGCGCCGTGGCGGAGATCGAAAACCGAAAGTCTCCCATCGAGAATGCCTCAGTGGATCGCCTCTGCAGCGAGCTCTTCCTGACTCATACCGCCGTCGAGACGGACGACAACCTCTCGTTCGTCCGCAGCCACTTACTCAGGAGCGACGTGGACCTTGCAAGCCTTCTCGACTTATACACGAGAATGCGCTCGGCAAGTTCGGTTCCGGACGATGAGACGAACGCGTTGACGAGCGTCCTCAAGCTATCCGGCATAGCCCGCGTGGAGCGCGGTCAACTCAAGATCCGGAACCGAATCTATAACCACGTTTTCGACAGCGCCTGGATCGTGGCGCACATGCCCGATGCAGAGTTGCGGCGGCAGCGGACTGCCTATAGGCGCGGCATGGTTCGCGCCATCGCCGTGGCGAGCATCATCGTTGCGATGATGGGTGGACTGGCCGCATACGCTCTCGGCAAGGCGCGCGAAGCCTCGAAGGCACGGGACGAAGCACGGACCAACCTGACGTCGGCAAACCGCGAGAAGGAAACGGTGCGATCCCTGGCCGATTCTCTCCGAGTGATTAATGGCCGCCTCACCTCATCCCTCAACGAGACTCGCAATGCTCTCGCCCTCGCCGAGAAGAGACGTGTCGAGGCCGGCAAGTCGCAGGCCACCGCAGTAAAGTCCGCTGGAATCGCGGAGTCTGAAAAGCTGCGCGCCAACGGAGAGGCTTCCAGGGCAACGGAAGCCGCCGTAACAGCGCGATTGGCGGCAGCGGCGGCGAAAACCGCGCGCGACTCTGCTGTTCGGGAGGCTGAGTCCAATCGTCTCACAACCTACACCGCACAGGTTGCGCAGGCGCAGACCTATGCCGATGCCGGGGTATCGTGGCGCGCGCGAGATCTTCTGTTGGCGCATAATCCCAAACCAGGTCAAAAAGACCTTCGCGGATTCGAGTGGAGATACCTTTGGAAGACCAGCGGCGATGGCAGCACGGCAACCTTTTCCGAATTCGACGGACTTGTAAGTGGAGTCGCGGTATCGCCAAACAGTAAATTGCTCGCATATGGGGCAAGACGAACCGTAATACTCCGGGATATTGAGCGGCGCGAGATCGTCGGGCGTGTGGAGGGACTCCCTGATGAGGTCTCTGCGTTGGAATTCTCCCCGGGCGGGCGCCTGCTCGCTATCGGTCACGGCAGTTCGCTGTCGGTGCGGGATCTGAAGACCGGTCGCACTCTCGTGAAAGCCGACGGGTTTCAGGGCCATGTGTGGTCAATAAAGTTCTCGCCAAATGGGGCGCTGTTACTGGTGAAGACGCCCGCTTATGAGGCGCGGTTGATAGACATGGTTTCAGGTCACACAATCCAGAATTTCACCGGCGTAAGCGGCGTTTCGTGCTCGTTTGCTCCAGATGGCAAGCGGCTGTATCTCAGCACTACCAGCAGGATCAGCGTATGGAACATCGGGACCCAAAAATTCGAGGAGTACTATAAGCTTACAAGGGACGCCGACACTTTCGCGCTGTCGCCGGACGGTCGGTGGCTCGCCACGGGTGACAACTCCGGCAAGGTACAGTTGTTCGAAACGAACGATTCTGGCAGGCAGGACTCCCGAACGCCTGCCGGGACAATAGATGCCCACAGCGGCATGGTGCTCAGCCTGGCCTTTACTCCGGACAGCAAGACGCTGATCTCTGCGGGATTCGATAGTTCAATTCGCCTTTGGAATGTTTCCGCTCGCACATTGAACGCAATACTGCCGGGTCACCCGGCAAGTGTGGAGGCTGTAGCCGTGACTCGAGACGGAAGGTGGCTCCTCTCCGGCGGAAGGCAGGGCGCTGTAAAATTGTGGGCGCTCGATCGCAAGCCATCCGATACTGTTCTTGAACTTCCGGATTACAGTCGCAACTTTAAGTCGAAGATTAGTCCTGATAACAGACGTCTGATCACGGCTGCCAATGGGACCAGCTTCGATGTGGTGGATCTCGCGACCGGCAGCGCCAGGTCACTAAGCTATCCGGACGGCGCCGTTATGCCTCTCACAGGCGCGCCCACTACACAGGACGGACGCGCTGTTTTTGGCTATACATATGGCAATACACTGGTCCGTCAGAATTCTGATCGAACCGCTGTCTCATCTTATGAGCTGGCGAAGGCGGGACGGCGCTTCTGGGTTAGCCGCGATGGAACGTCGGTTGCGGAGTCTACGTCGACCGGCGCGATGATCGTACATGATATTGCGACCGGCCGAGAACTGGGCAAGTTTCCCTACTCCGCGAACGACGGAGTTTTTCCTAGTCTGGATGGCCGGGCCATAGTTACCCAAAATTCCACAGAGGAAAACGGCCGAACGTTTTTCTCGTGGCGGGCCGGACCTGATGGCCTTCGAACACTCCTTCAGACTCGGGACGATACATCCTGCCTGAATATTGCTTCCGGCAACAGCTCTGTTGCGCTGTTCAATCAGACGGCGCACACCATCACGGTATATCGCCTGTCCGACGGCAAACCGCTGCATATCCTTAATCTATCCTCGCAATCGTCGTATGCCGCCGGTGCAAAGAGCATGTCTGCTGACCTGCGCCGGGCAGCATGCGACAATGACGAAGATTCCGCGACGTTCTACGATGTGGAAGGCGACAAAGCCATCGCAACCGTGAAGGAAGGCGGCGCCATCTCTTCGATCCATGCTCTGCCTGATGGCTCCGGAATGGTCTGGCTGATCCATGACGCCGACAAGTGGCGCATCGTGCGGTGGCGTGTGGGTGAACAAGGGGGTCGGATCGTTGCATCCGGGCTCGGTAAGGCGACGATCTATCGACTGCTTCCAGACGGGCGCGTCTACTGCAGTGTGCGCGCTGCCCCGCAATCGGAGCTAACACTCCATTTGCTGAATCTCGATTCCGGACAGGACGTTACCGTCGCGCACGGTGTCGATGCCGAGGAGGCAGGGGGATTGTCTAACAGCGGCAGCCTGCTGACGGTTCGCCGCAGGCACATGCAAGCGCTTCGTTGGGAACTGGCCTCCGGTAATGCGGAAACGCTCCGGATTCCGACGGAGGAGAATGTAATGGCGCGCAGTGTGTCGAGGAACGGTAAGTCGCTGCTGGCATGGGGGGGATCGGACGTTCGGGTCTATGACATCGGTTCCGGAGAGACCCTCTGTTCCTTTAAGATGAACGAACCGATAGAGACTGCGAGCCTGACAGCAGATGACCGCGCTGTCCTGGTGCGAGAGGCCAACTCGCGGCGGACGATCCTCAGGGATATCAGATCGGGCAAGGACACTCCACTGCCGAACGGATTTGAAGTAAGGGGATTCTCTTCAGACGGACGCCTGTTCGTTTCATTCGACCGTAATGAGGTCACCGTACGAAATTCGCCATCTGGCGCTCCGCGCTATATCCTCCATGGTCACACCGATATCGTGAGAGCCGCAGCCTTCTCCAACGATAGTATGCTGCTTGCCACAGGAGGCGATGACCGTACAATTCGTATATGGAACGCGGTGAACGGCGCCGAAGTGATGAAATTGGAAGGCCATACCGGCGCCGTTCTCAGCCTTGCATTCTCTCCGGACGGACGGACATTCGCGAGCCTGGGCGGTGACAAACTGGTGCGTGTCTGGAATCTGGCCACCCGGCAAGAGATGCTGCGCCTGCCGGATCCGACGAGTACTGTCCTGCCCGGATTCTCCGATGATGGACGAGTTCTTGTGGCAAGCGACGGTGGCAGGATTCGCCTATGGCGAGCTCCTGAGGCCGATGGAAACGTACCGGAATTGCCGCTCAAAATGTTTCGAACGGGCTCAAGCCAGCCTGCTACAGTACCGGAGAAGGTTTCCCATATCGCTCATGGAAGAGGCAAAGTCACAGCGGCGCAGAGCCATGAATCAATGGGACAGGCTGGCTGGAAATGGCTTCGGAGTGACGACAAAGATCTGTTGCGCGAGATCTCTGAGTTCAGGGTCGACGGATTGAAAGGCAGCCAGCGGGCCGCCAATGTGGTCCCGTATAACGGACTTACGCCGCGGTGGACGCAGCTATATAGTAAAGGTACGGCGTTTCTGACGGCGAATCAAAACGGCGCCTCCGTCGTCGAGGTCAAGGAGATCGGACAGGCCTTTCTCAATATGTATGGTTTGAATCTCAGACCGGGGAAGCCATACATAATACAGTTCCGTGCACGCTCCGACACGCCAAGGACGACGCCAATATGGCTGGAGGAGGACCATCAACCCTTCCGAAGGATGGGTTTGGATGTCTCCATTCTGATAGACAGTAACTGGACTGCTTTCAGAATTCCGGTGATGGTATCCGGTGAGGTCGAGCCGGGACGGGCGGGCTTCACCTTCTATCTTGGCACAGCCGTGGGCAGGACATGGATAGCCGACCTGGCAATCATTCCAATGAAGGCCGGATCTACGGCGCCGATTACGGCCTCGGAAGCCCAGATGCGTCAGGTGACCGACCATCGACTCTCTGATGGTGGAGAGTCGAAAGACTCAGCCAACTTGCTTCGACAGGGTATCTCTTCATCTGGGTGGAACCTTTACCAAAACGCGGACACCGGCTCGAAAGGGTCGCTGGATATGCTGAAGGACGGCTCAATGCGCGTGCAGAGCCACATTCCGACAAAGGGCGTGAGCGATGTCGAAATTCGCAGCGCAAACGTGACGATTGTGCCGGGGCGTAACTACGTAGGTCAACTCCGCGTTCGTGCCGACCGACCAATGAGCGCTCGCCTTTCGATCGTGGATCCAAATGCGCGTAACAGAATCGCGACGATGAACGCGGACATTGGACTCTCAAACGCCTGGCAATCGTACCGCGTCCGTTTTGCCGCCGGGTCGATCGCCGCAGATGCGCCGACCGCTGTCGCAATCTCGCTCGGCGGACAGGTGGGGACCGCCTGGTTCTCGGATATCCTTCTGGTTGAGGACGACAGCGGACAGGTAGCCGATTCGTATATCGGCGGCTCCGGGCAAGCTGACACGTTTCCCGAAGTGGCGCGCCTGGAGCCGGACGGTGAGGTTGTCCGAAACGAACCGGGATTTCGCGAGTTTCGCGTGCAGGGCCTGAATCTGCAAGAATCCGCCCCCGCGAGAGCCCGGTTTCAGACCGAGGGGGGAGTCATTCGAATCGATGTGACCGCACCTGCCGACGACTACAAGGTTCAGGTCCAGCACGTCCCGCCGAATATCGTCGAGGGCGAGACCTACCTGGTCCGATTTCGCGCGAAAGCCGATCACGGAACCAATGTTCTTGCGTTCTCGCAGGTCCTTGGCGGCGACTACCACGGTACGGGCCTGAGCGAGAGAATCGCGCTGAACAAGGAGTGGAAGAGCTTCGAGTACCGGGTGACGGTCCGAGATCTACAGAAGTTTCCCACATCGCTGCCCAATATTAATCTCGGCGCCGAGATCGGAACCTACTGGATGAGCGATGTTTCGGTGACAACCGCCGCGCCATTGACGGCCGATCTCTGGCTCCAGGCGGAAGCGCTGGCAAGAGCCGGCAAGTGGAAAGAGTGCGTGCAGCGGATGGAGGAAGCATTCAAGCGGAATCCGTCTCCCCCCGGCGCCTGGTGGCAGCCGCTCGCGGTGGCGTACCTCAAAGTCGGTGACACGGCGGGCTATAGGAGGATATGCGGGCAAATGATCGCCACGGGGAACGACCGGCCGATCTATCACGCGACTCACATTGGACCTGGCGGCCTTGCGGATTACCGCCCACTAATCGAATCCTTGGGCAAAACCGTTTCGAGACCGGATGCATCACGTGCCGACCGCTGTTCCCTGGGCGCCCTCTTATACCGGGCGGGGCAATACGAACGGGCTGCCACGGTCTTGACTGCGATTGTCGCCGATCCGGAAAACCCGCACACCGACGCATGTTTCTATCTCGCAATGGCTCTGCACCGGTTGAACCGACGCACGGAGGCGCAGCAGGCGATGGAGGCAGCGCACCGGCTGATGGCGAAGCCCATATTCACGGATTTCTGGATCGGGGAGCAGTTTAAGCTGCAGCAGCATGAGGCGGAATCGCTGCTCGCCGGCCGGTTCCGCTAAGCCGGTATTGGGGCTACGGTGAAGCGAGCATGCGGGCGAGATATCGCCGGTAAAGTTCGCACCGGAATACGACTTTGCCCGCTTCGTTCTGACGGACGATGCCGGCTGAAAGCAGGCGATAATAGGCGTCCTGGTGCGCCTGTGCGCCGCCCGCAAGGACGGAATGGACGTACTCCTTGACCTCCGGAAGGCGGGAAACGGATATAAGGATCCGTTTGAGATGGTCGTTGAACGGCCCATCATCGGCATCGGCGTCTGCCAGCAGGGTCGGCACCGATTCGCGTCCGGTCGCCACCGCGTCCAGCGCGCAACGCGTCAGGAACGGCTGCCCGCCGATCAGCGCGTGGAGCGTCTCCGTCTCGGCATAGCTCGCGAGCGGGCCGCCATAGCGCGCGTTCAGGTCAATCGTCTGCTGGAGGTTGAAATCCTCAAGGTTGAGCCGCCGCCCGACGTTGAACGGCGACTGATTAAGATCCTGAATAAACAGATGCGCTTCCGTCGCGTAGGCTATCACTACGGTAAGATTTCGCCACGGGCCGTCCGGTTCCGTCGAGCGCGAGTTGTGCCAGGAGCGGACCAGCCCGAAGAAATCGGACGCGAACGGCGCGGCGAACAGCTTGTCCACCTCGTCCATGTACCAGACCAGCGGCTCCTCCGCGCCCTCCAGCAGGTCGCGCAGGAAGTTCTCCATATTGAGGTTCGCGCCGAAGATCTCATCCCAGTTCGCCTTGAAGTCGTACTGGAACTTCAGGTGGCGATCGAGCGTTGCCGCCAGCAGGCGATAGAACGCCTCGTCGGAGCGCATCTGGGCCGTGTTGAATTTCTGGAAATCGGTCACGATCACCCGCAGGCCCGCCTCGCGGGACCGCTTCGCGCCCTGGGCGAGGAGCGAGGTCTTTCCGATCTGGCGCGCTCCTTTCACCAGGATGATGCTCTCCTGCCCGTCCAGCGCGAGAGCGAACTCCGAATCGCACGCCCGCTGCACGTAGAACGGGGAATCCGGCGGCACCGCGCCGCCTACCGGCTCCAACGAGAGTCCGGAGGGGGGCGGCTTCAAGGGCTCGGTGATAGCGGAGAGCAGCTCCGTAACGAGTCGCTCGTCGTCGGCCGGTCCGGACCAGGTAAAGAAATGGAGCGGCTGTAGGATCGATGCGATCGTGCCCTCCAACTGGTCTTCCACGCCGATTCGCACCGGCAGGAGCGCCGGCTTGCCGGTTCGCACGAACTGATCGTGCGCGGTTTCGATTTCATACTCCAACATCTCGCTGCGCAGCGATTCCGGCGAGACGATCGCAACAACGGCGTCGGACAGCCGGATCGGCTCTTCGATCGCCTGTGCCCAGGCCGGACTGATCTTCTGTTGGCTATCGACGAAGACGCGGTGGCCGAGGTCGCGGAGTCGTGACTCGAGCGTGCGGAGCACTTTCGTATCCGGCTCCAGGTTGGCCTTGTAGAGGAGCGTGACGCTTCGGCCCGGCGCGCTCCCGGCGGGCGCGGCGTTCACCGTGCCCTGCGGGACAGGCCTGCCCGTGGGCGCGTCCGTGCGCCCGAATCCTTCGCCGACCAGGCTGTAGCGCGCCGCAGTCGAGCCATGCCCGGATTCGTCCACGCGCAGCGGCTGGATACAGGGCGCCCACTCCTCGAAGTGACGGAGCCAGGCGGCATACTGCGCCGAGAGCAGGATGTGGCCGGCGTCTCCGGCGGACATCACGCGATGCGCGGTATTGATTCCCTCACCGCCGAGCCGATCGCTGCCGGCCGCATCCATCAGCGGGAGCACCAGCCCGCTGTGAATCCCCATCCGCAGTGGCGCTGCCGCCCTCGGCAGCGCCCGGCTGATCTGGACAGCCGCCTGGACCGGCGCGAGCACGTCGTTGAAGAAGACGATGGTGGTACCGGTGTCCGACGCACGCGTGATGACCGCGCCGCTCTGTGCCGCCTTGACGCATGCATCGGCGGCCTCGACGATCTCCGCGAGCCGTTTCGATTGGCCCGCCCGCGCTACGGCGGCGGGCGGCGCGCCTGCGAACTCAATCGCCAGCACGTGGGCGATCCTGGCCGCCCTGTCGTCCGGCGCGGCGGCGGCGGCCGGAAGCGTGCGAATCGCCGTTCCGAAGGGCTCCAGCGCGGCGGCCATCTCGGCGGCGGAGCCGTACCGATCGCCCACGGACTTTGCCAGCGCTCTCTCAAGCGTGGCGCGCAGGGGCGTTGGAATCGATTCCCACAGTCGGACCGGCTCCTCTCCCGTGATGGCCAGCATTAGCGCATAGAACTCCGTCTGGGCGAACGGCAGCGCGCCGCAGAGAAGCATGTGGAGTATGACGCCGGCCGCCCAGATATCTGAGCCGGCCGCGTACTGCCCCTTGAACGCCTCCGGCGCCATGTAGGCGGGCGTGCCCGCCATGTTGGTGCTGTTCGCCTCCGGCCTCAAGACGCGCGTCAGTCCGAAATCGGTGAGGCGGGGTTTGCCCTTCTGCACCAGCACGTTCCCGGGCTTCAGGTCACGGTGAATCAGGCTCGACTCGTGGAGATGCTGAAGTCCATCCAGGATTCCGCGCACCATGGCGACCGCGGACTCGACCGACGGGGCCCTGCCGCCCTGCTGCACGAGCCAATCGGCGAGCGACCCGCCCGCCACATACTCGCTGGCGATGACGACCTGCCCCTCGTACACCTCGGCGTCCAGGACGGGAACGATATTGGTGTGCCCGCTGGCCCTCAGCCAGATCTGCGCCTCGCGCCGAATCGCCTCCAGGTCGGACTCGGTATCGTGGGGCAGTTTGAGCGCCACCTGCGTGGTGAGGAGCGACGAACGGCGCTCTGCCAGCCAGACCTCGCCGAAGGTGCCGCGTCCCAGCGGCCGCTGCAACGCGTACGGGCCAATGCTATCACCGGGATGGAACATCGGCGACGGTCCTTTCCCCAGCAGAGTCGATTGTAGGCGATACGGCCATCTATCGTAGTAGGGGAATGTGATATACCTTACCGGCCTCTACGGCTGGAAGGAGTACCAGGAACCGCGGCACAAGTGGCAAGAGGCTCGCCTCGGCGCGCTGCCCCAGGTCGCGGCCGATCTCGGCCAGCAGCGAGGCGTACCACTGCTCGGTGGTGAGGTTGGTTCCTCCGAACTTGGCCAGTTCGCAGAAGACGGTCCGCACGCCGGTCTGCTGCAGGCGGCGGATGGTGCGCGCAACTTCACGCTCGGCAGCAAGTCGAAATGCCGCCTCTTAGACGGCTGCCTTAAAGGACGAGGCATCATCCATTGAGTTCGTACCACACCTGCTCCGACCGTCGAAAGCGATACGAAACAGGTTCAGCACATCGCGACCAAGGACTCCGTAATCTGCTTCTGCCAGCAGATACTCTCCGGTCAGCCGCTTTCCCATGAAATCTATCTCGGCGGGAACCAGAACCGCCGGTGATCTGGTACCGTCGAAGCCTACAAGCCAGTATCCCGACGGGACCAAGGCCTCCTCCAGGATGTCAAGGAACGGCAGAATGGCGCGAGGGATCAGGGTCGCGTCAGCGCCCGTGTCTATTAGCAGCGGAACGTCCGTGACGCTCCTGGTCGCGGTCGCGTTTCTCACCGTAACTCGCGCTACAGGCGCCGGGGGCGACGCGAAATCCGCATCATAACTCGGCATGCGAGTCCTCGACGACGGTCTTGACCAGCCGCTTCGCCAGCCCCTCGTCGTCGACGCGAACCAGAGGAAAACGAAGGGTCGTGGACGCCACGTCGGTGAGGTTCGGCGCTATTTTCGCGTAGGAGGTCGATTGTTCCGGCACGACGACATAGACCTTCGCATGCGCCGGAAGGCGGACCGTGCCGGCAATTCGAACGTTGCCGTCGTCGTCCGTCATCGCTTCAAATGTCTGAACTGGCATCCCGATCTCCCCGAGGTCACTCCAACCCATTATATCACGGCCGTCACCGGCGCTGTGCGCTCAGTGTTTCGCGCGGTACTTTTCGTAGGTGTCCCAGTCGAAGTGGTCCGGGCCGAAGAACCAGATGCGAGCGGTGCCGTCGTCGCTCGCGGTCACGATCCGTTTGCCGTCCGGAGAAAAGACCGCTCCCCACACCTGGCCCTGGTGCCCATTGAGGGTAACTGCTTCGCGGCGTGTTGCCACATCCCACACTCGGGCGGTGTTGTCGCTGCTGGCTGTCACGATCTGGCGTCCATCCGGCGAATACATGGCCCAATTCAGCGCTGCGGTGTGTCCAGTGAGAACGAAGGCTTCCTTTCCTGTAATCGCATCCCAAACTCGCGCCGTGTTATCTTCGTTCGCCGTTACGATTCGTTTGCCGTCCGGCGAGAAGGTGGCGTGGTTGATCCCACCGTTATGCCCTCCGAGGGTGACGACACTTTTGCGCGATATCGTATCCCATATCCGGGCGGTTTTGTCGAGGCTTGCAGTCAAGACGTATCTGCCATTGGGCGAAAAGGTCGCGCTCAATACCTCGCCTGCATGCCCCTTCAGTACTGCTATCTCTTTGCCAGTCGCCGCGTCCCATAAGCGTGCAGTCTTATCTGCGCTTGCCGTAGCGATCCGCCGACCATCCGGCGAGAAGTCGGCGTACCAGATCTGACCATTGTGCCCATTCAAGGTAGTTTTCTCGGTTCGCGTGTTTACGTCCCATATACGACCGATTCCATCCTCGTTTGCGGTTACGATGCTCTTGCCGTCCGGAGAGAAGTTAACTCTATTTACGGTGCCCGAAAGACCTTTGATCGATGCGACCTCCCTGCCGGTGGATGCGTCCCACCACCGAACTGTCTTGTCGACCCCGCCAGTTATTACCTGCCTGCCGTCCGGCGAAAAGGCAACGGTGAATACGGATTCCGCGTGTCCCGTGAGTGTGGCGGTCGCCCTGCTCGTCGACGCATCCCAGACTCGCCCATTGCATCCAAAGTCCGACGTCACGATGCGATTTCCGTCCGGAGAGATCGAGCCGGTGAAGGCCCAGTGAACGGGACTCGCGAGCGTTAGGATCTCCTGGCCAGTCTTCGCATCCCACACGCGAACCGTGTTATCGAGGCTGGCCGTCACTATTTGTTTACCGTCAGGTGAGTACGCTGCCGATTGAACGACTGCGGTGTGCCCATTTAGCGAAGTGATCTCAACACCCATAACTGCGTCCCAAACACGCGCGGTCCTGTCGTAGGACGCCGTCACAATCCGCTTGCCATCCGGGGAGAAGGCGGCACTACTTACTAAGAGCAAATGTCCCTTAAGCCTCGCGGTCTCACTGCCTGTCACCGCGTCCCATACTCGCGCGGATTTATCAAGGCTGGCTGTCACGATCCTCCTGCCGTCTGGTGAAAAGGATGCGCTGTATACCTCGCCTGTGTGCCCTTTGAGCCTCGTACACTCCTTACCTGTCGCCGCGTCCCAAACACGCGCTGTCTTGTCCAAGCTTGCTGTCACGATTCGCTTGCCACTCGGGGAGAAGGCCGCGCTCGAAACTGCCCCCATATGGCCCGTGAGCGCAGCGATCTCCTTACCCGTCTGAGTATTCCACACACGCGACGTCTTGTCTGCGCTTGCCGTTACGATGCG
>JBBQVV010000031.1:0-27263 GCA_038211235.1 Chthonomonadales bacterium | reverse complement strand
CTGTACGCCACCCAATTGGCAAATTGGCCAAAACCGGTAGTCGATCAACACAAACTGACGACTGTATTGTATTTTAACGCAATACAGGACACGATGGTATCAAGGGTCCTTGCCAAATCGCAGACATTTGCAAGAACCTCTGGCGATTGACGATCGCGTCCCGCTTAACATCTATCGCGGCTCAAGCTCGAAGAGTGACAACGACTGGATCAAACCGGGATGCGCTGCCCGAATTGCGGCACTATCAATCTGGAGAGTCTCTCGGTTTGTACCCTGTGCGGTATGCCGAATGGTCCGGATCTTAGAGACGGCCCGCTGGCCGATCGCATCGCATCGTCCGACTATCTTGCGGAGAGCCCGGCGCGTCACCCGGTGATGCCTCCTCTCCCAGCACTGGAACCGACTCCGCGATCAAACGTGCCTCCTGCCGGTCAGCTGGAGCCGGGCTGGTATGTGCCTGCCGGGCCTCTGTCCCAGGCATCGGACAGCAGTCCTGGCGCTCACGCGACTCGTACTCCGCTTCCGGCGCGCGGCTCGCTCGCGGAACCTCCTCCTCAGCAAGCCCACATGCTGGTCTGCGGTGTCTGCGGGGCAGCAGTGACTCTTGGCCAGCGGCAGTGCCCGCGCTGCCAAACACCGCCGGGCGCCATTGTCAATCCTAACGACCCTACGGCGACGACCTTTCTTCCTTTCGGTCCACCGGTGCCCCTCACGCCTCTTTTTCGCGCGGGCGCCGAGACGCCCGAACGCGGTCCTGGAGCCAACCTTCGCGGCTGGAACTGGGGAGCCGCGCTCCTGCCGACGCTGTGGGCAGCTAATCACCGGCTCACCCAGCTCGCCGTATGGTCCGGGCTGCTGTCGATCGCCCTGGTCTCGCTCACCCTGCTTCGCGCGGCGCTGCACCGCACGATAGACTCGGGAGGAACGCTGACCGGTTTTCTGGCCGCCTGTGCGCTGCTCTTTGGCGTCCCACGCAGCCTTTACGGCGGTCTCCGAGGCAACACGATGGCCTGGAGGAGCGGGCGTTACCAGGACCGTCATGCGATGGGCAGAGCACAGCGATCCTGGGCAGTGTGGGCTATAATATGGGCGGCTGTCCTGGCGCTCCTCCTCGGATTCGCTGGTACTGTATTGAGTCGCCCATGACCGCTCGTCGAAGGGCTCTCGTGTGAAAGGAACCGATTCATGAGTATCTCCGCAAGAGCGCGCAACACCGCCCCGTCCCCGACGCTCGCGATCACCGCGAAGGCGAAGGCGCTCCAGGCGCAGGGCAAGGACGTGATCGGCTTCGGCGCGGGCGAACCGGATTTCGATACGCCCGACTACATTAAGCAGGCTGCGATCGACGCGCTCAATGCCGGCTACACAAAGTATACGCCGAGCAGCGGAGACACGGATCTTAAGGACGCCATCATCGGCAAGCTGCGGCGCGAAAACGGCCTGGCTTACGATCGTGAGAATGTTATCGTATCTTGCGGCGCCAAACATTCACTCTACAACGTCTTCCAGGCGATGCTCGATCCAGGAGACGAGGTGCTGATTCCCGCCCCGTACTGGGTCAGCTACCCGGAACAGGTGAAGCTGGCGGACGGAACGCCCGTGTATATTCCGACGCTTCCCGAAGACGAGTTTATGCCGACGGGCGACGGGATCCGCGCGGCGATCACACCGCGAACGAAGGCGCTGCTGCTTAACTCGCCGTCGAATCCGACCGGAGGCGTCGCCAGCCGCGCCGTGGTCGAAGCGATCGCGTCCATTGCAATCGAGCATGGTCTATACCTGGTGAGCGACGAGATCTATGAGAAACTCCTGTACGACGGCAGGACGCATCTCAGCCCCGCGACACTAAGCGACGCTGCCTACCGGCAGACAATCACCGTTAACGGCTGCTCCAAGGCGTTCTCCATGACGGGGTGGCGCATCGGATATCTTGCATCGGCGGACAAAGAGCTCGTCGCGGCGATGGGAAGGCTGCAGGACCAGTCCACCTCGAATCCGACGTCCATCTCGCAGAAGGCGGCGGTCGCGGCGCTCACTGGTCCGAACGACGCCGCCGAGCAGATGCGCCAGGCCTTCGAGGAGCGGCGAAACCTGATCGTAGACCGCCTGAACGCGATACCCGGCGTCACCTGCAGACTGCCTGGCGGAGCATTCTACGCATTTCCAAACGTCTCGTCGCTTATCGGCAAACGTGCGCTCGGCCGCGTCATTGGCGGCTCAGACGACCTGGCGGCTTATCTGCTGGAAGAGGCCGGAGTGGCGGTCGTTCCAGGATCGGGGTTCGGCGCCGACTCATACATTCGACTCTCTTATGCGACATCGACGGACAAGATTGTCAAGGGCCTGGAGCGTATCGACGCCGCCGTACGCAGACTAGAGTAGATGACGGAGGAGATACTCGAACAGCTCGAGAGCCGCCTGGGGATCCGGTTCAAGGATCGAGCGAAGTTTCTTCAGGCGCTCACGCATCGCTCGGCAGCCGCGGAAGGCTCTCTCGGCAGCAACGAGCGACTGGAGTTTCTTGGCGATGCCGTCGTAGGGCTTGTGGTCGGCGAATACCTCTTTGAGACGTTTCCCTCCTACAGTGAGGGCGACCTCGCGAAGTCCAAGAGCTATATCGTAAGCGAGAGCGCTCTGGCGGACGCCGCGCAATCCCTCGGCCTGGAGGCGTTCGTTCGGCTGAGTGCGGGAGAGGCGTCAACTGGCGGGAGGCGACGGAGATCGATACTGGCAGATGTCTTTGAGGCTCTGATCGCCGCCGTCTATCTCGACAGCGGAATTCGCAGCGCCCGTCGCGTCGTGCGCACTGCACTTCGGGACGCGATCGCGGCTTCCGCCACGGAGGAGCACCGGCGCGACTATAAGTCGGCGCTCCAGGAGCGGACCCAGGCGCGCGAGCGGCTGACTCCGGTCTACCACATCGTCAGTGAAGAGGGAAGCGACCACGACAAGACGTTTCAGGCGCAGGCGATTGTCGGCGATCTCGTGATCGGCGAGGGCCAGGGGAAGAGCAAGAAGGAGGCCGAGCAGGCGGCCGCGCTGACCGCACTTTCCAGATACCACGCCTCGTGAGCCGTGGACGCGCTCAGGTTATAGTCGTCGTCCCTGCCGGGCTTCTTACATCTTTATCCCGCTGTATTCATGAACTTCGTCGGCGGGGGACAAGCCGCCCGCCCTACGTCACTCGTAGTGAACAATCCCGGCTAAGCGAGCGTGCTGCTGCCAGTCATTCCTGCTCCGCACGCGGATGCGCGCGGTCGTACACCTCTTTCATTCGCTCCGTCGTGACATGCGTGTAGATCTGGGTGGTGATGAGATGCGCATGGCCCAACAGCTCCTGGACGGCCCTGAGGTCCGCTCCATTATCAAGAAGGTGCGTTGCGAACGAGTGACGGAGCGTGTGGGGGGTGGTCTTCAGCCGCTCCGACGCGATACGAAAGTACTTCTCAAACGTTCGCCGGATTCCGCGGTCGGAGAGACGCTTGCCAAACTTGTTCAGGAACACGGCGACGTCCGGTTTGCTGGAATTCTTGGATGCCAGTTCGACACGTCCCTCGCGAAGATAGACGCGCATCGCCTCGATAGCGGCCCGGCCCACAAGCGCGATCCGCTCGCGGTCGCCCTTCCCGTGACGTACGCGAATCTCCTCGTTCTCAAGCGCGAGATCAGCCAGGTCCAGCGCCTGAGCCTCTCCGGCACGTATTCCGGAGGCGTAAAGCAGCTCCATTAGCGCCCGGTCTCGCTGGCCATCCGCCGATGCCGTGTCCGGCGACGACAGCAGGACGTCCACCTCCTTTAGCCGCAGGAACTTCGGCAGCCGCTCTTCCTGCTTGATGGTCAGGACGCCGACCGTCGGGTCGTTCTCGATGAATGCCTGCTTTCTTGCCCAGCGGCAGAACGCTCGAAGCGACGCGAGTTTTCTGGCGAGCGAAGCGCGCTTATACGCATCCTGCTGCAGTCCGACGAGAAACTCGCGCGCGTGGGAGCGTTCCAACGTATATAGTGCGCCTGGACCGAGGTCTGGATGGAACTCAACGTAGCCTAGAAACTGCGCAATGTCCGCCCGGTAGGCGCGGACCGTGTGGCCGGACGCGTTTTTAGCGAGCTTAAGGAACTGGAGAAAACCATCGAGCACGTCGTTGAACGCCGCGCACAGGCCGGGCTCCACGGGCGGCCTGTGAGTGGTCTCAGCCGCGATCTGGACAAGGTTCAGCTCGCCTGATTCGATTCGCTCGATCATCGTTTTTCGTTCGCCGGCTACGCCGGCTTGAGATCCGCTGTGGCGACGAGAACGGTGTATCGCAGCTTGAAATCGCGCTCTTTCGGAGTCAGTCTGTTTCTTGCTTCGTCAGATAGCCCATCGAGCCACTTATTCTTCATCTGCTCCTGCATCTCGACGTGACGCGAGGCGATGGCGTCAGTCAGTGTCGCCTGATCGATCTCAACGGCGGCCTCGTTCGTACTGTATACCTTCTGTACCACGCCGATCAGCCCCCGAAAATGGCCCTGGTAAAGACCCGACTTCGCATCGTCCGCGGTTGCGGGACGATCCGCGATCACCACGCGGTCACCCTCCTTGAGTGTTGCAGCCATAGAGTGTCCTCCGCATCACGTTGATATTTGTATCCTATTATACCCTATTAATGCAACCCGTGGACCGTCGAACGCCAACGCCGCCGTCCCGTAGAACAACCCGATTGAATCTCCTTGCGAAGGCGCTTTCGGTACGGTACAATGCGTTTGAGTACCTGTCGTCCGGCAATCGCCAACCAACAAACAGTTACTCATTTGCAGATATTCTCGTCTGAATATGACGGCCGGTCCTTCCTTACTGGAGTCCAACTGGCAGTGTTATCACCGTCCGTTTCACGTACTACAATTCCGCAGGAGAGTATCACAATGATATCCGACCCGAACGGGCGCCCTGGTGGACCGCTGCTTGCGGTCACCGCCTTTCTCATCGCAGCGGCCGCCTCATCGGCAGCTCCACCGCCGAACTCTAACAGAGTCAGTCCTCCGCGCCACGCCGCGCCGGCGTCCGGCGCCCTGGACTCGGAGATACGGTCTGCCATCGCCGCCGCACCCAGCCCCAACCAATGGCCGAACAGCAACTACGCTCGCCTTCTCGATATCGGGAACGTGACCGTAAAGTCGGACGGCACGGTCCTCGCAAAATACCGAATATCGTACAAACTATTTAACGACCGTGCTCGCGATCAGCTAGCGGAGGTCAGCTTGCCGTATAACGCAAGTTACCAGGAGATCCATGTCCTGAGCGCGCGCACGATTCACAAGGATGGAACGGTCGTCGACGTTAAGCCGGAAGATATCCGGATCTCGGCGCCATATCACGAGTACCTTATGTACGATGACGCTCAGGGAGTCGGGTTCTCAATGCCCGCCATTGAGGACGAGTGCGTTATCGACTATACCTGGGAGGAGATCACGCGGCCCGTCCTGATGCCCGGCCAGTTCTGGACCTACTGGGGCTTTTCCGGATTGGAGCCTGTCGGTACTTGCCGTTACGTGCTCAAGGCCCCAGCAGAAAAGAAGCTTCAGTTCAAGGTCTACAACGACGATGCGCTCAAACCGGTAGTCACTCTGTCGACCGACGGCAAATTTAAGACGTATACGTGGGAGCGCACCAACCTAAAGCCCATCGAAGTCGAGCCGGCCATGCCACGTATGAGCGAGGTCAGCTCGTGGATGGAAGTGTCGTCCATGGACTCGTGGCAGGATGTCGCGCACTGGTTCTGGGGACTACAGAGCCCTCAGGCTAGAGCAACGCCTGCAATCAAGGCGACCGTAGCCGGCCTCATCGCCGGCAAGACCTCGGACGAAGACAAGGCCCGCGCCATCTACGATTGGGTGGCAAACAAGACTCGATATGTCGGCCTCGAATTCGGCCTCTCCGCCTTTCGGCCCCATCCCGCCTCGGAAGTGCACGAAAAGCGGTATGGAGACTGCAAGGATAAGGCGAACCTGCTGATTACGATGCTCGGCCTTGCCGGCATCAAGGCACGTCCGGTACTGCTCCACGCCGACGAGCGGCGTTCGGCCAGTGACGGGCTTCCGTCCTTGAACGCCTTCAACCACTGCATCGCCCTGGCGGACGTCTCCGGAAAAGAGGTCTGGCTCGATGCGACCGCCGAAACTTGCGCGTATGGCGACGTCCCCTACAGCGACCGCGGAGTACAGGCGTTGATCGTCGGCGAGGGCAAGGGAGAGTTCAAGACGATTCCCAGCTATGAACCTTCCGAAAATGGCCTGGATGTCCGCTCAAGCGTCACGTTGCAAGCCGACGGCTCCGCGGATACCGACTACGAGATCACCATGCGCGGGGAGTCCGGCCAAAGCCTGCGGGCCACCGCCCGATCGCTTACCCCCGCGCAGCGGCAAGATATGATGAAGAGTATGGCACAGCGATTTGCTACAAGCGCTATGCTTAAGACCTACTCCCTCCCCGACGGCACGGACAAGACCGGACCCTTCGTCATCAAGATGACGACGACGGCTCCAAACTTCGCTGAACTGGCGGACGATATCCTTGTCG
Source organism: Chthonomonadales bacterium (assembly GCA_038211235.1). Lineage (GTDB taxonomy): Bacteria > Armatimonadota > Chthonomonadetes > Chthonomonadales > Chthonomonadaceae > DATGJU01. Next base: position 20,710 of record JBBQVV010000031.1, on the reverse strand, counting down.
TGCCCCTAGGCATCTCCGGCAATGCGCCGCAGGCGAACCCGTACGTTCAGGATAAGCGATTCTGGCCGATCGTCGAAGAGGACGCGTCCATCACGCACGTTGAAACGACTATCCACCTGCCGGCGGGCTACACCACCGGCAACCTGCCAACGGACCTCAACTTGACAAATGCGCTGCAGGAGTACCACCGGAAAATCACCCGTTCGGGCGACGGACGGTCGGTCACCGTGCTGAGCGATATGACCGTGCATCCCGGCACCGTTCCTGCGGCGGACTATGCAAAGATCCGGGACTATTTCAACAAACTGGTCAAGAGCACGAACCAGAGGATCGCGGTAAAGAAGGCGCCGTAATCGTTCAAGCTCGGTTCTAAGACAGCAGCGCGTGGAGGAAACTCGCCCCGTGGGCGCCGGGCGCAAGTCCGAAAGCATCGCGTATCGTTGCGGCGACGTCGGAAAAGGCGCTGCGCGTCCCAAGGTCCACTCCGACTCTCAATTCCGGGCCAGTTGCGAGGAGCAATGCGTGTTCGCGCGAATGGTCTGTCGAGGATGTCGTCGGGTCGTTGCCGTGGTCTGAAGTGATGAGGAACAGATCGCCGCGCCGCAGGCCCGAGAGCAGCTTTGGAATCGCGGAGTCCCACGCCTCAAGCGCGGCAGCCATTCCCGGCGCATCGTTTCGGTGCCCGTAGAGCATGTCGAAGTCTTCGAGATTCGCGAATATGAGGCTGGCTTCGGACGATCGAACCGCTGCGCCAAGCGCTTCGATATGTGCATTGTTATTGGTCGTATGGTCCCAACTTGAGATCCCTCGTCCATTGAAGATCTCGTAGATCTTGCCGATAGCGTGGACCGATCTGCCCGCCGCCAGCAGTTCATCCAAAAGTGTCGGCGGCGGCGAAATCGGGAAGTCCTTGCGGCGCTCAGTGCGCATGAAGCTTCCCTCGCCGCCAACGAATGGTCTGCAGATGACGCGGCCGACTTCGTGATCACCGGTCAGAATGGCGCGCGCGATCTCGCAGATTTCGTACTGGCGTTCGATCGGGATTACATGCTCGTGCATCGCGATCTGAAAGACACTATCGGCCGACGTGTAAACGATCGGCCGTCCGGTCCTGAGGTGCTCGTTCCCCAACTCCGTCAAGATCACCGTGCCCGACGCCGCATAGTTGCCCAGCGTCCGTCGGCCGATGAGAGCCTCGAACGTCACTATTAGGTCTCGAGGGAAGCCCTCTGGATAGGTCGGAAATGGTCCTGTCAGATGCACGCCCGCGATCTCCCAATGTCCTGTCATCGTATCCTTTCCGGGCGACGCTTCCCGCATTCTGCCGTAGGATCCGAGCGGCGCGGACTCGGGCGGAACACCCTCGATTTCCAGGATGTTTCCGAGACCGAGTGCGCCCATTGCGGGGACGCGCAGACCGCCAACCGCCTCCGCGGTGTGCGCCAGCGTGCTGCTTCCGGCGTCCCCATAGAGATTCGCGTCCGGAAGCTCACCAGCTCCGACGCCATCGAGTACGACGACGAATACTCGGCGGATGCGTATCTCATTTTGCACGGTTAGCTCCAATTGGCGACGGAACAGCGAATACCGCATAGTCGCTGGGGGATATGAGCGTCCTGATGATTGCATGGGCGTTCTTTGAGCGTGGAACGACCGCCTGACGGATTTCGCCCAGGAAGGAGTTGCGTCTTCGGCCGACGAAACAGGCGAGCAAAGGATCGGAGCGAACTCGATGGCAAAGATTCAATGCCCGCACTGTAAGGCCATGAACCAGGACGTGAGCCTCGATGATCCATGCTGGCAATGCGGCACCATTCTGAGCGCGCCGGTGAGCGCGATCGAAACGGGAGTCGGCCCGCCAAGCAGTGGGGCGAATCCAGCGAACCTTACCGGCTCATCCAACGCAGCTGTCCAGAGTCAGATCGAACGCAACCAGCCCGCTTCGTCAACACGTCCTACGCAGCTTCAGGAGCCGCGGCGATCCAAAGTGAACGCTGTTGCGATCGCCGCCCTGATTCTCGCGGCCGTTATCATCCTTATCTGGGCGTACTTCCACGTTAGACGGTGAAACCAACAGGCTATCGTCCGCCTGGTTGACAGCGAGTCGTTCCCCGAGATCGTGGACGTTGGCGAATCGCCCGAAGGTCATAGGCAGCGTACGGATCAGGTCGAAGGATCCGGGCAAGCGGACGAGGTCGTAGGGACCGTGGACAATCAGACGAACCAGCCTGATCGGTTTCACAACCGGAAGCCGTCGGGTTCAACGGCGTGAGCTCGTAGCGAGAACTCGCGCCGTAAGAAAAGCCTCACACGAAGGCACAAAGCGCACTAAGGGGTCAACGCCGTCGGCGCGTAACGAGAGATCGCGCCATCGCCATGACACTCCGGATTTTCGGAGTCGTGGCTGCGCAGGCTACGCGCCGACCTTCCCTTTGGATTCCGTCCAGAGCGCGTCCATCTCTGGCAGCGTCATATCGCTGAGCGCGCGGCCCAGTACCCGCGCGCGAGACTCAATGTGTTGGAACCGGGTCGTGAAGCGCGTTAACATGGTGCGGAGAGCTTCCTCCGCGTCGACTTTTTGCCACCGCGCGACTTGAACGACCGTGAACAGCAGGTCTCCAATCTCGTCAGAGATTCGTTCCGAGTTCGGAGCCGGCTCGGCTAACTCCGCCTTTAACTCCGTTATCTCCTCATCCAGCTTGGCAAGCACATCCCTGAACTTGTTCCACTCGAACCCGACCTTGACAACCCGCTTACTGACCTCGGCTGCCTGCATGAGGGCGGGGAGCCCTCGCGGTATCCCGTCGAGTATGGATTTACGCCAGTCGGCATCCCGCTCCGTATTCTCTGCCCGCTTGATCTTCTCCCAGTTGCGCAGGACTTCGGCGCTATCCGCAACACTGAGATCACCGAAGACGTGCGGGTGCCGGCGTACGAGCTTTTCAACGATTCCCGCGGCGACGTCGTCGACGCTGAAAACCCCCTCCTCCGCAGCCAGTTGCGCATGGAACACGATCTGAAGCAGCGCGTCGCCTAGCTCTTCGCACAACAGAACGGGGTCGTCCGCGTCAATGGCCTCGATCACCTCATAGGTCTCCTCGATGAAAAACCTCTTGAGGGTCTGGGGCGTCTGCTCACGGTCCCACGGACAGCCGCCAGGGGCTCGCAGCCGAGCCATAATGCCGACGAGCGCATCGAAACCGGGTCGGCGGAGCGACGAAGGCAGCGGTGGAACGTAGAGGGCCGTTAGATGGTCTACCGGCTGTCGGTCCAGACTATACAGTGGAACGCGTCTCACGCATTCCCGACCGCGAACGCCTGCGTGAGATACCAGCGACACCGCCCAATCATCCGGGTAGTCGCGCATGAGCGCTAGTTTGGTATGCGTGGCGGAGGCACTATCGTAGATCTGATAGAGCAGCAGGCTCCGGGAACTGTCCAGACGTCCAATACCGGGTCGTCCGTCGTTCTCTACGATGTCTGTCTCCTGCAAGGAAAGTGCGTCGCGGATGTCGCACCCCGCTGCCAAAGTTGCGCCCGCGGCGGTCAGGACGGCGTCGACGAAGCTCCCGGATGCGATCACCTCCGTCTCGACGCCCGTCGCGGCGGCGCCTTCCCGAACCCGGCGAACCGCCTCCTCGCCGAACAGTGGATGCCCTGGTACGGCGAGCGAAACGGGAGTCTCGCGTCCACCGGACTTCGATGCGCCTAAAACGCGCTCGGCAATCGCCCCATATACGGCGTTGAAATCCTGAAGCGAGTCGTACAGGATGTCGAAAGATTCGAACTCCAATCCCCACGCTTCCATGGCTTCAACAACGGGATGGCGAGTCGTTCGAACGAAGAGACGGCCCTCACCGGCGGCATGACGGTCGCTTGCTTCACGAATCGCTCGCTCCGCGCCTCGACTTAGCGTATCGATATCGCCCGGACCGAGACCAATGAGGGTAATCAATGCGCTCCCTTTCCTTCCAACGCAACGGCGGCTGACGTCTCAGCGGCCCATGGTCCGCAGCTTTACGGATTCTCCCTCCCATGCGCAGTTGTCCTTCGGAGGGCGGCCGCTCAGGAACCTGGTATCATGTCGATATTCGACTGTAGCAGGAAGCTGGACGGAGCGGCATGCGAAGAGAAGTACGGACCAATGCGGTGACGCGTTCAATCGGTGGCCTGATGATGCTTGTGGTCGGTGCGATCGGTTTCTCGATGACCGCGCCGGACTCGTGGATCGCCCAGATCGCTCTCCTGATCCACCTTGCAGGATTGGCGCTCCTATACACGGCTGCGCGTCGTTGGACCGATCGAACCGCCGGCTCCGATAAGCCGCCGGCGAGACCACGCTCGACCGGCCATGGATGCGCCATCGCAATCTTTCGCGCCACTCTGATACTGACGATGATCGCATCGGCTGGTTGGTGGCTCTGGTTCGCCGCAATCGACCTGAATGAGATGCGACTGCTCGTGACCGGGGGGCGAACTGCCACCGCACAGTTCATCGGCAAGGAGATCGTAAGCGAGCAGGCGCCGATCGGATACGTACACTACGCGTACCGCGTATCGCCCACGATGGCTCCGGAAGACCGTATGGCCGTTCCACGGGCGGACTACGCCGGGTACACGATCGGGACAAGGTTTGAGGTGACCTATGCCGCAGCGGACCCGCGCGTGCACCGCATCGGCTCCGTTGGGTGGCTTGCCGCCTTGCGTCGACTCACGTACTGGCTGCTTATCCTTGCGAACGGCGCCGCGTACCTATTCTTGCCGCTATGGCTTCTTGAGCTCCGGCGGCGTCCGGCGAAAGCCGGCACATTTGCGTGAGGTCCATCCCCAAGTCTGACCGCTCAGTCAGGTCAGACCTGAGTAGGCTGATCCGCCCAATTCGCTTGTTCCCAGCGCTACTCCACGCCGGATGCTGCCACTCCACGTTCGAGTTGCGGCTCCGGCGACGTAGCGGCCGCCGGCCTCTGCCTGCCATCCAGGATGCAGGTGACGCTCATGTCCCCCATCACGTTGATTGCCGTCCGGCACCGGTCCAGGAACCAGTCCACGACAAGCAACATCGGGATATATTCGATCGGCAGGTGTACCGCGTTGAACACGGCCAGCATGGTAACCGTCCCGGCTTCGGGTATCCCGGCCGCGCCGACGGAGGCCAGAATAGACATAAAGACGACAATGAGCTGCTCGCTCAGGCCCAGGTGGCGCCCGAGGATCTGGGAGATGAATAGCGCGGACATCGCTTCGTACAGCGCCGTTCCATCATGATTGAATGCCCCGCCGACCATGACTCCGAGACTAGCAGACTCCTCGCGCACTCCCAGCTTGTCCCGCATACAGCGGAAGGTGACCGGCAGCGTCGCCGCCGAACTGGCCGTGGAGAACGCGGTCCACAGAGCCTCAGCTCCCGCGCTCAGGAATTCCCCGGGCCTTACCCAGGAGGCAAAGCGCACTCGGAAGAGATAGTAGACCGCCTGCAGGGCAAGCGCCGACATGACGGCCATCACAAACCAGAACATCGGCTGAAATGTCTTAAGGCCCTCTTTGCCGACATTCGAGGCAACCACGCAGAACACGGCGAACGGGATCAGCTCGAGCACCCAGTGCAGGACCACCATGATCAGCCGGAACCCGGCATCCAGAAATGCCTCCAACAGCACAAGCGCGTTCCGCTCCGCCTCGATGTGGAGCACCTGCTCACGCACCTTGCGCAGGCCCGCGCCAACGGCCAGGGCAATGATGATGACCGCCATGATATCGTTGTCTGCGAGCGGCTTTAGTACGCTGCCGGGCAGCTTGCCGAGCAGGTCCTTAACGGGATCGAACGGCTCCTGCGTCGGGCCGTGGAGCGCAGTCACCCCGTGGGTGTGGATTCCCGGCTGAACCGTGTTGGCGATCAATAGCCCGATAAGAATTGCAACCGTAGTGTTGAGGAAGAGCAAGAAGAGCAGCCGGGCCCCGGTCCGGCCGCTCACTTTTGCCTGAACGAGCGCGCGGATCACGGCGACGAAGATTAGTGGCGTCGCCAGCGCCCCAAGGAGGCGGAGAACTACCGAGCTGAATGGCGCCAGATGGACCGCCCAGTGACCCAGTCTCAGTCCGGCGAAGACGCCAAGGATGAGCGCCGCCACGATCCGCAGGTACAGGGGCGTCCTCTGGTACCAGGCGAAGGGTCCGTTCGGGGCCGCGCCGTGTACCGTCGGGCCTTCAGCATCATGCATCGAGCACTCCACCGATTATCCCTTAGACTGCCGCGCCCCGGTTGCCACGCGCGTGTTCCGCGAGTCTGGCGCCATGCTCGGTCTCCCAGCATCGCTTGGCCGTTGGGAACACCTTGCCCGGGTTGCAGAGGTCGTTGTGGTTGAACACCTTCTTGATCTGCTCCATCAGGGCGAGATCGGCTTCCGAGAACAGCCAGGCCATGGCATCCGCCTTCTCAAGCCCAATCCCGTGTTCGCCGGTGATCGATCCTCCCACGTCCACGCACAGTTTCAGGATCTCCTCGCCAGCGTGCATCACGTTCTTGACCTGTTCCGGATCTCTTTCGTCGAACATCAGGTTAGGGTGGAGGTTGCCGTCGCCCGCGTGAAAGACGTTGCCGACCTCAAGACCGTGCCGTTTCGCAATGGCGCGCACCTCGCGCAATACGTCTGGCAGGCGGGTACGCGGTATGACGCCGTCGTGAGTGACCATCGACTTCCCTAGCCGCCCCAGTGCTCCAAACGCCTGTTTGCGCGCCTTCCAGAGCAGCGCGCGCTCGAGATCCGTCGTCGCCTCGCGCACTTCCCGGGCTCCGTTGCTCAGGGCAATCGCCTTTGCTCGGGCCGCCTCATCATCAAGCCCGACCTCCAGCCCGTCCACCTCGATAATCAGCACGGCCTCGGCGTCCAGGGGAAATCCCAGGTGAAATGCATCCTCGCACGCCTTGATGATAAACGTGTCGATAAGCTCAAGCGCCGCGGGAAGGACGCCTGCCGCGATGATATCCGACACCGTCTGAGTCGCGTGGTCGACGGTCTCGAAGACAACGAGCAGGGTCCGTACGGACTGCGGAAGCGGCGTCAGGCGTATCGTCACTTCGGTAACGACGCCCATTGTGCCTTCCGAGCCCACGACAAGCCCGACGAGATCGTATCCAGGCGTATCTTCGATCTTGCCACCGAGCGTAATGATCTCGCCGTCCGGCATGACCATTGTCACTCCGGTGATGTGGTTCGTGGTCACGCCGTACTTGAGCGTGTGCGGCCCGCCGGAGTTCTCGGCAACGTTTCCACCCACCGTACAGGCGCCTTGACTCGACGGGTCCGGCGCATAGTGCAGGCCGTCAGCCCTTACCGCTTTCGTAAGATAGACGTTCACGCAGCCGGCCTGCGCAATCATGCGCCGGTTTGGCACGTCAGCGTCAAGAACCTTGTTGAGCAGGATGGTCGAAATAACCACGCCGCCCGCAATGGCGGTCGCGCCTCCCGAGAGTCCAGTGCCTGCTCCGCGAGGAGTGAACGGAATCTGGAGGCGATTGCACAATCGAACGATACGGCTCACCTGCTCAGTGGTTTGAGGCAGCACAACGGCATCGGGGTAGCGCTTCTCAGGCGCATAGGCGTCGCAATCGTACGCTCGGAGTTCGGCGCCGCTGGTCAGAACGGCGTCGCGTCCGACGATTGCGATCAACTCACGCTCTAGCTCCGCCGCCATCGGCATTTTGGGAGGTCGGCTCATCGATACTTCTGTCCCCTCTCATGCGGTTTAGCGGGAGCAGCGGATCCCGTCGCCGCTTGCCGTGCTGGTTGGGTGCTGACAGCCTGTCCCGGACTATGCAGCCAGCCGGTGACCGCCATGTAGCCGATCAGCAGGATCGCCTGAACCAGCGCCAGAATTGCAAGCGTCGTGTAGGCGCCTGCGGAGTCGCTCTTGATCAGTGTCGGAATGATGACGTATCTTCCATACTCCCCGCAGAACAGCGCGATGAAGACGACCAGCGTGCGCGCGCCATCTACAACAAACAAAGACTTGCTTCGCTGAAAACGCCGTCGCAGGACCCACTGGAGAGCAACGAGGACGAGACCGCACAGTTCGACGATCGCGCTGAACCGATAGACGGTTCGATTTAACACATCGTGCGCGGCTGCCAGTCCGTCTGACGGTATCGAACGAGTCGTGGGAGCCAACACGGTCCAGCATACTGCCAGCCCGCCGAGCCATAACGCCAATGCAACGAGAGCGCATGTATCCAGAAGCAGTGGAATGTACCGTTTCATACGTTTGTGGACAGTATACCCGTCTGCAGGATTGAACCACACCAGCGGCGAACGTTCGATCATCAATCCGGGACGCTACCCTGCACGACTCACGCGCAGTGTGCTAGCTTTAGGTCCGCTGCGATCTCCTGAAACCGAGGCCATCCAAACCATGGGACAATTTACTATACTGCTCGCCCTTTCTCTCCTAACCACGTGCGCTATCGCGGCGGCCGGGCAACAGCCGGCTTCGCCCGAGCCGGAGGGGGCGCCGGCGCCTTCAAATGTCCGGGGCAGGGCCTATCCGAGAGTACTTCCGGACCTGCGAGTATCCTTCCGAGTCGTGGCGCCGACCGCGCGCGAGGTTCTTGTGTCGCCGCATAGCAGGGACAGCGGGCTTGGTCCCATGCCCTATTCCATGACTCGCGGCGCGGATGGCGCATGGACCGTAACCACTCCTCCGGTCCGACCGGGATTCCACTACTACGAACTGATCGTCGACGGATTGCACTGCACCGATCCGAGCAGCGAAACCTTCTTCGGTTATGGACAACAGACAAGCGCGCTTGAGGTTCCCGATCCGATGCTTGACTTCTACGAGCCTCGGGCTGTACCGCACGGCGATGTGCGCGCGATCTGGTACTCGTCCTCGGTCACCGGCAAGGTGCGCCGCGCTTATGTCTATACGCCTCCAGGGTATGACGCCGGCAGGAAGCGGTTTCCCGTCCTCTACCTACAGCACGGAGCCGGCGAGAGTGAGCGCGGCTGGAGCGCTCAGGGACGTGCGAACTTCATCATGGACAACCTGATCGCCGCCGGCCAGACCATGCCCATGCTGGTTGTAATGGATAACGGTTATGCAGACCTACCAAAGGGCTCAACGCCCGCTGCGGGACAGGCCGCCGGAGTCTTTGGTCGGGTCGTGCTCGAAGACCTGATCCCGATGATCGATAGGCAGTTTCGCACAGTTCCGGACCCGGAGCACCGCGCGATCGCCGGCCTCTCCATGGGAGGCGGCCAGGCGCTCGCCCTGGGTCTCCAGCACCTGGACAGGTTTCGGTGGATCGGCTGTTTCAGCGGAGCAATCGGCGGCTTCGACGCCGGAAGCGGTCCACTTGCCGATCCCCAGGCGGCCAACCGTAAGATTCGTCTGCTCTGGATCGGCTGCGGGGTCGGCGACGGACTCTACCCGATATGTGAGCGGGCGCACGCTGGGCTGGACCTGGCGGGCATCCGAAATGTCTGGTTCAGCGGGCCCGGCTCACACGAGTGGCTGGTATGGCGGAAACATCTTCACGCCTTCGCACCGCTACTGTTCCACGTTGCGTCGAGCACACCGTCGCCAGTGGGTCTGACTTGCGAGTATCTTGTCGACCCACCTGGTCTCGACATCGCGCGACCACGACTAAGCTGGCGACTCGACGTGTCAGATTCGGACGCACGTGGAGTACTCCAGACCGGGTATCGCGTGCTCGTCGCGAGCAGCCGGGCGCTTCTCGATCAGGGAAAAGGCGACCTGTGGGACACCGGCAGTGTAGCGTCGAACCAATCCGTCAATATCGAATATGCAGGACTGCCTCTCAGTTCCGGCGCAGAGTGCTGGTGGAGGGTGCGAGTCAAAGACGAGCACGGCGATCAGTCCGGATGGAGCGAACCCGCCCGCTGGACGATGGGTCTTCTTAATCCCGAGGACTGGAAGGCGCGATGGATCGGAACCGCCGATCTGTTTGCTCATCCGCCGTCGCGGCCAAACAACATTGTCCATGAGAACACCGTTCCCGATCCCTGGCTTCGAAAGTGCTTCGAGCTGAAGGCGTCGGCCGCGCGCGCTGTCGTCTATGTCGCCTCGATCGGCTATCACGAACTGTACGTCAATGGAATCCGCGCCGGTGACGAGGTACTGGCGCCAAGTGTCTCGGACCTTACAAAGCGCACCAGATATGTAACCTACGAGGTTGAAAAGCTGTTGCGCCCCGGAACGAACGTGATCGCCTTATGGCTCGGAGTTTCATGGTCCATTTTCCCCCACTACCTGTCGCCCGAACACCCTGAGCGCCCTGCGACGCCGATGGCGATCGGACAGGCTGAGGTCGCTCTGACGGACGGGACTCAGATCCGGATCGTTACCGATAAGACGTGGAAGACGCATCCGAGTCCGAACCGCCTGCTTGGCGTCTGGGACTTCATGAACTACGGCGGCGAGGAGTACGATGCGCGCAAGGAGGTTCCCGGCTGGAATCTGGCGTCTCTTGACGATCGAGCATGGCGGCCCGCGCAGGAATTTCAGCCGAACGTCGCTATTTCCGCGGAGCGGCTGGAACCAAATCGTCTTGTCCGGGAGATCGCACCGCAGGGTGTCGAGCAGCTGACGGATGACAGCAGCCGGATCGATATGGGAGTAGAGTTCGCCGGGTGGATTGAGTGTCCGGTACACGGAAGTCCGGGTGACCGGATCGACTTTGAGTTTTCGGAGCGGAGTGACGCTCCGGTCACGCACAAGCTCCACAGCGCCTACATTATCGGTCCCTCGGGATACGGCGTCTTTCGCAATCGATTCAACTACGGCGTCGGGCGCTGGATCACCGTCCGCGGACTGCGGTCCAGACCGGACCTCGATCAGATTCGCGGCTGGCTCGTCCGCTCGGATTATCAGCGCGCCGCGCAGTTTGAATCTTCCAATCCTCTGCTTAACCAGATCTATAAGACCACGCTCTGGTCGTTCGAGAATCTGAGTCTCGGAGGCTATGTGGTGGACTGCCCGCAGCGCGAGAGAATGGGTTACGGCGGCGACGCCCACGCAACCACGCAGATGGCTCTGAATAACTACAAGATGGGTGCATTTTACACGAAGTGGGCGGAAGACTGGCGTGACGTTCAGGCGCCGGACGGCAACCTGCCCTATACGGCGCCAACTTATTGGGGCGGTGGTGGGCCGTCGTGGCAGGGATTCTGCGTTCACTTGCCGTGGGAAGTATATCTCCGCTACGGAGACACACGAATACTAAGGGATAACTTCCGGACCATGCAGCGCTGGCTTGCGTTTCTCGAGACGAAGTCCAAGGACGATCTGCTGGTCCGCTGGGGCGGCGAGTGGGACTTCCTCGGCGATTGGCTCTGGCCGGGTGCGCACGGCGTGAACGGCGACAGACCGGAGACCCTCTGCTTCAACAACTGTTACTGGGCATATGCGCTGGAAACGGCGGCTCATGTGGCGCATGTACTAAACGAGAAGGATGCAGCCGCCGGCTATCAAGCACGCGCCACTCAAGTACGGACGGCGATCCATGCGCGCTTCTTCCGCGCTGCGACTAATGACTATGCTAACGGCGACCAGGGATACCAGGCGATGGCCCTCCTGGCAGAGGTACCTCCGGAGAGCGTTCGTCCGGCCGTTTGGAAGCGGTTGGAGGATGAGATCCTGGTGCATCGCGCCGGGCACATCCACGCCGGGATCACCGGCGGCGCACTCCTGACTCGGACGCTGCTTGACGCCGGCCGGCCAGAGCTGCTCTACTCCATGGCGACGAAGGAGGACTACCCGAGCTGGGGAGACTTTCTGAAGCAAGGCCTAACGACGTTTCCGGAGCAGTGGGACGTAGGCGGCTCACGGCTGCATAGCTCCTATCTCTTCATCGGCGCCTGGTTTATTGAAGGGCTCGCCGGCATTACTCAAAAGCCGGACCAGGCGGGCTTCCAGCAGTTCGTGATTCGTCCCATGATCGCGGCTGACCCCGAACTGGACCATGTTGCGGCGACGTACGATTCACTCTACGGCCGAATTGCGGTCGCCTGGACGCGCAAAAAGGACCACGTTGCGCTCACCGTCAGCGTGCCGCCGAACACGATGGCGACGCTCGCCCTCCCTACGCGCGATGCAGAAGCGGCGCGTGAGAGCGGCGTATCGTTATCGCGGGCGAACGGTCTGCGGAAGCTGCGGGAAGAGCCCGGGAGGCTGGTCATTGCGCTCCAATCAGGCACCTATCGCTTCGACACGACTCTGTAAGAAGCAACGGCGTGTTGATTGCGCCTCCTTCGGGCTGTTTCCGCACGTCGATGTGTCGTCGGGCCCGAAGGTCGGAAGAACGGCGGCCCAGCGTATGGCGTTCCTCGCCGTCGCTGCCGCGACAAGCGCCACAACGAAGTGCGCACCGACCCATTGTGTCTCCGCGCGAGCTTCGCCCGCGATTTGCAAAGCACGGTCTCAGTTCGTTTACGCATACGCCGCCAGGAGAGATCGATGAGCATGAACGATTCCATGCAGTCAACCGGTACAGCAGACAAAGAAGGGCAAGATCCTGGGTTCCTGGGACCCCTTCGCGCCTTGGCCCTGTTTCTGTTAACAGCGGGCGCCGTAGGCTCCGTCAGCGCGGAACTCTGGGTCGGTCATCGCAACCGTTCACCGGTCTTGATCGCGATTTTTACGATCTGGGTGCTCGCCCCGTTCATCGCCCTGCAATGGGCCGGAATAGCGTCCAGGAGCCGGTCTAACATATTCCGGACGACACTTTACTGCGTGATGCTGTTTGTCGCGCTGAGCTCCGTTGCAATCTACGGGGATGCAGTGATAAATCCGCCGAAGTCGACGCCCGCATTTCGATTCATTGTCACGCCACTCGGGTCGTGGCTTCTGATGATGATCTCGTTCCCCATTGCATCGCTCATTTCAGACAGGCGTTCACGCCGGGACGCCGGAGCTGGACCATAGTCCCTGAGGAGCGCAGCTTGTCCGTGATGCGGTTGGCCCGGGGCGCTGTATGGTTGAGAGCCCTCTAACGCCCCACCCCGCCGGACATTGCCACCCAGTCGGTATCGATCCCCCTCGCCATCAGCAACTCGGATAGCTGACCTACGTGGCCCTGAATATGGCGCAGGTTCATGAGCTCGTGGGACAGCTTGCTCATGTTCTCGTACCACGAGAACCCGGTCTCGTCGGAGCTGAGGTCGAGCTGGTCGACGGTGGAGTCGACAAGCGCGTCGACGAACCGGATGTAGTCGAGGATCTCGTTCCTGCGGTAGATTTCGGCGCCCTCCGGTAGCTCGTAGGGTTCGACATTCGCCGGCCGATCCCACAAACAGTGGTGGATAGCCTCCCTTCGTCCTGGCCAGGCGCGAAAGGCCCCCTCGTTTGGGCCCAGGTACAGGTGCGTGAAGAAAGCGGCGTGAAAGGCGATTCGCCAGAACGTGCGCGGGTGCTCGCCATCGATCCACATGGCCTCCGGGCACTTCTCAACGCACTCCGAGAGCATCGCCAGCCCGCCATGGTACTGCTCCTTAAGCGCCTCTCGTAACTCCATCTAGCTTTCCTTTCAAACCCGCGAGCGCAGGTTCAACTGTGCCGACATAGGACCGCCGCGCAATCGTTCGTTGGCTTCTCAATCAGAATACAACGGGCAAACTGTAAACGTTCCACGCGTTCTCGGGATCGTGACGGGAGTTTATGGAAAGGGAGCCGGCATGAAGGACTTTGGGACGGCAGTTTCTAACTGGAGGAGGAAGTCGATTAGAGCTGGTTAACTGGTCGACCGCACCACACGAAAGGACGGAACGATGAACACCGTCACCGCCGCCGAGTATCCGATTCCAGAAGCCCTGAAGGGGCGAGTGGACCAGATGTTTCCCACTCTGACCCTGGCCCAGATGGAGCGCATTGCGGCCCACGGACAGATCCGCCAGGTCAGCCAGGGCGAAGTGCTGTTCGTGGCGGGAGACATTGAGGCGCCGTTCATCGTGGTCGTTCGGGGCGAAGTCGAGGTGTTCCGCGCAACTGGTGACACCGAGAACCAAATCCGGACTCATGGTCCTAGCCAATTCAGCGGTGAAATGAATATGGTGTCCGGCCGCCGAGCGTTGGGAACGGCGCGCGTTGTCGGGTCCGGCGAAATCATCGTAATGGACCGTGAACACCTTCTCGCTCTAATACAGACGGATTCTGAACTCGGCGAGATCATCATGCGGGCCTTCATCCTCCGGCGAACGGGATTGATCGCAAACCGGACCGGAGACGCCGTCGTAATCGGCTCGCTTCAATGCGGAGAGACACTACGCGTTAAGGAGTTCCTGACTCGCAACGGACATCCGTACGCGTACATCGATCTCGACCGTGAAGACGATGTACAGGAGTTTCTGGATCGATTTCACGTCGGACCGAATGACATCCCGGTCGTTCTATGTCGGGGTGAGTTGGTCCTGCGCAGACCGACTAACGAGCAGATCGCCGACTGCCTGGGTTTCAATGATGCGATCGACCTGGGCCACGTGCGCGACGTCGTCGTTGTGGGAGCGGGACCGGCGGGTCTCGCGGCAGCGGTGTATGGGGGATCCGAGGGCCTGGACGTCCTGGTTCTGGAGACGATGGCGCCTGGCGGGCAGGCGGGAGCCAGTTCAAAAATCGAGAACTATATCGGCTTTCCGAACGGCATCTCCGGTATGGAGCTAGCGTCCAGAGCCTACAACCAGGCGCAGAAATTTGGCGCGCAGTTCGCCATAGCTAAGGAAGCCGCCCGTCTCAAGTGCGGTCAGACTCACTATTCCATCGTGATCGGGAATGGCACGATCATCCACGCGCGGACGATCATCATAGCAACCGGCGCGGAATACCGGAAGCTGCAGGTGGAAAAGCTCCAGCAGTATGAGGGCCTCGGGGTCTACTACGCCGCGACCCATATGGAATCGCAGGTCTGCGGCGGTGACGAGATCGTTGTGGTGGGAGGCGGCAATTCCGCGGGACAGGCAGCCGTGTTTCTCGCGCGTACCGCGAGGGGCGTACACCTGCTCGTTCGGTCCGGCGACCTCGCCGACACCATGTCCAGCTATCTCATCAGGCGGATCGAAGAGACTTCAGCCATATCCGTTCACACAAACACCGAGTTGGTCGCTCTCGAAGGCAGCAGGCACGTCGAACGAATGCTGTGGAGGGACAATCGGACGGGATCGGTCGAATCGCGCCCCTTCCGGCACGTGTTCATCATGACCGGAGCGTCGCCAAGCACCGATTGGCTCGACGGCTGTGTTGCGCTCGACGAGAGGCGTTTCGTCAAGACGGGCCCGGACCTAACGTCCGTGGATCTGGTAGCCGCGAAGTGGACATCCGCGCGATCTCCCTATCTCCTGGAGACAAATCTCCCCGGCGTGTTCGCGGTGGGGGACGTGCGTTCGGGGAACATCAAGCGGGTGGCCTCCGCTGTTGGAGAGGGATCGATCGCCATATCCTTCGTGCATCGGGTTCTGCGCGAATAGGGTAAAGTTACGCTATCAAATCTGTTATCACTCGAGCGGGCTCTACACCGCTTAACCTCTGATCCAGGCCCTGGTAGTTATACGTGAAGCGCTCGTGATTGATTCCAAGCAGCCGCATCACGGTGGCGTGGAAATCGTGAACGTGCACGGGATCCTTGACGATGTTATAAGAGAAGTCGTCGGTTTCGCCGTAGACCGTCCCCGGCTTCGAGCCGCCGCCCGCCATCCACATCGTGTAGCAGCGTGGGTGGTGGTCGCGGCCATAGTTCTCATGGGTCAGGCCGCCCTGCGAGTAGATCGTGCGTCCGAACTCCCCTCCCCATATGACCAGTGTCTCATCGAGCATGCCCCGGTTCTTGAGGTCCGTAATCAGGCCCTTGCAGGCCTGATCGACGTCGACGCACTGCATCGGCAACCGCCCCGCTACGTTAGCGTGCGTATCCCAGTTGTTCAAGTAGATCTGAACGAACCGCACGCCCCGCTCGACCATGCGCCGCGCCATGAGCGCGGTGTTGGCGAATGTGCCCGGCTTCTTCGCGGCCTCACCATACATCTGATAGGTGCTCTCGGGCTCGCTCCGTAGATCTGTCAAATCCGGGACGCTGGCCTGCATTCGGAAGGCCAGCTCGTATTGCTGGATTCTAGTGTGTGTCTCGTCGTCTCCCACGGTCTTGTACGCGATCTCGTTCAGCGACTTCAGCCCGTCCAACGTTGTTCGACGTACCTGCGGCGGCACGCCCGGCGGATTGTTGATATAGAGTATCGGGTCTCCCGCCGCGCGGAACGAAACGCCGGCATGCTCGCCGGGAAGGTAACCCGCCGACCATAATCGGGCAGATATTGCCTGGACCTGCTCCGTATTGCTTGGCTGCGCCACCAGCACGACGAACGTGGGGAGGTTCTGGTTCAACGATCCCAAACCGTACGATACCCAGGAACCGATGCAGGGGCGGCCCGTGACCTGATTGCCGGTCTGCATGTAGGTGATCGCCGGCTCATGGTTGATCGCGTCCGTGTGCATGCTGCGAATGAAGCACATCTGGTCGGCAATAGAGGCGGTCTGTGGGAGCAGTTCACTGATCCACATTCCGCTCTTTCCGAACTGCTTAAACTTGTACCGTGATGGTGCAATCGGGAAACGCGCCTGTCCGGAGGTCATGGTAGTCAGCCGCTGGCCATTGCGCACCGATTCCGGGAGGTCTTTGTCATAGAACTCCTGCATTTTGGGCTTATAGTCGTAGAGGTCCATCTGTGGCGGGCCTCCCACCATATGAAGATAGATCACGTGCTTCGCGGTCGCGGGGAAATCGAGCTTCGGCAGCGCCGCGTGCGCGCCGAGACTCGGCCTGCCCGCGGCCAGCGCGCTCCCGTCGAACAGGCCGAGAGATGCGAGAGATGCCAGGCCCAGAGCATTCGCGCCTCGCCGCAAGAACTGGCGCCGCGTCTCCATCCTCACCCACTCGTCGAATACCGGATGCGCGTTACCGCGCGCATCGAACGGCTTCAGCTCGTGCTTATCGCTCATTGGTTTAGTACCTCGTCCATGTTCATCACCTGGTTCGCAAGCATGGTCCATGCCGCGAGCGACTCCGAATTCAGCCGGCCATCGGGCTTTGAGTCCCCGGTCGAAATCAGTTCCGCGGCCTCTTTCGGGTGCCCTGAATAGAAGCCGAACAGGTCCGCAAACGATCGCTTGACGATCGCAAGCTCGTCCGGTCGGAAAGGCCTCGCCAGGAGGCGGCGCGCGATGAAATCGATGCGGGCGTTGTCGGTCTCGCCACTCTCCTTCAGCGCCCGCTGCGCGAGGGTTCGGGCTGCCTCGACGTACTGTACATCGTTTAGAGTGACCAGCGCCTGGAGCGGCGTGTTGGTGCGCTCCCTGCGGACCGTGCATACCTCTCGGGACGGCGCGTTGAAGATGTCGAGAGACGCGGGTGGTGCGGAGCGTTTCCAGAGCGTGTACATGCTTCGGCGATAGAGGCTCTCTCCCATATCCTGCTTATAGTCCCTTGTATTGCTGCCAATGATGGCGACGGCCTCCCACACTCCAGCAGGCTGATATGGATGAACGCTCGGTCCGCCGATCTTTGGACTTAGCAGACCGCTCGCGGCCAGCGCGTAGTCTCGCACCATCTCGGCATCCATTCGGAACCGCGGACCGCGCGAAAGCAACTTGTTCTTCGGATCCATCAGGCTCTTCCGCGGTGTTACAATGGCGGATTGTCTGTACGTCGCCGATGTCACCAATAGCTTGAAGAAGCGTTTGATGTCCCACCCCTGCTCGCGGAATTCAACTGCAAGCCAGTCGAGCAGCTCCGGATGTGTCGGAGGCGACCCGGTAACGCCGAAATCCCCGGTCGTTACAACGATTCCCTGCCCGAAGAGCTCCTGCCAGAACCGATTGACGGTCACGCGTGCCGTGAGCGGATGCTCCGGACGCACCAGCCATTTCGCGAGCCCGAGCCGGTTCTTCGGCAGGTCGGCAGGGAGCGGCGGCAGCACGCCGGGCGTAAGCGGAGTCACCTTCTCTTTGCGTTTGTCATATTCGCCCCGTGCGAGCAGGTAGGCCATCGCATCCTCGCTCCGCTCGTGCATGACGTGCGCCTCGGTGCCGCGCCCGCGGATGGCACGCTCCTCATTCTCCAGCGCGACTGCCTTGCCGGACAGATCGCGATAGGCGGCGTCTGAGCCGATCAGCCACCAGGTAAACAGCTCTTCCTTGTCCGCGGGAGCGAGTTGTGCTGTTCCCCGCGAAAGCAGGTACGATGCTCTCGTGCCTCGCGCCAGCAAAGTGACGTCCTCGGCGGAGAGCGCTTTGCCGTAGAGACGGACGTCCTGAATCGAGGTGCCGTCCACCCCTGCCGTGGTGCTGCGCTGGCCGATTTTGAATGGCACCTGCGTCCGGATGGTGTCCTTCAGCATGTTCGCCTGGTCGGAGGTCGGGCGCGCGGTTCCGTCCACGTAGACGTGTACGCCGGAAGTGTTCGCGGTTCCGGCGTAGGTAATGCAAACGTGATGCCAAGTTCCCGGCGTCAGCGGATCGTTCGTCACGGTCTTGAGCGCATTAGCCGGCCACTTGTTTATGATGTGCGTGCCGACGCGGCCGCCCTCCAGCCAGAGGTCCCACCCTCGGTAGTCGTGCTGGTCGTCCATGCGCGAAACGATCGCCCCGCCGGTGTCCGCCGCAGGTATCTTCACCCACGCCGCGCAACTGAATGCCTGGTTCCGATCGTAATCCCCCGCTGTCGGCACCTCGACCGAGGACCCCGGGGCACGCTGAAACGCCTTCGGAGAGACGGCGCCGCCATCGGCCCATTTCGGATCGGCCAGCGCAGTCAGCGTGATCGCGCTGCCGCCCAATGTCGCCTGGAGGCTTCGACCCTGGCCTTCGGCTAGGCTGGCATGGAACGACAGCTTGTCCGTCGGCAGCGTGGAGACGAGTGCGGCGCGGTCCACAGTGGATGACCATCGGCCGAAATCCGCGCCTGCCTGCTGCTTGCGGTCTTCCGCTTTCTTGCGGGCTGCCGCGATCTCCGACCCGATGGCTGTGAACCGCCCTCGATCCTCTTCGCGTGGAACGATGATGACCGGCGGCGTGTTCTGGATGTTACCATCCATCACAGGCTGCGTGGTGTTATTGAAAAACGCGGACATGGAGTAGAAGTCTTTTTGGAGGAACGGATCGAATTTGTGGTCGTGGCAGACGGCGCATCCGAGCGTGCTGCCGAGCCAGACCTGCGAAGTCGTCTCCGTTCGGTCGCGGGCATAGAGGACCTTGTACTCCTCCTCAATGGCGCCGCCCTCGTTCGTCGTTATATTGCAGCGGTTGAATCCGGTGGCTATTTCCTGATCCATGGTATGGTTCGGAAGCAGGTCGCCGGCCAGCTGCTCGACCGTAAACTCGTCGAACGGCATGTTCTGGTTGAAGGCGCGGATCACCCAGTCGCGGTAGGACCAGATCTCACGGTAGTTGTCGAAGTGGATGCCGTTGGTGTCGGCATAGCGCGCCGCGTCCAACCAGTACCTGGCGCGATGTTCGCCCCAGTGCAGGCTGGCAAGATACCTGTCGACTAGCTTTTCGTACGCGTTCGGTGATTTGTCGCCGACGAACCCCTCGACGTCGGCGGGATCCGGCGGCAGACCGACGAGATCGAGGCTCAAGCGGCGCGCAATCGTGCGACGATCGGCTTCAGGCGCGGGGGCAATGCCCTCTTTTTCGAGACGAGCGAGGATAAACCGGTCGATAGGATTGCGGACCCACGCGCTGTTTCGTACCGCAGGAAGCGCCGGACGGACAGGAAGCTGGTAAGCCCAGTGGAGCTCATACTCCGCGCCCTGAGCGATCCACTGCTTCAGCACGGAGACCTGCTGCGATGTAAGCTTCTTATGCCCGGCCGCAGGCGGCATGATGGAGCCCTGCCCGGTTATTCGCCGTACGACCTCGCTCGCTTCGGGTTTGCCCTTCACGATTGCGGCGTGGCCGCCGCGGTCCATCGTGGCCTCCGCAAGTTTATCGAGCCTGAGACCTGCCTTGCGCGCCGCCGAGTCGGGCCCATGGCAGGTAAAGCAGTTCTCCGCCAGGATCGGGCGCACGTCGCGGTTATAGCGAATGCGAATCTGAGCCGATTTAGCGGCAGGTATCGCGGCGGCCGCGCCCAGTAGCGCTGCAAATAGCGGCGCGCACGCCCAGAGCGCCAACGCCCGGGAACTCCGAAACCTGTTTAGGTCGATCATCCTACGGGAAGTCTCCTATAGTAAGCCAAGTCAAAGTCGTGACATCATCTATCAGCTTGCCCGAACGGTACACTGCGCGACCATCTCGGCCTTTCGTCCGGCGGTAACTGTTTAGAGTCTACGAACTACAAATCGTTACAAGATAGAAGCATCACTCTTCGTCAAGGATCCCTTCCAGCTCCGCCAGGGCCTCTAAGTCCTTCGGCCGGCAGACGGCCCGCTTGACTCGAACCACTGTTTCAATGTCTAGAAACCAGCACTCAACATCGTACAGTCCCAGCGTTATGCTTCGCGCGGTTAGGTCGTTGTACCACCGCAGGAAAAAGTGCCGACTTGTCGTCAAAGCGGGATTCCTCGCAGGGCCGGCACCCCGCCGAACCGCCGATGGTGTACTTTCATTTATACCATGTAATCGGCGGCGGCGGCAGGATCTTTACGTAGCCGCGATCGAGGCCAATCTAAGGAAGTCATCGCGGCGTGGATAATGCAGTATCCGCTAACGAGAC
>JBBQVV010000030.1:0-27280 GCA_038211235.1 Chthonomonadales bacterium | reverse complement strand
GATAACGGTCCAGGTTTCCCAGACGGGTTCGACCCTCATACCGCGGCGAACACGGGGCTTGAACTTATCGACAGCCTCAGCCGCTTCGACCTTCGAGGAAGCACCACGTACAGCAACCGCGCTGAGGGCGGCGCTCGAGTCTCGGTTGAGTTCCCAGTTCCGGATCGAGGCTCCGATTAGCAACGGCTCGTCAGAACCGGAGCTACCTTGTAGTTGCCGGCAGATTGGCGCCCGAATACCGCGTTCAAATTGACCAGCACGGTAAGTCCACTCTGGTTAGTCACATCCGGCAGAGCGCCGTAGTAGGTCGCATCCGTGATCAGGATTGTTCCCGCAACGCGCGGTACAGCGGCCAGGGCCACGCTCGACGGCTGCCCTCCAGCTCCGTTATAAGCCCCCGCAGGGCTCAACCATGCATCGTTGTGGCCATAGCTATTCTGTCCCCCATAACCGATGCCGCCACAGCCGATCGCGGAGTTACTGAGCGCGCCACCACAAAGAACTCCTTCCTTATTCACGCCGACCCAGCATCGTTACTTCGCACGGATGTTCTCGCTCAAGCAACAATTGACATTAGATGACACAGCATGCTATACTTGCCGACCCTATTTCATAAATCGCCGATCGGCTTATAGCGGAGGCTGAATTGCGCTTGGTGGGCGCATATGGGCGGCGGTTTAACGTATTTGTCTAAAGACTAGTTTAACTGAACGTTTCCCACCAGGGCAGGGTCAAAGGAGAATCCGGTATGTCGCAGGATGCTGAGCTGGTATTGACACCGCGAGGCCGTGAAAAACTCGAACATAAACTGGATCACCTGCAGAAAGTGCAGCGCCGCGAGGTCACCGAACGGATTCGCGACTCGAAGCAGTTCGGAGATTTGACCGAAAACGCGGAGTACGAGGATGCCAAGACCGAGCAGGCGCTCGTCGAGAGCCAGATCTCCGATATTCGCAGAGTGCTGCAGGTCGCTCAGGTACTGAGCGATGAGGACATCCCCACCGACTACATCGGGATCGGGTCCATTGTTTCGATGACCAATCTTGATACTGACGACGAATGGGAGCTGACTCTTGTCAGTTCCGTTGAAGCGGATCCCGATAACGATATGATTTCGGACGAGTCGCCAATCGGCGAGGCGATCGTCAGCAAGCGGCCGGGCGACACCGTCCGTATTCACGCTCCAAATGGACTGCTCAACTATCGCATCGACAAAATACGGAAGTAGTAGGAACCCGTTGTGAGCGAGCCGGAATCACACCATGAGACCGACCAGCGAGCGATCAGGCTGAATAAGCTGAACGCGCTAAAGGCCAGAGGCGAAAACCCGTTTGACATCGAGCGATACGACCGCACGCACACTCCGGAGCAGATCGTAAACGCGGGTGCCGCGCATTGGGACCTGCCTGACAACGCGCGCGAGATGCAGGTGGTTCGAGTCGCCGGGCGGATTACCGCGGCGCGCTCCAAGGGTAAGGTAACGTTCGCCGACATCCGCGATGAAACGGGAAGGGTTCAGATCTATGTTCGACGGGACGAGATAGGCGAAGCGCAGTTCGAAGCATTCAGCGACCTTGATCTCGGCGACATGATCGGCGTCGAAGGCTACCCGTTCAGAACTCGAGCCGGCGAGCCGAGTATCCACGTCAAGTTCTATGTCCTACTTACAAAGGCGCTCAGGCCGGTCCCGTTCGGAAAGCAGGACGAAAGCGGCGTCGTGCACAACGCGCTCACGGACCGAGAAGAGCGCTATCGGCACCGGTATCTCGACCTGCTGGCCAACCCGGACGCGAAGGAAATACTTGCCAAACGCTGCAGGTTGGTCTCCGCCATTCGGCGATTCCTCGATGGCAGAGACTTCATCGAGGTCGAGACGCCTGTCCTGCAGCTGCTTGCCGGGGGCGCGTATGCGCGGCCCTTTACCACCCACCACAACGCACTCGACCACGATTTCAAGCTTAGGATTTCGCTCGAGCTCTACCTGAAGCGGCTGATCGTTGGCGGATTCGATCGGGTCTATGAGATCGGCCGCGTCTTTCGCAATGAGGGCGTCTCCACGAGGCATAGTCCAGAGTTCACAATGCTGGAGCTGTACCAGGCGTACGCCGACCTGGACGATATGATGGGGCTGGTCGAGGCGATGTACGTGTCGGTATGCACCGCTGTTAACGGTACGCCTTCCATACCGTATCTAGGCGATTCGATCGACCTCTCCGCTGGACCCTGGCGGCGTCTACCGATGCTCGAGGGAATACGCCAGTATGCCGGGATCGAACCCGACGAGTTCGCAACGCTCGAACGTGCAAAGAGCGGATGCCGCAGGATTGGCGTGACATTCGATCTCGACCGAGAGACCACGCTGGGTGGCCTGATCGAGAAACTTCACGAACAGTACACGCAGCCGAACCTGATTCAGCCGACCTTCATTACGGACTTTCCAACAGAAACCTCGCCGCTGGCAAAGAAGCGGCGCGACGACCCCTCGCTGACGCGCAGGTTTGAGGTGTACGTCGTGACGCAGGAGCTAGGCAACGCGTTCTCCGAGATCAACGATCCCATCGATCAGCGCGAACGATTCGAGCGTCAGGTGGAGCAGAAGGACGCTGGTGATGAGGAAGCCCATCCCATGGACGAAGACTTTCTCATGGCGCTGGAATACGGCATGCCTCCCACGGGCGGATTGGGGATCGGCATCGATCGGCTTGCCATGATCTTGACAGGCGCGGAATCGATTCGTGACGTCGTGCTGTTTCCCCTGATGCGCCCTCCGAAGTAGCAGACGCCGACCAGACGATCCATGTGTCCTGGGCGCGCGCTCGGCAGCGCCGAACTCACTGTTGAGGAGATGCCATATGCGACTGGCGGGCAAGACCGCATTGATTACGGGGGCCGGCGCCGGAATTGGACGAGCGACGGCTCAGCTGTTCGCCAAGGAGGGCGCGCAGGTCGCAGTCGTTGACGTGAATGAGGGGACAGCCCGCCAGACGGCCGACGTCATACGCGATGACGGTGGCCAGGCACTCGAGATTCGGGCGGATGTCTCGCTGCCCGACGATGTCCAAAGAATGTTTCGGGAGACCATCGCCGCCTACGGCAAGTTGAATATCCTGTTCAATAATGCGGGAATCGTGAAGCAGGGGCGCGTGGAGGAGGCCTCCATCGAGGATTGGAACGCTCAGATCGCGACGACCCTGACAAGCGTCTTCCTAGGCTGCAAGTACGGCATACCCCTGTTACGTGAACAGGGTGGGGGCGTCATCATTAACATGGCGTCGATCGCGGGCGCGATCGGAATCGTCAATCGCGCGGTCTATTCGGCGGCCAAAGGTGGCGTTATCGGCCTCACTCGCGCCGTGGCTCTCGATCATGCGGGAGAATCCATCCGGTGCGTCTACCTGGCGCCGGCCACAATCGAAACGCCCTCGCTGCGCGAGCGAATCGATGCTTCACCAGACCCTGTCGCCGCCCGCAAGGCGTTCGAATCGAGGCAGCCACTCGGGCGCATCGGTCGGCCCGACGATGTCGCTTACGCCGCACTCTACCTTGCCTCGGATGAGGCCTCTTTCCTCACTGGAAGCGGGCTCAATGTCGACGGCGGCATGGCTGTATAAGGCCCCTTTCACGCACTATTGCATCGCTCCGCCATTCCTCAGCGTGATTTCGATATCTCCAAAGCCCTGATCTTTTGCCCAGGCGAGCGCGGTTCTGGTCGTTGAATCTCGCCGCGAAGTATCCGCGGCTCTCTGCAGAAGCGCGTTTACCATCTCACGGCGGCCCTCTCGCGCGGCGACGATCAGCGCAGTCTCACCTTTCTTGTTTGCAGCGTTTACTCTGGCCCCACGTGCGAGCAGCGCTGCAAAACTGGCGGGAAGGTTGTTCTGAACGGCCGCTATCAACGCGGTGTCACCGTTGCGATCCAGGCTGTTGGGATCTGCCCGATGGGTCACAAGGTATTGCGCCAGCGCGTCGTCGCCCAAATTGAGTGCGGCGTGGAGGGGCGGCCCGGCAAGGCCCGCCCGAGACTTTGAAAGTGCGCCATATGCGACCAGCTGCTTCACGACGGGAAGGTCATCCGCCTGGACTGCTTCCATCAAGATCGACCTGCCACCCATGTCCATCTGACCCGGGTTTGCTCCGGCGTCCAACAGTAGGCCAACTATCTGCGGATCGTGAGTCTGTATGGCAAGCTCAAGCTGCGACGTGGCGTTGCGCTGCATATACCTGGCGGCTACCGTATTCGAGACTAGCGGCTTGACCATGCTCAGCGTCGCGTGCTTGCTTGCAAGCAGATGGCTCAGCGGTGTCGCACCCATTGCATCGGTGGTATTGATCTCCGCACCGTGCTCCAGAAGAAGCGTAATGAGCACGGCATCGGCACTATCTGCCGCAGCCATCAGGGGAGTACGATCACTCTGTTGCTCCCGTACGTTGATGTCCGCGCCCTGAGCGATGAGTTCGCTTGCGCGGCTTGCAGAGTGATGGTCGACCGCCTCGATGAGCGCTTCCCCCAGCGTCTGCCGCGAATGCACCCGGACCGCACGATCGTATAGCCGCCACCCCGCAAAGACCATGACTCCGACGATCACAAGGAGGACTGCGCCGGTTACCTGTCCCGCTCTGCTCATGGCTGCCTATTCTCCCGGCAAGGGCCGCTAACCCGATACATTCATGACGGGCACGGCGGCCCATCCGTACGGACGAGTTACGGGCAAGCCCGACGCTACGTCAGTCATTCCGACCAGTTCGTCAATAGACCAGACTACGGCGATCCGTCCTCCGAACCACCGGCCTTTGCCAGCAGGTCCGCCGTATCGCCGTGGCTGCTCTTGTGCGCCATCGTGAGCGCCGTCTCTCCCTTGCTGTCCGCCGCTCGCACATTTGCACCCTTTGCGAGGAGCGTCTGGACAAGTTCATTTTGTCCGGCGGCGGCTGCCACCATGAGAGGAGTGGTAAGCTCAAAATCGGCGGAGTTGACATCGCTGTTCGAATCGATAAGGGCGCCGGCTGCCTCGGCGTTTCCCGCGCGGACGGCCTGCATGAGGGCCGTCTCACCTTTACTGTTTCGCTCGTTGACGTTAGCGACCTTCTCCGCGACGGCCTGGATCACATCGCGCTTACCTCGTGCGACGGCGAGCAGGAGCGGCGTCGTCCCGTCGGCGTACTTTTGATTTGGGTCCGCGCTGTGTTCGAGCAAGAAGCGCACTGTGTCCGGGTCGCCCTCTTTAATCGCGGAGGAGAGCGCAGTGCGTCCTCGCTTGTCTACCCCGTTAATATCCACATTATTGTCAAGGAGAGCCTTAAGCGCTTCAACGTGGTTCTGACCGGCCGCATAGCAGAGAGCCTCTACCGCCTGGCCGGCAAGATGGCGGCTGCCCTTCAAGAGGGCTCCGATTACGCCCACATCGTCCTTGTCCACAGCCCATGTCAGCGCGTCGCGACCTTTGCCGTCCTTTGCGGCGGCGTCCGCCCCGGCCCGAAGGAGCTGTTCGATCAGCGCTGGTGTCGCGCTCCCCTGCCGTATCGCGGAGATCAGCGGCGTCAGGCCATCCGGGCCAATGCCGTTGATGTTGACGCCCTCGCCCACCAGATTAAGGACCGCGCCGATGTCTCCTCGCCTGGCAGCGTCGATAAGCTCGACGACGGGGACCTTGCCGGCCGGCTTTGGACGTGCCGCGGGCGCGTCGGACGGAGATGGCGACGACACAGGTTCGCTCTCGACGACCGCGGAATGACCGGGGCGGGTCTGTGCGCCTGCGGCCTCCAACTGCAGCAGCCGCCAGCTCGCAAGCGTAACGACAAGGAACAGGCCCACGATGATCAGCGTTGCCCGATAGCTATCGTTCATGTCCATATCCCTTGGTCGACACCGTTACTAATTGTTTCGTCCGCGAGAGCGTGCAGCCGGCGCCGTTTGGCGGTTAGCAACTCTGTTTAACGACCAGACTCTCTGCACCGCGTGTACTCCCACGACAACCCGTCGTCTCATCGCAGTTTACGAAACAAGCGCTCGCCCGGTTTTCCGCCTCTGCCGGCGGTACGTGTTCGATTTCGTTGCGCGGTTAGCGGTTTCCTGCCGTGAGATCGCCGCACGCGTGTCGATCTCACGGCAGAGCACTGAATGGCCCTGCAGAGACGGCGGGCCGGAAGGAAGGTCGCCCGTTTGTGTAGAACTTGCGACAGGCCGTTCGACAGATTATTGCGCTGACTAGCTCGATGTGACGGCGCCCTTAGTTGGGCGCCGCCACCACACCTCGAGTGCCGCCGCTGATTCAACCGCAACTCAATAGGAGCCGCCCCTTGCGCATAGTTATGCTGTCGTGGGAATACCCACCGAAGATCGTCGGCGGCATCGCGCGCCATGTCGAGGAGCTGTCCTGGTCGTTAGCTGAGCTGCCGGGCATTGAGGTACATGTCGTCACGTGCGATTTTCCCGGTGCTCCGGCGGAAGAGGTTTTCCGCAACGTGCATATCCACCGGGTCGCTGCTTACGATGCGCCCGGCGGCCACAAAGACTTTATTCATTGGGTCCATCAGCTCAATGCGGCCATGAGGGATCGCGCGGACTCGCTCATTCGCGGGTGGCTGACCCGAAGAAAGAGCCTTCGAGACCCGAAGAGATTGCCGGAAGCTGAAACCATAGTGCTCCATGCTCACGATTGGCTTGCCTACTTTGCCGGCGTCGAGCTCAAGCACCGCTACAAGATTCCGCTTCTGGCGACAATTCACGCGACGGAGTTCGGGCGCAACAGCGGAATACATTCGGAAATCTCGCGCTATATCAATTCGATCGAGGTCAATCTTGTAACAGAGGCCTGGCGCGTTATCGTCTGCTCCAGATTTATGAAAGGCGAGGTAGGATACGCGCTGCACGGTCCGGCCGACAAACTTGACGTCATCTATAACGGCATCCATGCTGAAAAGTTCGACTTCGAATTTCCTCCGGAGGAGGCGCGGGCATTCCGGAACCAGTTTGCCGCACAGAACGAGAAGATCATCATGTTCGTTGGCCGAGGCGTACCCGAAAAGGGATGCCAGGTGCTGATCGACGCCCTGCCGAGAGTGCGCGCAGGCTATCACGATGCGAAGCTCGTCATTGCGGGAGGTGGCTATCGGCAGCATCTCGTGGACCAGGCAAACACCCTGGGTATGGCGCGCCACATCTATTTTACAGGGTTCATCCCAGACGACGCACTACTGCGGCTCTATAAGGTGTCAGATGTGGCCTGCTTCCCCAGCCTGTACGAGCCGTTCGGCATCGTCGCTCTTGAGGCCATGGCAGCGCGCACGCCCGTGGTCGTGTCTGATTCCGGCGGACTTCCGGAAGTGGTCGACGCCGATGTCACGGGAACTATAACGTGGACGAACAACAGTGAGAGCCTGGCGTGGGGCCTGCTGCGCGTCCTGCACAACCCTCAGCTGGCACAGGAGATGGCGGCTCGCGCGGCCGAGCGAGTCGAGACCGTATTTAACTGGGATGTGATTGCAGGCCAGACGAACCAGGTCTATAAGCGAGTCTATGCGGAGTACAAGAGTTGTCCATGGTAGCCGACCTGGTCTATGACGACACCGACAAGGTACGGAACCACCGGACACTGCGGAGTTACTTCATAACAACGGGAAGAGAGGGATTGAGATGAGAAATCTGCCGAACTGCGGGCGCGCTGTTGCAGCCGCGCTTCTCGTTTGCTGCCTGGCGCAAGTCGCGCGGGCGCGTGAAGACGCCGCAAAGGCGCATGGACCGATCGCCTGGACGGAGTCACTTGACGACGCAAAGAAGACTGCCGCGAAGGAGCACAAGATCATCTTCGTGGACTTCTGGGCGCCCTGGTGCGGGCCCTGCAAGCAGATGCTGAAGACGACGTACCAGGACAAGGCCGTTGTCGAGCGCTCGAAACAGTTTGTCCCGGTACTTGTGAATTATGACAACCAGACCGCACTGATCAAGAAATACCGGATCGGAACCATTCCGGTCGTTATGTTTCTCGATTCTAAAGGCAACGTGCTGAAGAAGACCGATCCGAAATATCTCGATGCCAGGTCTCTGCTTCAGGTGATGGATGAAGTGTCCCGGAAACACAAGGGATAGCAGCGGTCAGCCCAGTTTGATAAGCTGCTTTGCCTCTCGATAGTCGCTCTGAGCCATTACCGTGCGCGGCAGTGTCTCTTCGTAAAGCGCCGTCTTGGTCTTGTGCTTTTCGACCAGGTTGTGCCCATAATACCGGAAGAAGCTTGTAAGATAGTTTCCCTGAAACACGGGCTTGACGATGCGGCCCCATGAGTAGACCCTGCGCATCGCCTCGAACGTCTCGATCTGCAGCTCGTACGGACTCATATTCTTCGGCCAGTAGACCGTGTGATGGGCGTCGTAGCGGCTCCAGTCGTAGTCGAAGATACGACCTTGATCGTGGAGCTGCTGGAAGTAGCGAGTGCCCGGCAGCGGCGTCAGGATCATGAACTGGACCGTGCTGATATCGTGCTTGATCACGAAGTCGGCCGTATAGCGAATCGATTCCGGCGTATCGCCGTCGGCTCCAAAAACGAACATTCCGTGGGCTCGTATCCCGTACTCTCGCAGGATTTTAATTGCCTCGACAATCTGCTCGACACTCTGCTTCTTGTTGTACTCGATCAGCGTCTGAGGATTTACCGACTCGAGACCCAGGTAGAGCATGATGCAGTTCGTTCGCTGCATCAGTTTCAACAGCTCGCGGTCCCGCACGATCTCGGTTGCGCGTACCTGCGCCGTCCAGGCCTTCGGCACAACGTCCGCACGGATCATATTCTCCAGCAGCTCCTTTGTTCGCTTGTTATGCGCATTGAAGTTGTCATCGTAGAAGAATAACGAGCCGAACTTGCTGCTTCGCAGCTGTACCAACTCACTGATGACGCTGCTCGGATCGTTCGGGTCCAGGGAGCGATAGCGCATCTTCTGGCTGAACATTTCGATGACAGAACAGAACGTGCAGTCGAACGGGCATCCGCGTGACGTGAGGACCGGAGCGATCTGCATGTTTTCCTTGCCGACAATACAGTTCAGGTCCGGGAACGGTAGATCGTCGATGTTCTGGATCGTTTTCTTGTAGTCGATCCGTTCACTGAAGTCGTTTCGCAGGGTCGTGCCGAGGATGCGCGCCGGCGGCTCTCCGACCTCGTAGCTCTCCATGAGCGGCAGGATAATCTCTTCCGCTTCTCCCTTTATCACGTGGTCGCAGACAGGATAGGGAATTTTCCACTGTTCGCAGAAGCTCTCGCTGAACGGCTCGTCCGGCATGAATGTTACGTGAACGCCGCCGATCACAACGATTGCCTCAGGGTTCTTCTGCTTTACCAATGCGCCAAGACGGTAAGCGGCCATGGCGGTCGATGTCGTGGTGGAGATTCCGACGAAATCCGCGCGGCAGATGTCCTCGTAGTTGAGCGGCGCTAGGTCTTCACAGTAGATCGTGACGTCGGCATACCCGCCTCGCTTCATGATGGACGCCAGTTGCGGCAGTCCCAGGCGGGGCAGCGCAACCCGGCTGTATACGTGGTAGCCGGGGGCGCGGGGTTCAACCAGGACTACCTTGTTTATCCGCTTCAAATCCCGTTCTCCTTTCATCAACCCTGTGGCGGCGTATCTCTCAGCGTCGCCGCGGTAGTTTCGGCATGCGTATCGTTGATATAAGCGCCTGCGCCTGCCTCGGATCCTGCGAGATACTTAAGCTTGTCGGGTGTGCGATACGGTGGATAGAACTCGATATGGAACCGGTAGTAGTGATACTGATCGCTGTCGCCATCGCTCGGCCGTTGATGCATCGCCATTATGTACGGCATGGAGCGCTTCCAAAGGTTGTTGTACTTCTCCATCACCACTTTCATCAGCGACGCCAGGGAGCTCTTCTCGGAACCACTGAAGTCTACGATCGCGGGTCGCATGGATCTCGATAAGATGTGGACCTCATAGGGATATCGCGCGAAGAATGGCACGACGGCGACAAAGTCTTCGTTTTGCGCGACGATGCGCCTGCCGTCCCGAATCTCCTGGTCGAGAACGTCGCCAAGCAGATCTCGTCCCGTCCGCTCGTGGTAGCGCCGTGCGGCCGACAGTTCCCGAGCCGGGATCGGCGGCACATAGGGGTACGCGTATATCTGGCCATGTGGGTGTGCGAGTGTAACGCCGATCTCACGACCCTTATTCTCGAAGATGAACACGTACTTGATATCGTTACGCGCGCTGAGCGCTTCAAACCGGTCCGCCCAAACGTAGATGAGCTCTTCGACCTTTCTGAGAGGCAGCGTCGCAAGCTCCGCGTCCGCTTCCGGTGTATAACAGACGACCTCACAGATGCCGAAGGAGGGCGCGACCGGCGTAAGTTCGGTTCCCTGCACGGACGGATCCGGCGCGTTTCTACGCAGCGACGGAAACTTGTTCTCGAAGACCACAATCTCATAGGTTGCGGTCGGGATCTCTGTTGGAAACCCGCCTGGCCGGGTTGGAGCGAGCGGGTCGTAGTCGGGTGGCGGGAAGAACGTGCGGTCCTGACGCTGCGTCGCCGTGATAACCCACTCTTCAAGAACCGGATTCCAGCGAAGTTCAGACACGCTGCCTGTCCTTTGGGCGGATTTCCCAGCGGCCGTTCAGGCCCCTGCCTGGCGCTCAGGGCTCGGTTCTGTGGACGACGGAGGTTCCGAAACATCCTTCTGTGCCGCGGGCGAAGCCGGTTCCGTCTCCGCATTGGCGAACGCCGTAGCCTGCGTCTCGCTCGCGGTGTCAGGAAAATGGTAGTACACCAGATACCTGCCGTCCGGCTTGACAGTTTCCTTTTTCTCGAATCTCATTCCCGGTGCCCAATCACGACGAACCGTGAGCCTGCCTGCATGACGACGTCGCAACCCGATCGGTTCCCCCCTTGGCAGACGCTCCGGCCACGGAGATCGTCGAACATCTCACGATTTAAGTCCGGCAACCATGGAAATGGGACGTCGGCTTCCGCGTAAAATGGCGGGGCTTCGTCCCTATTGCTCTAGTAGTGCGGGGATTCCTTCAAGCGGGCCGCCATCTTGCAAAAAAACGGCGGCGTCTTTCCGAAGCGGGACCATGAGGCGGAGCATCTACTCATCCCTGACGTGGATGGACAACTCTGCTGACAGCGCACGAAGGGCAGGCGAGTACATCGCAAATCCGTTGGTAGGGAGCGCGTGAAAGAACCCGGGTGCTTCCGCCCTCAGTCGATACCTGAGCGAGCGAGTCCCTTGCCGCATATTTGAAAGGAAGAAGACCACTTTTTGATCTCGAAACTCAAGGTTGGAGAAAATTCCCTGTCCCATCTTCTCCCCGCTTCGGACCTCGACGGGCTCGCAGCCCGCCGGCTTCACGTCCTCGAACGCCACGTAGCTGTAGTCGTTCTTGGCCTCCAGAAACAGCTCCACTTCGATGAGATCTCCGCTGATTACCGTATCGCCCTCGTTGAGCGCGGCGCGCTCGAATTGCGGGCCCGAGTCGGTATCGCTCGAGCCCTCTTCGGTTCCAAGCTCCGCTAGAGCCTCGTAGTTACCGGTTAGAAACGGATTCGGCCTTCGCACGTCAACCTCCGCGTTCTCCGCCATGCCCGAAACGGTTTCGGGGAGCAACCGGTAGTAGCGGCGTGTTACGTATATTCCATTTCCGGCGGCCGGAATGGAGTCCTCCTGCGAAAAGTACCGGGACGTGACGCTATAGTAGCAGGCGCCGGCTCCGCGTTTGCTAATGTTGACTGTCTGCGTACCCGTCAGAAGAAGCGAATCTGGGATCACAAACCGGTTGTCGAACAGAAGCGCGTTGTCGCTGGTAACGTGATAGCTCCGCTTCAACTTGCCACCGAGATCGAACGTTAACGTATAATCGGGGGCGAGCTCTCTATTTACGCGGACATAGTCGGCAAGTGCGTAGACCGCGAGAGCCGTCTCTCGTGTCGAAGCCCAGTTGTCGCCTTCGCGACGGTTGACCAACCACTTGACCAGCATAGCCGCAAGCCGCGATTTCGGCTTGATTGCAACGTAAGCCCGCAGCACCGCGGCATTGGTCTCCACGGGATCGTTGTACCAGTCCCACCAGGCGGCGCCCTTCGCTTCCCAGTGCGCGGTCGCCTCCTGTTCGTCTACCTTGACCGTGTTCTCGATATTCTCCAGGACGATTCCGGCCTTAACCTTCTCGTCGAGGCCGTTGAGAGCAAGCGCAAGGAGGGCCTTGGAGTAGGCGCTCAGCTTCTCGCGAGATGAGTAGATTCGGCCGGCAGCCGTCGAACGGATGGCGGGCCGCATGCGAGGCTCGAGCGCAAGAACACGAGCCAGGAACGTCATCTCCTGCAGGTCATCATCGGCGCGCAGTCGTGCGATCAGGAACTGCTCCGCGCGGTGCAGCCGGGACGGTTCGACGCGGATGCCTGCTTCTCGCGCATGGATAAGGCCATCGACAACATACGCGGTCATCCAGGTGTCCGAAGTGTCATCCTTCCACCATCCCCAGCCGCCATCTGAGTGCTGATAGTCGCGTATCCGGGACATACCCGCCGCTATCATCCGGTTCAGCGTAGGCGTATCGAATACCGCGTTATTCAGGCGCTCGGGAATTTCTGGTGCGGTCCCCGGCTTACCGTCTGGAACCGTGTAGGGATTTGTATCGTGCAGCGAGCCGCGCCCAAAGCCGGCCTGCACCTTTCGCGCAAGCATGCGGCGGCGCAGATCCTCCATGCGGATCCCGGCCTCCTTCAAGATGCGAGCGGTGAGAACGCTCGGCAGGAAGCGGCTCATGGTCTGCTCGATACAGCCGTAGGGATAGTCGTTTAGATA
Organism: Chthonomonadales bacterium; assembly: GCA_038211235.1. GTDB lineage: Bacteria > Armatimonadota > Chthonomonadetes > Chthonomonadales > Chthonomonadaceae > DATGJU01. Next base: position 14,473 of record JBBQVV010000030.1, on the reverse strand, counting down.
CGGCAGGGCATCCAGCATGACCGCTGCAAGAGACGGATTGACCTGGACGACGACCTCGGATGTACCCGGTTTCCGGGCTTGCGGCAACGCGATCGGCACGGTAGCCCGGCCATCGCCGCCGCGCAGCACGCCACTCGTGGCCACCACGCGTTCGACACCGTGGACGAGCACCGGAATCCGCTGTGCGACAGCGTCCGACCCAACATCCGACCGCGCCATGACCTGTATGGCGACGCTGCCCGGATGCCGAACACGCACGGTCCAATCGACGCGCTTTTCGCCATCCTTTGGCACGTCTACACGGGTCTCGACGCTTCCCTCGCGCGCGCCGACATCCGCCGGGTCCTGCCCGGTGAGCTCCAGGCAGTCGCCATCCAGCTTGAGGGAGAGTCTAACGTTTGTGTCGGATGCCGTGCCGTTCTGGACGATTGCGCTCAGCACCATCGTGTCGCGCTCGACGAAGTAGCGCGGCGCCTCGAGCCGGACAAGGATGTCTTTGCGTGTCGCAATCGTCGTATCGGCGGTCCCGACCTGCGCCGCAGAGCTGTTTCCAACGGTATAGGCGCGCCACCGGGTCATGTTGTCCGGCCAGGTCACTTCCACGCTCGCCCGACCGTCCGCGTCGGTTATGACGGCAGGCGACCAGAACGCCGTATCCAGGAACTGGCGTCGAACGGGCGGGTACCCAGATGGCCCCGCCGGCCCCTCCTCATCTCTTATCGAGCGTGGATATTTCCCGAGCTCGAACGCGTCCAGGCGACGGAGGCCCTCTGGTTTCGGCATTGAGGGCGGATAGTCGGGTGATATCATGTCCCCGGATACCGAACCGGAGATACGCACCACCCGACGCTTGACACCATGCGCAGCATTCCACGGGTCGTTATTCAAAGTGGCGACCGAAACGTCGTTCATGCCACCCCCATAGTCCGCGGTTCGGTAAGCAGCCAGAGTCCATTGTCCTCCACGACCTGTGTCTAAGCTGCCCATTCCGTCCGGGGTCTCCCAGACGTGCGCTTTGAATGAGCCACTTCGTTGGTAGTTCACATTCGCCTGCTGAAACTCCGTATCCGTCGAGCCGGAAGAGCCGACACTCTGCGATCTCCGGTCCCCATAGTAGAAGACACGGATATCTGGTGTGTAGTCCTTCTGAATGTAGCTCAGAGCGTCATCCGAAATCGCAACCGCGAGCTCGGTCCGCAGGGGACGGTCCCGCCAATCCATCGCGACCAGGCTCAGTCTCGCCTTCTCGCCGGGCTGATACCGTTCTCGATCCGCGCGCACGCTCAGCTTCGCCAACTGGCTGACAGGCGGCACGAGGAGCTCCTGGGAGGTCTGGAACAGCTTTCCGTCGTGGACCATCGTTGCAGAGATAAACACGTTGGGTACGTCTCGATGCCCCAGGGGAATCGGTATCTCCACGCTCCGCCCGGGAACGTGGATGAGCCGCTTCTCCAGAATCTGGTTGTCGGCCACACGCGTCACCAGCACGGTGGCGTTGGGCCTGTCGGTCGCAATCAGAAGCTTCGCGGTGTGCCCCTCCAAATAGTACGGTTGCTCGACCGCGAGGACCACGCCCTGATTGAGAAACTCGCCCTTCGACAGCTCCTCGCCCGCGACCCACACGTACGTCGAGCCCTCGACCTCCTGGCCCACCGTATCCCGTGTCGAAAACGCTATGCGATAGTAGCCTGCCCTGTCCGCGGTCCAGTCAAGGATCGCGCTCCCGCGACTATCCGTCGCGATCGGCTTCACGAAAACCAGGCTCTCCTTGCCCTTCAGGTCCGCGGGCTGTCGGAAGACCTTAGCCGCTCCCTGGGCGACCACGGGCAGATCGGAGCTGTTCAGCGTGACGATCTCGACGGGAACATGGTCCCCGGAGTGCGCATAGCCATGTGGGTAGTTTAGAAACACGGCCACGTCATGGCGAGTCGCCTTCACCGAGCCTGAGCCGCTGATGGTGTGGCGGCTGGAGTCCCTCACGTCAGCCTCCACGACATAGTTGAGGTCCTGGTCCCGCCCCTGGACCCGGTAGGCTCGCGTCGGAAACGTGATTTTCGCCTCACCATGCTGATCCGTGCGCGCCGTACCGTGCGCGGTTACCTCGCCGTTCCGATAGCTTGTATCGTAGTCGCCCTGGCTCGCGTTCTCGTACAGAAAGTCGAACGGCTCGGGAAAGCGATATGACTGAGCATAAGAGGTCCGATACAGCCGGTAGGACACGATCGCATTGACGGCCGGACCGCCGAAGTAGTACCTGGAAGTTACGGTCGCGCTCGCCGGCTGTCCCAATCGCACTCGCTCCGCGGCAGGAGTCACGGTCACCTGGAACTCGGGCTTCTTGTACTCCTCCACCCGGAAACGGCTCGCGCCGTTATCCGTCGTCGAGCTCTCGACCTTGTAGACCGAACAAACGAGCGAATACTCGCCCAGAGCCGCACCCGCGGGAAGGGCGAAATGACCGTTCACGCTGCCGAATTCGCTGGACGTGAGCAGAGCCGCGTAGATCCGCCGGCCGCCTGCATCGCGCGCCTCGACGTGAATGCGACTTCCTACCAAGGGCTTGATTCCATCGGAGCGCCGCTCCATGACGACCTCGCGGAACTGAATCGTCTGGTGTGGCCGGTAGACCGCGCGGTCCGTCGTCCCGTATGTCTTGAATCGGCCCTGGTTGTTGTCGGACTCGCTGCAGCCGACCTGCTGTGTCAGCGCATAGTTCGAGCCGCATCGCGCGAATGCGGCGATCTGGTAGCCGCTCCTGTTCGGCTTGCGCAAAATAGGAACGGATACCGTTCCGTCACTCCCGGTAACTCCGTGAACGATTCCAATCCGCTGCACGCTCTCGCCGTTCGCGTTCTGCTCGGAATACCATTCGCGCACGAGGACATCGACACCTGGAGTGGGGCCACCTGTGCTCGCGTCCGCGGCAAAGAAGAGCGCCCGATCCCGGTCCACAATCTGCACGAGCGCAAGATTCGTGACTGTTACGAGCGTGACCGCCTGAATCCCCGGAGCTCTTGCGACGAGCAGATATGCGCCCGGCCGCCTAATCGGAAGCGTGATCTCATTGCTGCGCGGCCGATAGTCTCCCGTATCGCCAGGCGATCGCGTCCATTCAAAGTCCGGCCGGCGAAGAGTGCGGAGAAACGCCTTTGTATTGCGCAGGAGGTCGGCCGTACTGGTGATCGATAGGTTAGGATCGTGAAGCCGTCGAGTGTCGCGAATGAGTCGCTCCAGATCGACACGGTAGAGCGCCAGCCGGACCGTCGCCACATTGCGCGAGGCAAGCAGGAGTTTTGCGGGCTTATTCGTGTAATAGACCCCGTCCGAGAACAGTGAGAGGTTGCGATGCGCAAGCTGCTCCAGTGCATTCCGGCAATCGGACGCCCATTTACTGGTCGGATGTTCGGCGACGAGGGAGCGGTACTGAACGGCTGCCGATTTGAACTCACCGCCCTGCTCGAGCAGGCTGCCCAACAGGTACCCGGTCTGACCGCGAATTGGGTCGTTTTGGAACTCGCGGACGATCTGCCGGAGTCGTGCCAAGGGATCGAGGCGGTCGTAGGGAAACGGTATCACGACGGACTTGTCTTGATCGTACCGGACCGCGTAACGGCCGCGCATCTCCGCCTGGTAGGCGCGAAGCCAGAGCGCCTCGTCGAGCAACGAGAGCGCGGCTGAGTGTGCGGATGCCCCCACGAGGCGGCGAATGTTGGAGTAGAGGAAGAGTATTCTCTTCGGCGGGATCCAGTCCGGTGAGTAGCGTTCGTCGGCGCGAAAGTCGAGCGAAGGATCGCCAGGGGTCGGCCACTTCTGTTCTGTCTGCCAGGCGATGTAGCGCGCGTCCGCGGTCAAGACGTGCGCCAGGTCAAAGTCCAGTTGCACCTCTTCACTCACCGTTAAATTCGAGTGAAAGAGCGAATATAGGATGCGGGCGGCTTCGAGCGCCTCACGAGCATCGCGCCTATCCTGCTCGCTCAGCGAAACCCTTCGCGGTCGATCGGTGGCGCCGGCCGCAGTCCTGGGAACGTTATCGCCACGGTAGACCTTGACGCCGACACGGTAGCCGTTGGGCGGAAGGCTGAGATAGAGATGTCCCAGGTGATAGAGTCCACGCGCTTCCCAGACACTATGTCGATTTGCGACAATGAAGCCGAGGTTCTCCGAGAGTGCCCGGTTCCACTGCTCGGTGCGCGCAAGCCCGACGACGATACGATACCGAACCTCCTCCAGCCTGGCCGCCGGCACCGAGCCCACGGCAAGTGCGGCGCAGTACGCCTTGAGCGCCGCGCCGAAGCTCTTCTGCCGAAAGTGCGTATCTGCACGCGTGAGGAGGGGCGCCTCTTTCGCGGATCCTGATGAGGCAGCGGTCACGCAGGTTAGGAGCAATGCGATCAGGAAGGCTGCACAGGCACAGCGGGCGAGCGGCAGTTTCATGGCAGCGTCTCCGAGGGATACGAACGGTGGATGGGTGGTCCAGCTGAACCGGCGGCCGTACTCCTTTAGTCCTGCGTTCCTGCCGGAAAGTTCAATCGCGTGATCACTTCGCCCGGCACGGTGTGCCTACTTTGCGAATCTGTGTAGGCACTCGGCCCAGAGTCTTGGAACGAGATCGGTGGCACTCGGAATATCGTTGATCGCACCGCAAGAGGTCCCTGCATAACAACACATTGCGGCGATGTCGCCCTCAAAGCCCGCGCGCGGCGCGGTGTCCTCGTACCGCAGGATAGCGTGGCCGTCTGCCGCGGCGCCGATCGCCTCGTCCTCGCCGGGCCGCTGGCCGACGGGAGGACAGCCCGCCGCCTCCCACGCCTCGAGCGTGGTGTTGCGGAGGACCCGGTGAGCGGCGTATGGCCATCCGCCATCGAAACAGACCGTCAGCGACGTGTCCGCGCTCTCTGCCTGCGTGAGAAGGCGCTTGTACTCCGGATGGGCGCGACTTTCGCGCGTTGCCACGAATCGGGTGCCGAGCATGACCGCTGCCGCGCCCATATCCAGCGCGGATGCCATGGCAGCGCCGTCGCCGATGCCGCCGGCGGCGACGACCGGAATTCCAGCGGCAAACGGCAGCACCTCTTCCAACACCTGACACAGCCGGCGCGTCGCCTGAACGTGGCCGCCCGCCTCGACGCCCTGACAGATCAGGAAGTCCGGCGCGTGTTGGACCGCTCTGCGCGCTCCCTCGGCGTTGGTTACCTGAATACCCATGCGGGCGCCAAACGACCGGACGGCGGCCACGTAGTTGGACGGATCGCCCCATGAAAAGGTAACCAACGGCGCGCCGGCTTCAAGGGCTGCATTCAGGGACCTGGGAGGGAACGCCAGGGCGTAGTTCACGAGAAACGGCCGGGAGGTGAACGCTTTCACTGCCCTTACTTGATCGGCGGCGGTATCCGGATCCGCCCACGAGAGCGCCATGGCCCCCATTGCACCGGCGCACGAAACCGCGGACGCCAGCTCCGGGCCGGAGATGCTTCCTGTCGGCGCCTGGACAATGGGATATTCAAGTTCAAAGCGGGCGAGAAACGAGATGTAGGGTCGATGCATGGTCTGTACGTTATAGGTTATGGGTTACAGGGGTTTAGTTTGGGGCGTCGTTTGAGGCCACGAAGTTGGGAACGTCCTGGTCGAACGCTGCCATTTCGTCGCGGATCGAGTAGTTGAGTACCGGCCTGGCGGAGGACGGCGCAGTCAGCGTGAACTTCAATATTGAGCCGTTTACGCCTTTCAACATTCGCAGATAGTTCAAGCGCGAATTGGTGTGCCATTCCGCATACTGCCGTGCCGTGCCGTGCCTGGACGGTGCCTGTGATAGACGCTTGCCCCACCGCTGGTTTTCTCGGGCGAGCCGTGTCTTAAGTTCGACAATGTGCCTCTGGTCCGCGACGATATCTTTCTGGACCTGCATCCAGTCCGGAAGCACGTTAGCGTTGCTCAGAATGCGGTTGAGGAGGCGCAGGTGAGGAGGCGTCAATGGATCGTCGTCGAATACGATGGGCTTACCCTTGCCCGGCAAATCGTCGAACTTTCCCTCTTCGATTGCTTCCTGAATTTTGCCTTCGGCAATTCGTCCCATGAAGTCCAGGTCGCTCATCGTACCCTTTTCCTCTCAGCGTGCCTTATTCACGAAGCGGCTCGGCGGGAGACCCGTACGGGTAAACTAAGTGCGCGCCCTACTTTTGGCCACTTGGTCGTTACGCGAATCATCCGGGTGAGGGCGGCAAAAGAGCCGCGCGCACCCAACCGCCCGCCGCTTCGAGCCGCGTCCACGCCGCCACGGCGTCAACTCCCAGTCGCAGCATAACGATCGCTATCTTTACGTGTCCGTCCGCCGCGCGCAGCGCCTCTTCGGCCTGCCCGCGATCGACATCTGCCGCCGCCATTACGATCCTGGAGGCTCGGTCGCGGAGCTTCTGGTTGGTGGCCCGGAGGTCCACCATCAAGTTACTATACACCTTGCCGAGACGAATCATCGTCGCCGTGGTTAGGAGGTTGAGAATCAGTTTCTGTGCGGTGCCGGCCTTAAGCCGGGTTGAGCCGGACAGCGGCTCTGGACCTGTTAGGGCCTCGATCGTTACGTCCGCGATCGCGCCCATGGCCGAATTTGAAACGTTGACGATGGCCGCGGTAAAGGCTCCTGCACGGCGCGCGACTTCCATCGCTCCAATGACAAATGGAGTACGGCCACTCGCTGCGATTCCAACCACGGCGTCCTTCGCCCCGACGCCTCGCTCACGCATCGCGAGGCCGCCCGTCTCGGGACTATCTTCCGCACCCTCGATAGACGTTGTAAGGGCAGCCGGCCCGCCCGCAATGACGCCCTGAACGCGGTCCGGAGAGACGCCGAACGTGGGAGGACATTCGCTGGCATCCAGAACTCCAAGCCTGCCACTTGTGCCGGCGCCAACGTAAAACATCCGGCCGCCAACGGCGAGTCGTTCGGCCAGGACTTCGACCACCGTTGAAATCTCCGGCAGCGCGGCCTCAACCGCGCCCATCACCGCCAGGTTCTCCTGGTGCAGCAGCGCGAGAAGAGCCGGCGTCGCCAGACAGTCAAGATCCATTGTGTGAGAGTTACGCGCCTCGGTTTCAAGACCGGCGAACGCTTCGATGGTGGTACTCATTATCGCCTTTCGAGGACCGCTATCGATGACGCCGATGTCGAATACGTCGATGTCTGGACGTCGCAACCACCGGGCTGGGGATCACAAACCCGCTTCGAGCGCGCAGCACGTGATCGATATAGTCCGGATCTCCTGAGCGGGCACGAATACCTCCGCGCAGCGGATCGACCTGCCATTCCACCCTGGATATCGACAGCTGACTCGGGTCCGTCACGATGGCGAGCGCGTACTCGTGCCCACCGTTGTAGCGGCGAATGGCATCGCGCTCGAGCATGCTCAGCTCCACGTGATCGGGATCCTCTTCCCCTCGAAGCATGCCGGAACCGGGCTGGCTCGAAAGCGCGGGGACGATCGGAGGAGCGATCGGAGCCATCCCGAAATACCAACGCACGACGTTGAGGCACGCCGCGTCCTCGTATCCGGTCACGATGTCACGCAGGCCGGGCTGACTACTGACGCTGCCGCGCGACGCAAACTCGGTCGTCCGCCGCTTATCGTCCATAACTTCCAGGCCGCGCTTGAGATTGGCACGCCAGTCCCACACCTGGTCGGCCGAAGTAACTGCATTCGTCGGCACGTTTAGCTGCATCATCCCCAGATCGTTGGTTCGGGACACGACCGGCATACCGTCTTCCGGGTTAAACTGGTGCATACCACTCTCGGCGGCGGCGATCTTGGAGGCGATCAATCCGATTCTGTTTGGCGGGAACCGGCGCAAGACCGCGGCGCGTGGAGGGTTTTCGCCTCGCACCTCGGCAATGGCTTGCGCGGTTATCTCACGCCCGCCAAAGATCGTCTTAGCGATTACCTTGAGCCGGCCGCCCCGAATCTCCGTCCCGAGGCTTACTTGAAACGGGCTTGGCTGCTCGAAGATGTGGGCTGCAATGGAATGGTGTGTGGGAAAAGGCTTGAGATCCCAATCGAGAAAGACGTGCCACGTGAAGGTCGAGGGCTTCGGAACCTCCGGCGGCCAGCCATCCAGGGTTGCCGTGGCCAGAATGTCACGGGGAGCGATCGGATCGCCTGTCTTCCTGTCCGTCTCGATATAGTAGATCGGCCTAGTAAGCTTAACCCTCATCGCGGGAATGATCCCGGTGCTCTTCTCCTCGGCCGCTGGAGCCGCGATCGGCTGGACTGACTGGCCGTGGGCTGTCGTCGTCGTCGCGCTAAGTAGCGCCCACTGGGCGAGCGCCGCGACAAGGCGGACCGCGCATTTGTTGTGTCTGCCGGTCGAGAAGCCCTTGGAAGCGCTGCGCGACGCACCCAGCTTGCGAACTTCGCTGAACCTCGTTTTCAAGATAGGACCTCAAGCTTCATTCTGCTGCCGTCATGCAGGCTGTAGGAACCCATAACGCGCCTCCATCAGTCGTTCGATGTACTTGCCTAGCAGGTCGCACTCGAGGTTGACGTGGTCGCCAACTTCACGTATCCCTAGCGTCGTGATCCGGCGGGTATGAGGAATCGTCCAGACGGTGAACGTCTCGGCACGGACGCCGGCGACGGTGAGGCTTACTCCGTCGACCGCCACGGATCCCTTCTCGACCAGGTAGCGCCGAAGCCTTTCGGGTGGCTCGATCTCCATAATCACGGCGTTATCGTCCGGTAAGAGCGACACGATCCTCCCGACTCCATCGATATGGCCCTGTACGAAGTGGCCGTCTAGCCGAGCCGCCGCAGCGAGCGGGCGCTCCAGGTTCACCTGGTCTCCAGGACACAGATCGCCCAGGTTGGTGCGATCCAGAGTCTCTGGGATTGCGTCGAACGTCAGCTGGTTCTCCGCACTTCCGATCACGGTAAGACAGCAGCCGTTTACCGCGAGACTGTCGCCTATTCGCGCTTCAACATGAATGGTCTGGACTGCGACGGTCAGCCGAGCGGATCGCCCTTCCCGGCGGCACTCGATTATCCTGCCGGTCTCTTCAACCAGGCCCGTGAACATGGCGAAACCACCTATTCCGGTTGGGAGAGATGCTCTGCTTCTCGTATTATCGCGGAAACAGCGCCGGTCAAGTAGGCTTGACCGCAAAATAGGTTTCGATTCTACCCTAGAATCTTGAGAGATTTCGTAGGTCAGGGTTACTCTACGAAGTACGCTTCGATGAGGATATCTTCGCCCACGGTGCGAACTGTCGATCGGTGGAGCGGGGCTGCCTCTGACATGAGGGCGACTCCGTCTCCCTCCACCGGCGTGAGCGCATCTCGCCCGCCCACGATTTTGGGCGCCAGGTAGAACAGTGCTTTGTGTGCGAGCCGGGCGGAGACAAACGCGGCGTGAAGTTGGCCGCCGCCGTCGACGAGGACGCTCGTTATCCTGCGCTGCCCTAGGATCCGTAAGAGCTGAGCGAGGTCCACACGTCCATCCATCGCCGTAGCGGTGCGGAGCACCTCAACTCCGTCAGCGGTAAGCAAACGCTCGCGTTCTTCGTCTGCCGCGTCCGTTGTTGCGATGAGGAGAGGTGAATCGCAAGGTTGCTCGCGCGCGACGCGTACCGCTTCGCAGCACGGAGGAGTACGAAGCATGCTGTCGACGATCACGCGGAGGGGCTGTCGCGGAGGAGGAGGATCGAGGCGAGCCGTAAGCCGCGGGTCGTCGGCGAGGACTGTGCCGATTCCCACCAGCACGGCGCCTGATTTCGCCCGAATCCGGTGAGCATGAGCGCGGGCGGGCTGCCCTGTGACCCACCGGGAATCACCAGACCTGGTTGCGATCTTACCATCGAGCGTCATTGCCGACTTCAGCGTCACGAATGGAGTTCCGGCAGCCTGGAAGTGAAAGTAGGCCTCGTTTAGCAGGCGGGCATCCCGTTCCAGAACGCCTACCGTGATATCGATACCGGACTGGCGGAGCCTATCGAGTCCCGCCCCGGAGACGCGTGGATCGGGATCGAGAACTGCCGTGACGACCCGACTCACGCCGGCCCGGATCAGCGCGTCCGCACAGGGAGGCGTACGTCCCCAATGCGAGCACGGCTCGAGCGTTACGTATGCAGTAGCGCCGGCCGCCCGTTGACCGGCGTGTTGGAGCGCGACTGCCTCCGCATGCGGCTGGCCGGCATGAGAGTGGTGCCCCTCGCCCACTATCTCCTCGTGCTGAACGATGATGCATCCAACCATGGGATTTGGTGGAGTAAATCCCTTTGCCGCCAGTCGCAATGCTCTCCGCATCCAGGCGGCGTCGTTCACGTGCCGCGATCCGGCTTATCGATGCGATCGACGGCCTCCGTCCAGAGTGAGCGACGCTCGTCGAAATAGCGGCGCGATACTTCGCGCAAATCCAGCCAGGCAACGGCGACCAGGCCAACGAGCAGAAGTGCGCAGACTCCCCAATAGGCCAGAGCCACCGCGACACGCAGCTTGCCGAGTCGTTGGGATCGGGTCATTTTCGGCTCCAGCAGGCCGGTCCCCGCGCCGTGTGTCACTGCGTTGATGTTCGTTCGCACGGGGTTATCGCGCAGTGACTCGGCTACAGAGGGCATGAGACGAAGATACCCGTAGGAGACCATGGCCACCACGGCGACCAGCAGTACGATGCCGACCGTTCGAAGCCTGCGCGAGCGCTGTGACACGATTTCGGAGTAGATTGATGAACTGGGCATGGTACGGCCTCCACTTGCGCCGGAAGTCAGGTATCAGACGGTAGACCCATACGGGCAGGCTGGTAGACGGTAGAGTCTAGCCCTCCGACAATCCTGCTGCGGTGCGGAGGGCTCGAATGCCCTCGTCTACGCCGGCGGGATTCCCAAATAGGGATGTGCCTGCGACCAGGACGTTTGCGCCGGCTTTGACGACTTGCGATGCGGTATCCGCACCGATTCCACCGTCCACCTCTAAATCGATCGGATGACGTGTCCTCCCGATCATCTCTCTGACTCTGCGCACCTTGGGCAGCGTCGCGGGCAGAAACGCCTGTCCGCCGAAGCCGGGGTTGACCGTCATTACCAGGACAAGATCGACATCGTCCATCACGTACTCGAGGACCGACTCCGGCGTTGCCGGGTTCAGCGCGACGCCAGCCTTCGCTCCTGCTTTCCGGATCTGCGCCAGCGTCCGCTGAAGGTGCACACAGGCCTCGGCCTGGACGGTAACACTGTTTGCTCCAGCGCTGATAAACTCCTCGACATATCGCTCGGGCTGAACTATCATCAGATGAATGTCGAAATGCGCTTGAGAAATCGGCCTCAACGCTCGGATCGCTCCCATGCCGAACGAGATGTTCGGCACAAACATGCCGTCCATGACGTCAAAGTGAAGAAACTCCGCGCCGGCCCTTTCGCAATCACGCGCTGCGTCCGCGAACCGTCCGAAGTCCGCGGCCAGCAGCGATGGAGCAATACGCAAATCCGCTACGATGCTCAATGGATTCCGCCGGGATTGTCGATTCTTTGATGCTTCGTCGCCTCTGGATCCAGGTCCGGGATCTCCCACTTCTTTTCGTCATTATAGAACGCTCGAAGCGTTATCTTCTTGCCGCGATATTCGAAATGGAGCGGAACGCGATCGCCGTCTTTGTGCGGCTCATCGATGACAGGGGTGTGCTCTCCATCTGCGTCAACGTATTCGATGCGAACCTGTCGCGAGCCCAGCCCGTCGTTCTTAATTGTGACGCTGCGATCGAACGTATGTGTCTGCAGATCGGCGACGTCCGGATGTGAGTTCGATGTCTGCGGGCGCTCGCTCGCCCCGGCTGTCCCGACGCTGCTTTCATCGGAAGTCAGTCCGGTCGCATCAGAGTAGTCGGGCTTGGGCCCATCGCTTACGAGCAGATCGACGGCGGTATCGTGAAGAACCCGTTTCTTCGGCGACACGTCCTGGCCGATGACCGCATCACGCGGAACTTTCGCGCTGTACTCCAGTGTCACTCTTCCGATCGTCAGCCCGGCTACTTTTAGCTTCTGCTCCGCATCGTCGCGCTGCAGATTCTCGAGATTCGGCACGTTCGCGTAGACAGGACCCTTGCTGTACCAGACGTTGAGTACATGGCCGGCGCGAATCAGGTCCCCGCGAGTCGGATCGGTCCGATAGACGATATCCCTCGGTCGGTCCATGTAGTCCCCATGTTCGCGAAGCGCGACCTTCATGGTCTTGGCGAACGCGCGCACATCCTCGATACTCCTGCCGGTAAGCTCGGGCACGGGACTCTGTTTCGGCACGACCCATCGAGTCATCCAGATTCCGGCAAACCCGATCAGACAGAAGAAAATGATCCCGGTCGCAACGGCGATCAGTACCTTCCAGATGAGGGATACGGTCTCGTCTTCGTGCCGTAACCGATTGGACGCGACCGATGGCCCGAGCCTGCTCGAGGCCGCGACCTCCGCCACGGGCTCCAGGGGACGCGGCGAGAGCGACGCTCGCTCCACGGCTTCCACTACTTTTATGGGCGCGACAGGTGTCGGGGGACCGGCAACAGCAGCAGCCGCCTTCTCGATGTCGATCGGAGTCCAGGATAGCGGCTTGCCAAATCGCAGCGCGTCGCGAACCGATTTCAGGTCGTGCAGCATCTCCGTGGCAGACTGATAGCGTTCGCTGGCTTGCTTCTGGAGCGCCTTGACGATGATTCCCTCTACCGATCTGGGTACGCCGGGGTTGATCGCGCGTGGTGAAGGAATCGCAGATGTGGCATGGTCCAGACCGAGACGCGCAAGATCCTCACCGACATAGGGCGTGGAGCCTGTCAGCATCTCGTACAGCATACATCCCAGAGCGTAGAGGTCAGCGGAAGGCGTGCCGTTCTGGTTGAACCGCACCTCCGGCGCCTTGTAGTACATCATGCGCGTCCGCAGATGCGCGAGCACTTCGGCATGCATCGCGACGGCCGGCTGTACACCAAAGTCCGTGATCTTTACCGCGCCCTCCGGGCTTATCACGACGTTCTGCGGTCGTAAGTCTCCGTGAGGGTGTCCCGCGGAGTGCGCCAGGTGCAGTGCTTCAGCGATTGCGCACGCGTAGTCGACCGCGACAGACAACGAGAACGGGGCGATTCGTTGAATCCGCTCCTTCAGGTTAATGCCGCGCGCAAATTCGACAACCGCGTACGGCGTACCCGCCTCGAACCCAGATTCGTAGAACTGGGCGATATTGGGGTGCTTAAGACCGGAGATCGACGCGAGTGAGGAGTTCAGATCCTGGACAAACGAGGAATCCACCGCATGCGCCGGGATTACGGATTTTATCGCGACGACACGTCCCTGAACCTGATCTCGCGCCTTATAGACTGCGAAGAGCGGGCTGTCGCCAAGTTTTTCCACAACCTCGTAGCGTTGATTCACCAACTGATTGATCACCGGTAATCGGCCTCCTGTCCGCCGCCTGGTGAGATGCGCGTCGCGGGCATCCAGGCCCCGCGCCGCCGCCGTAGATCTACTCCGCGGGCCGTTCCGTGGCGCGCCGCCCGGCACTGCGCATCGCGCGGAGAATTACGACCGTTATCGTTACAGCCAGGAGCACCAGATAGCACCGAATGAGAATCTGGTCATCAAGATCTGAAACCATGGATGGGGTGAGGACATGCGCTGCAAGAAGCAGTTCAACTATAGTCCAGCGGCCGGCGAAGAGCAGCACCCAGGAAGCGCCAAGAAGTTGGTTAACGATAGGCGGAAGGACGTCGCGGACGCTACGATCGGAATCGTCAGTCAATCGATGCGCCTCCGCGGCATTGGCGTACGAGCGCCTCCTTGACGGCCTTGTCAGGTACATCGTTATGGACGTAGACGTCGCCGATTGCACGGGCCAGAACGAACCTCATTTTTCCGGCCTCGGTCTTCTTATCATGTTGGGCCGCGGAGATAATCATACTGAATTCGATATCCGCCGGGAACACGGTTGGAAGCCCAACCTCGGTGAGCGCACACTTGATGGAGCGGGTAACAGTTGCGGGCGTTACCCCAAGTACCTCACCGATGAGCGCGGCTGATACCATGCCTATGGAAACCGCCTCGCCATGCTTGTATCGGCGGTATTCGGTGATCGTTTCGAGTGCGTGACCGACCGTGTGACCGAAGTTGAGAATAGCTCGCAGTCCCTGCTCGGTTTCATCCTGGGAAACGACTTCAGCCTTTATCTCACAAGACCGCGCGATCGCTCGGACAAGCAGTTCGTGAGACTTGTTCAGCAGCGCACTTCCGTTTCCGACGATCTCCGCGAAAAAAGCGGCATCGTAGATTATACCATACTTGATTACTTCGGCCAGACCGGAGCGAAGCTCGCGCATGGGCAGTGTAGACAGCGTGGAGGGATCCACAACCACTAGGGAGGGCTGGTGGAATGCTCCGATCAGGTTTTTTCCTGCCGGCAGGTCCACGCCGGTCTTGCCGCCCACGCTAGAATCGACCTGTGCAAGCAGGGTCGTCGGT
>JBBQVV010000029.1:0-27643 GCA_038211235.1 Chthonomonadales bacterium | reverse complement strand
CTGCCTCGGTATCTGCAGTTCACGATCGGCCTTCTCCTGCTCGCCTCCGCCGTGGCGCGGCCTGCCGCAGCGGATGTGCCTCTAGATTTCACGTTGTTTCCGACACTCGTCAATGTGCAGCAGGGAGACATGTTTACGATCGACGCTATCCTCTCCAACCCGATTATCAATTCGGGCAGCTACGACGTGGCCAGTCTGTTCCTTACCTCTCCCGGCCTCGTCCTTGGCAGCGATCTCGTGGACGATCCGACAAATTTCTTTTTGAATTTTGCGCCCACGTACGCTCCAGGCGATACGACTTCGGGTGCTCTGGAGGATTTCCAAGTCTCAAACACCGCACCGGTCGGTTTCTACACGGTCGGGATCGAGGTGCGAGACCCCGGCGGCTCCGCTCTGGCTCAGAGCTCTTTCAATGTCAATGTGACGCCAGGCGCTTCCGGCACGCCGGAGTTTGGCAGCGCCACTTCGCTGGGCGGCTTCCTCACGGCCGTCGGCGGCGTGCTGTGGCTTCGTCAGCGCAAGGGCAAGGTCATCGCGAGCGACGCTTAGGTCGAACGATGTTCTGGTGAGAAGCCTTGTCACGCGAATCACCTGTCGGCAATCTACGTTCAGTGTAATCGAGGAGTCGGCGATGCCTTTACGTTGGGACGCGGTACCCAAACCCGGGATTCTCTATAGTATGTCGCGTGAGGCTCCACGCGAACGCCGCACTCTTTACCGAACGATATTCTGCCTGTTACTTGCGTGCCTCTACGGCGCAGGGTGCGGTACTGGAGCGTTCATTATGTGGCGACATCACCACGCGGACGATGTCGTAGCGGCGGTGAATGGCGCGCCCTTGAGTGCGGCGGATCTGTACGGCCGATTGGAGCAACAGGCCGGACCTCGCACGCTATCGGATATGGCCAGCCAGGAGTTGACGCTGCAGTACGCACGCGAGAAGCACCTCCTTCCGACGAACATGGCGATCGCCGACCGCGCTGAGCAGTTGATGCGTGACGATCCTCAAACGGCCGGCAGCCTTCTAATTCGACGGCCTTCGGTGGCGCAGCTAAGCCGTGCCAGAGCTCAACTGATTACGGAGGCGCTGTATGGGCGCGATGTGTCGGTAACGGATGCCGACGCGCGTTCGTACTATCGCGAGCAGATTTCTCCTGGCAGAGCCGACGCGCGGTTCTATCATCCTGAGACTATCAAGCTCGCCGTGATCGTTACGCCGTCGCAGCGCGACGTTCGGCGAGCCTGGACGGAGATACTGCACGGCAGCGCCTTCGGAACGGAGGCGCATCGATATAGCAAAGATCGAAGCGCAGTCAGTGGCGGAGAGTTGTCTGCCTTTGCGCGGGGTCGCAGCGCGCTCCATCGCTTCCCGGCCGTTGAAAGCGTGATTTTCAAGCTCCAGGTCGGATCGCTGCTTCCGCCCACGAATTTTGGCGGAGTGTGGTGGATTGCGCGGTGCCTGGGTCGGACGCCGTCGAGCGTGACACCATTTGAAGATGTGAAGACGGTGTGCGTCGAAGGCGCCCGTATGCGTAAGGGTGCAGCCACGAACGCAAAGCAGGTCAAGGACGACATCGAGACTTTTAGGAGGCAAGCGAAGATCCAAGTATTCTGGGACCGGTATGATAAGGTCGCGGCGAGCTGGACGTCAGGAACAGAGTGATTGCACCTTATTGTTGTGGAGCCGCCAGTTTCCTCAGCACGTCCCTGCAAATAACTGCCGCGACTGTCTTGCCGTAGCCGCCGTTCTCGACGACGCAGGCGAAGGCGTATTTTGGAGGTGCCCCCGGATCGTACGGCGCGAACCCGACGAACCAGGAGTGGGGCTGGTGGTCGTACTGGTGGTTTTGAGCGGTGCCCGTCTTGCCTGCCACTGCAAACGGCAGGTCGTCGAAAACGCCACGCGCAGTGCCGTTCGTCACCACGCCGCGCATGAAGGCGCCGACTTTGCGCGAGGTGGCCGCGCCCATTCCTTGCGCCAGAACAACTGGCGGACGCTCGATAATACGAGGCCTGTGATTCTTATCGCGCGCGGGCAGATGATCGTCGAGCCGGGTGTCGATTCGAGTGACGAACCGGGACTGCATCGTGGCGCCGCCGTTCGCGACGGCTGCGCAGAGCCGGCACATCTCGAGCGGAGAGGCCAGCATTCTGCCCTGGCCATAGCCGATGTCCGGCAAATCGGCATCGAAGTACGGTTGCCGCGGAACGTGCGAGAAGGCGAGCTTATCCAGCAAGCGCGCCCGGAAGTCGCTCGGATTGAGCGTCGCAGCCAGATTCGCGAAGTAGATGTTCGATGAGACCTCGAACGCCCGAGGAAGCGTGATGCGCCCAAAATCCGGGTCACCGCGGTCGTCGTGAATCTTCGACCTGGCGTAGCTCTCTCCGTTCGCGCGCCAGCGGATGTCGCCGGAGATGCGATTGCACTCAAATGCGATCTCCTCTGCGTTCGGCAGCAGTTCCAGCGCCGAGGCAGTTGTCGCAACTTTGAACGTCGAGCCGGGCGGATACCAGCCGCTGGTTGCACGGTTGATCAACGGCCTCTCGATCGCCGCCTCCTGTCCATTAACGAGCGTTCGGAGCGTCGACGGAGTGAGGCCGTTGGGATCGAACGCCGGGAGCGTTGCCGCTGCGAGAACGTCTCCCGTCTCCGGGCGGATCAGGACGAAGGCGGCGCGATCCTTGCGCCGACCGGTAACCGCATCCCGCAGCGAGGCGGTCGACTGGCGGAGAATCTGCTGGATGTCGCGCTGCAATCTAGCGTCGATCGTCAGAGAGATGTCGTGCCCTCGCCGGGGAGAGTAGCCCGGCAGGTTGCGCCGACGATAGTCGCGCAGAAGGTCGACCAGGCGGTCAAAGCCCCGAAGGTCCGTGTCGTAGCCCTTCTCAAGGCCAAATGGTCCTCCCACGGAAGGGTCCAGATATCCCACGACGTGGGCGAGTGCGGCTCCAAACGGGTACCATCGCCCGTGTCGATCTGCAAGCCGGCGCGCCTCCTCCGCCGGCTTACCGGTGCCAAGCATCTCGGCTAGGCGGGAGGTCGCCAGCGGCCGCCCCGCCACATCGTAGATCGTCCCACGCTCGATCTGGCGCTCGACGGCGAGCAGGCGTGGATTGACGTGGGGCCTGCGGACGTGATCGGCATCGGGAGTCGAGATGGGCCGGACAGCGATCTGATCGGCGGCGATGATCTGCAGCGGTAACAGTCGCAGAGCGCCGATTCCAAGGAGCATGGCGGCGGCATAGGTCAGGGCAAATCGCCTGGCAGCACCGGTAACCGCCGGACGCACGGGAGTGGCGCCATCGCCCGCGGAGGACCGCGCTGAGATTCCACGGAGAAGGCCGATCGCGATGAACGATGCCACCAGGGCGCTATTGCCGTAGGACATGAAGGGCAGCGAGATACCCGACAGCGGAATCGCGCCAGTCACTCCGCCGAGAATGAGCACGGTCTGCAGGGCCATCAGGATCGTAAGCCCGAAAGCCAGAGCCCTATCGAAATCGGTGCTTGCTTTCATTGCGATGGCCACGCCGCGCCATACCAACACCACATATACCAGGAGCGCGAGCATGCCGCCTGCGAACCCGGTCTCCTCCCCCCAGCTTGCGAAAGCCAGATCCGACCCTCCACGCGGAATGAGTCCGGGCATGCCAAGACCTGCGCCGCTGCCCTCCCATCCACCGGTTGCCAGGGCCCAATACGACTGGCCCAACTGCATGCCGTTCGAATGTGCATTCGAGAATGGATGAAGCCACATGTCGACGCGCGTTGCAAACACTCCAATGTGGGCCAGGTAGCCGAACAGGCCGCCTGCAGCCAGGAGGGCAGCCCCGGTCATAAGGAAACTGCCCCGACCCGTCGTAACGCAGAGCAGCACCACGAAGGTGCCGAACATCAGCAGGCCCGGTCCCATGTCCTTGATGACGAGGAAGAGGGTCAGCGCCACGATGTACATCACTACAATGGGCCCAAGGTCCTGCATGCGGGGAGGAGACCAGCCGGAACGGCGTCCGGGCTTCGTGTAGGCGCCGCCCGAAAGCCGGCGCGCGGAGGTATCTGCGATCAGATCGGCGCGGTCCGCAAGATACCCGGCGAGGAAGAGGGTTAGGAACAGCTTAATGATTTCGACGGGCTGAAAATGAAAGAGGTTGAGCTTTACGCCCTCGGGACCGCTCCCGAACACAAACAGCGCTGCGACAAGAAGAAAGGCGCCGATGACCCAGAGATAGAGATAGCTGCGGATACGAGCGCGCGCCTGTGGCGCGAGGCGGGCGCAAAGTACCATGACGAGGAGCGAGAATAGGAATCCCAATAGGTGGTGCTCGTATACCGTTCGATCTCGCAACGGATCCTTGACACTAAACAGGATCGCAACTCCCAGGCCGGAGAGAAGGATGGACAGAGGTACAAGAAACGGATCACCACCGCGGTTGCGCGCACGCATCCACGCGGGAAGCAGCAGCGACACAAGCCCGAAGATGGCGGCGCCAATCCAGAAGTGAAGCTGGACGGTCTGGGGGCTGCGCATCAGAAAGCGGCTTAAGACGGGCCTCGTGGCGCGACTGTCCAGAAGCGGCGCATGGTGAAGCAGAGAGCCGGCATCAAGCGCCGATGGATGCTGTGGAGTCGGCGGTCGGTCCGCGGCTTCAAACGGCGATGGCAGAAGGCCGTCTCGGTAGGCTGCGAGCCGCCGAGCGATCGGCAGCGGCATTCCCAGAACCGCGGCGAACTGCCGAGCCGTTGCGCTCCTCGCGTCGATCCGGGCAGACAGGGCGACGGCCGAGAGCCGGGTCGCCTCCTGGTCGGTGAAGAGTGGCGCGTCGAGCAGCGCGTCGACACTTTCAAGGCCATGCGCGTGCTCGCGCCAGGTCACAACCTTCTGTGCGATCTCAGGGGGTACGGCGAGGACCTGGCCGAGCTGCGCGAATGTCGCATCGTTAACGAGAAGCGCGTCCGCCGGCGGCGACACGCGCATCTTCGCCAAATATGTCAGGGCCCATAGGGGCAACAGTACAAGTACGAGCATACACATCGAAAGCGTCCCCTCGATTGCCCTCCCTTTATCGCGATCCCTCAAACTCAGATCCTCCGCCCGGCTGTGATGGAACGGTTGAGGAGCGTTCCCGCGATCGCCATTACCTCATACCCCTTGTTCCTACGAAGCCACAGTGCATTTGGCTTCAACGCAACGGGCGGAGAGGCTCGATCATTCGGGCTTCTGATCACTCAGCATGGTACAATAGCGCGTAGGCGCCCGTTCAGGCTCGCGCCCAGATCGTGAGGCAGGATACGAATGATCGGCAACCTGTCAGACCCGGCAGTCGAGGCCATGACGGTCGCGACGTCTGAGTCACAGCGCTTCAGCCAATACTATCTCGGAACGGAACACCTGTTCATCGGTCTCTGCAAGATAAGCGACCCCGAACTTTCGCGGGCATTTCAGGAGGCCGGATTCGATCCGGTCTACTGGCGGCGAAAGATCCGAGCAGCAATTAGCGTCGCCGGATCCTCAGCGGCCGGGGAAAACATCGAGCTTACTCCTCGCTGCAAGAAGGTGATGAAGATCGCCGAGCGAATTGCGCGGCGGCAGGTGACAGATGAGGTGAGCCCGGCTCATCTCTTTCTAGCGCTTCTGGCCGAAGGTGAAGGCATCCCGGTCCGTCTGATGCGTGGTAACGGCTACGAAGTGGACCGGCTCGCGAGGGTTTTGGCTAGCGAGCGATCCGAAGAGACATCGGTCCCTGCCTGCGCGAAGCGGTTTCCGCTGCTCGAGAGCATCGGCCGGGACCTGACGTTACTTGCAAGGGCCGGCAAACTGCAGCCCACGGTTGGACGCACGGGCGAGATGCTGAAGATTGCGCAATCCCTTCGACGGAAGAATAAGGGTAACGTACTGATTGTCGGCGATGCCGGGACCGGAAAGAGCTCTCTGGTATATGGTTTTGCCCAGATGACGGCCTCTCCCGAAGCCAACGTGGCGATTCGTAATCTGCGCATCTTCGAGATCGGACTCTCGTCGCTCCTTGCCGGTACGAAGTTCCGAGGTGAGTTTGAAGAGCGAATGCGGCAGATGCTCGCCGAAGCGGCGTCCGATCCGAACGTGGTTCTCTTTCTGGACGAGTTCCATCTCATCAAGGGCGCGGGGGCGTCCGGCGACTCGATGGATGCCGCGAACCTTCTCAAACCGGCGCTGGCCTCTGGTGAGATCAAGTGCATCGGCGCAACCACGCTGGACGAGTATCGGCGTCACGTCGAGCCTGATGAGGCACTGGTACGTCGATTCGAGATCCTGACTCTCCCGGAACCGACCGCGGAGGAGACACGCGAGATACTAACCGGGCTTCGGCCCACGTTTGAAACGTATCATGGCGTTACGATATCAGATGCGGCGCTCGATGCCGCGATTTTTCTGTCCGATCGATATATATCGGACAGAAGGTTTCCTGACAAAGCGATCGACCTACTCGATAAAGCCTGCGCCAACGCAATGCTTGGGAGCATTCATGCGCGAACGCCAAGCGTGGACAAACCGGAGATCGACCGCCCGGCTATTGCGGCGGCGCTGAAGCAGATTCTCGACGTCGCTATTCCCGACGACTACCTCGACCAGAACAATCGTGACCTTCTGTTGCGTCTTGCCGACAGACTTCGAGAAACCGTCATCGGACAGGATGAAGCGGTCGACACGGTGACGCGATCGCTGCAGATTCACTGTGCCGGACTCACGGGAACGGAAAAGCCGATCGGTGCGTTCCTGTTCGTTGGACCGACCGGAGTTGGAAAAACTGAACTTGCGCGCGCGATCGCCGTCCATTTTTTTGGGACCGAACGCAAACTCATACGTTTCGATATGTCGGAATACGGCGAGGGCCACACCGTCGCTAGGCTCATCGGCGCGCCACCGGGCTACATTGGCTCGGAGGATGAGGGTCTGCTCTCCAGGCTCGTTCGTGGCAATCCACACTCTGTGGTTCTCTTCGACGAGATCGAGAAGGCGCACCCGGACGTACTGAAGATCTTTCTGCAGGTCCTCGAGCCGGCCCGGCTGACGGACAACCATGGCAGGATCGTGCGATTCAACAATGCCGTAGTCGTTTTCACCTCGAATATCGGCGGCGCGCTCTTTGCGGAGGAGACGAAGATCGGCATACCCGGCCGTCAGGAAATGACACAAGACGTTGCCCCGCGCGTATTGGCGGAGGTCGGACGAGTCATCAGCCCTGAGCTTCGCAACAGACTGGACAGCATTGTGGTGTTTGAGCCGCTTGAAGATCGCGCGATCCTGCATCGGATTTTGGATAAGCAGTTACGCGAGATCAGGGGGCTGCTGAGCGACCGGGGCATGGAGATGACGGTCGCGCCCGAAGCCCTTGACGTCATATTGGCGCAAGGTTACAATATGGAATACGGGGCCCGTCACCTGAAACGTACTCTGGACAAGATGATAAAGGAGCCTCTGGCGCTGCAGATGCATGCCGGAGCGCTGAACCGCGGCGACGTGATCCGCGTCGCCGTCACCGACGGGCAGCTCAGTTTCGAGAAAGCGTAGAGCCTTTCGCGATGGAACCGTTCTTACAACAGTATCTCGATGATACCGTCGTAGTGGCCGGCAAGTCCGCTGTGCGGATCGAGGTTCGCAACGGCCCTGAAGACGGCCGCGAGTTTCCTATCGTAACAGATACGGTCCGGATAGGTCGTCAACTTCCGGAGCTGGACCGAGCCCAGGGCACGGAGTCTATCGGAAACTTCGTGATACGCACTGACAAGGCGATCTCGCGCGAGCACTGCGAGCTTACTGCGCTCAGCAGCAAGACGTTTCTTCTCAAGGATCTGGACAGCAGGTTCGGCACCGAGCTCAATGGCGTGCGAATAACGGCGCCTACTCCGTGCCGGCACGGAGACTCGATCACAATCGGGGATACGACCCTAATGCTTCGAAGCGAGGACTGAGCCGGTATGTCCTGCCTTTGTTGGAATGGCTGTTGCTGCCATTTATCCGGCGGATAGTATTCAGATCGACCTAAGCAGGAACTTAGATACGCATGCCAATCGAAATATTCGGCGGCGGATCGTCAGGCAAGATCAAGAAGGCCGTTCGCCTCATCTCGGAGGCTCGCGATCTGAACGACCGTGAATTTGCAGTCGCCCGCACCAAGCTGTACGAAGCCCTGACGCTTGTCCGAACCGTACCACAGGAGACTCCAGGCCGTGATAGAGCCGGCGCCGCGGCACGGCTCGCGCTGGCCCACGTCGAGATGGCGGCCGAGAACGCCGTCAGGGCGGCGCAGCTTCTCGAGGAGGCCGTCGACCTGGGCATCACACTTTCGGATGCCGACGCAGACTACTACACGATTCAAGCAGCGACCGCGGAGCGCACGGATGCGCGCGCGATTGATTGTTACGTCGCGTTTGTCAGGCGGCATGCCTGCGACGACTCGGCGCCTCCGCTTGGTCCCGTCTACTCCGTTCTCGAGCGCTACACTGAACTGGATGAAAAGACCCTGGCCGACGAGCGCGAGTCGCGACAAAGCCTCTGCGACCGCCTTACTTCGGCCGATGACCGGCTTGGCTTTCCGTACTACTTCCGCGGTCGAAATAGCTTTCTGGCCACCAATTACCACGCTGCACTCGACGATTTTCGTGATGCGTCCGATCGTGGAGCGACGCAGGGCGATATTGGCTACTACTCAAAGATCTGTTTGGGATTCAAGCACAAGTCCGCGCATCATATCGACCAGGCAGCTTGCTACTTTGTCGAGGCAGCCAGACTCAGCCACAACTCGTACGTCGCCTGTTATGAGGCGGGCGAGTGTCTCGTCGCTCTGTGCAACAGTCGTATCGATTCCGGCGCCAAACTGGGCGAGGTCGATAAGAACTGCAGACAGTGTGCGATCGCGCTGCTAGAGCGGGCATGCCGCATCGATCCACGATCCGCCGCGGCACACTACGCGCTTGGCCGCGCGTACTATCTTGACCGTAATGCGGAGAAGGCTGCCACCGCGCTCGATACGGCGGTGACGCTTCAGCCTTGCGCGGATACCTACTACGAGTATGCCAGGGCACTGCGGCGATGCAGCGCCGCGAGCGCCGCGATCGCGGCGGCCGAGAGCGCACTCCGGTATGCTCCGGATATGCTGAAGGCACGCTGGCTGATTGCCGCCGTTTCCATGCGTCAGGGTGACTACTATCGCGCGGCGGAACAGTACGAGGCCGTGATGGCGGCTCGAGATTCCTGTGACGACGAGCATCGCAAGGCGCTCTACGGTCTTGGTGTCTGCTGTTTTGAACGCGGAGACTTTCCAACGGCTATCCGCTGCTTCGGGCAGCTGGAGGCGCAGGACCTTCAGGTCAGTCCGGATGGTAGACTGCTGATGGCGCGCAGCCTTCTCCGCGTGGGAAACCTCGACTGTGCGGAAGTGCGGCTAATGGAACTTGCCGCGGAGGAAGGAGTCCGTGGAGAGAGCCACTATTTCCTCGGCTGTGTCCAGGCGCGACAGGCTTGCTATGCCAGGGCTATCGAGTCGTTCAAATGCGCCGAGAGAGCCAGCATTCCGGTTGAAAGAGTGGCGCTGCAGATGGGGCAAGCGTATGAAGCGCTTGGGCAGTTCGAAACGGCCCGCGCAACGTACGAACTCGCGCTGGAACATGAGGAGTGTGCGGCGTGCCGGCTCCGCGCGGGAATCCTCAGCTGGAAGGCAGGACTCATTGACGAAGCTCTCTGGCATCTCACCGTTGCCTCGCCAACTCCGGATGTTCTGGCTGCGCGGGCCGAACTTCTCGCGGAGTGCGGGGACACTGTCGGGGCGTCCACGGCATTCAAACAGGCTATTGCCCAAGCTCCGGACCGCGCGGACGTTCGCCGCAGGCATGCGGCCGTACTTATTCGTTCAAAGGACCTGGAGGGAGCTCTCGAGGCCCTGACGGAAGGCGGCGATGGCTCCTTGGACACGCTCTACCTGACTGGGCTCATTTCGCTGGTGAGCGGTGAACCAGTCGCGGCAATGGAGATGTGGAGGGAGATCGAGGCAACGCCGAACCGGCAGGCCTCGATCCGCATCGGGGCGCTGTACGCAGCGCGGCAAGCGTTCGAGTCGGGTAAACCGGCATGCGCCCTCGCATTCTGGGATCGGGCGATCGATGCGGGCGCGGATTCGAGGCCGTTGCGTGCCGATTACGCCACCGCGTCGGTCACGGCAGCGCTGGATGGCGCCTGCGCGGGCGCGTCGATCGATGAGTGGGGGCTGCACGTCCGCTGCGCGGTCGCCCTCGACCCGTATAGACCCGTAATCGTCTGTCTGGATGCAGCCTACAGCCTCCTTGCGGGCGATGCTGATAGGTGCATCGAACGGGCCGGCAGTCTGTTGCACCAGCGCTCTACGGAACTCGACGCGTTCGTCGATTATTTGACGGACCTTGCTCGAAGAAAGAAACACGAAGACGCGGCAGCGGACACGCCCGATGGTTGCCAGAACGATCCAATGAGCGCGTGTATAGATCCTATGGCGCTGCAAACCGGGTCGGATGGCATCGATCTACGTCCGCTTGCGACGCGGCTCGAGATGGTTCGGACCTCGCCGGATCCACCTGCCCTCGGCGAAGTGCTCGAGTCGCTCCGCGCGAAGCCGCCTGCGCTTCCAATCGGGTTCGACGGTTAGCCGCGCGGGAAAGCGGCGTGCGACGCGTACTCAAAACTCGCAATTTGCTCCAGTGTACAGTCATAAATGCCGATTTGATACTGATGATACAGCGTCAACTGCGGATAGGCTCGTTTTGACGTGACGCCCACGCCCGATTACAGATCCTCCGGGCCGGCGCTCGCGAATGGGCTGACGCAGCCGGGAACACCATCCGTCTCAAGTGTCAATCGGCGATAACAGCGAAGGAACGATACGTTCGGATGTGGAATGTATGCGCTGCCGGACCGAGATGAGACGCGAGCATATGGAGATCAATCCGTTATGACCGCTACAACGTCCAGGCGTATGTGTCCGGTATGCGACACAGAGTTAATCGCGGGCGAGTCACGGTGTCCTAATTGCCAATCCGAGCTAAAACCGTTTGCCGCGTCGCAGGAGAACTCCGCCGATTTCTACAATCAGGGGCTGGATTTAGCCCGCGATGGGGACCGGCGAGGCGCAATCGACAAGATGCGAGCTGCGCTGGCCGCGGACCCAGAACTGGTGGACGCCCATATTGTTGTCGGAAAGCTTCTCGCCCAGTCTGGAAAGATAGCTGATCTCGAACAGGCGATATCCGGCTGGAGGCGCGCTCGCTCGCATTATCTGACGGAGGAGCAGTCGCGCAAGATCGAGGAATGCATTCGCCTGGCTGAGACTCGCCTTACGGCTGCCAGGAAGCCACAACCTCCGGCGCGATACCGTGGGGCAGCGCAATTCGTGGCCGGACTTCTCGTCCTGGCCGCGGTATTTTACATTATCGGTTTCGTACTACATCCTCAATGGCTGGGCGCCCCAATCGCTCACGCCGGGCGCGCCGTCGGCCCGATAACGGTTCCGCGCGAGGCGGAGAGTCTGGGGAGGCCTCCATCAGACCCGGCAGCGGCGATCAGCCAGGCCTTGATGCGGCCCGACATAACTGTAGACCGAGTGGGCGACCGCCTGGTGCTGACCGGCACGGTTCACACGGACGCCGAGAAGTCGATTATCGTGGCGGCCGCGACCTATGCGGCAATGGCAAAGCCCGGCGAGATCGATGTATCGAACCTGAAGATGTCTCGAACGTATCACCCCGTGGCGGCGAAACGGGTGGAGTACATGCTCAGGCTATTCGTCAACAAGCTCGGGCGGAGCAGCAGCGACCCTCTTTGGAATGCCAGTATTTCTGTTTCCGGCGGTGAGGACAGTCGGCCGCTTATCGTCACGGGCAACTGTACCGATCCGACGGCCCGTATGGAGATCGTCCGCCTGGTGAAGACCGTCTACCCATCCGCCAACCGCGTGGATACCAGCAGGCTTGTCGTGCGTCCCGGCGCCGTCCGACCGACGTCTCCGCAGTTGCGGTGGGCCAATGTTGAGCTCCCTCCCGCGATCAAGCATGAGATCGCGCCGGCGCCTCGCGTCGTGGAAGTGGTTCGCCCCACAACGAAGGGGGACCAGGTGTATATCAATCTCTCAACAAAGACATACACCGTGCAGCCGGGAGACACAATTTTTGCGATCACGCACAAGTATGGCCGCGGCCGATCGGAATGGCAGGATCTGTGGCAGTCAAATCGAGAGGCTCTGCAGAGACCGGACTCGATTATGGCAGGAATGGTGCTCAAACTGCCTCCGGGCTGGAAGTCGCCGGGTCGGGCGGCAGACGACGAATAGAGGATAGCGGGAGAGATCGATCCGTGGATGACTTTGGCGAAAAACTGCTTCGTGTAGCCGCAAACAATCTGACCACGGTTCTGATCGGTGGTGGCTGCATCGCAGCGATTATCGTTATAGTGCTTATCTATAGAATGATGGGACGACCGCTGGCGGGCTACCATGCCGGGGTAGATCCTGAGAGTTGGACTGCTCCGCCACAGTCCACCGAGGCAGGCGCGCATCAGCCCTCGATCCAGAGGCGACGTGCGGCTGCCCCTTTGTCCACACAATTACTCCCTGCCGATACGAATGCGGAACGGGCGGAACAGAATGAGACCGCCGACCATGCCGCTTCGCCTGCTGAACCGCGACCATCGGACCTTGCGCCCAAGCCGGTCCTGCGCACCGCTGCTGCGGTGCAGCCGGTCCCAATGGCGGAGCGCACAGTCAATATAGGCAGAGCAACGCCCGTAGTTGTGCGACCCGCCGCCTCGCTCAATGGCGCAACTCACCGCAATCTGCTCGTCATCCGCAGTGGTTCGCGCAATGGTGAGCGCATACGTCTTGATAGCTTCTCGAATGGGCAGTGCGCGGTCGGCAGAAGTGATGTTCCGGAAAACCAGGTGGTGATTCGGGACGACTTGAAGGTGTCGCGGGTACAGCACGCCATACTGGTGTGTGGCGATGACGGCAGGTGCTTCATTCAGGACAACAACAGCGCGAACAAAGTGTATGTCAATGAGGAGCGCATCGATGTCGCCGCAGTTCCGCTCAGCAACGGAGATAAGATACGGATTGGATTGACCGAATTCGAATACCTCCAGGAGCCGATCTTATTGGAGATGGGGCTATGACACAGGACAAACGCGGTTGGGACGACGAGGAAGAGACGATCATCAACTTCACGCCTAAGGCGCGACTTCCCCATCCTGTGCCCACCGTTGATACGTCGGCCACGACTGCCGATTCGCCGGACGCTGTTTTCGCTCAGGATATCGCTGACGTGGGACAGGCACGACGGCCCTACGACGGCGAAGCGCGAGACTCTGAGGTCGTAGCCTCGCAGACGCCGCCGGAGTCCGGGCTCTACGGACACCCATTAGATGAGAGCGCGGTCGAAACAGAGTCCAGTCCTTCTGTGCCCCAGTCGCGAAATCGGGCTTCTGATGGGCAGGATCCCTATCTTGAAACTTCCGGTCAGCTTGATCGCGTGTCCTTAGACGTCAAGCCTGAGAGCCATGCCTCGGGGCAGCGAACTTCGCAGCGCTCAGTCGCGGACAGGTGGGCCGATGAATTTGAGCCGGCCGACGCGAACTCAGTAGTAGCCGGATCTACAAACAGGTCGAGCGGCTCCGTTGCCGTCGATGATGCCGGCGGTGACCGTATTGGAGAGGATGAATCCGATCGTTCGGATGCAGTGGCTGAGGCGCGGTCCTCCACGAATGCACACGCGTGGAGCAACATCGAATACAAACCCCGCACGGACGAGTCGCCGCCGCTTTCAGTGCAGAATGGGACCGCGTTCACCGATATTGACGATGACGACTTACCGGGTTTTAGCCCATTGCCACGAACCGGGCATTTTCAGACTCTCCTGCCTGATCATTCGCAGTCCGGCGCCTCGACGTCCGTAGAACCATTGCCGCCCTGGTGGCTACGCCCGACGGAAAGTGAAGCAGAAACCGAAAGTGACGGTGTCGCTGGTCCCGTGGCGGATGGGAGCGAGGTCGACGCGCAGGTCCCGGGCCGCGACCACGGCGCTGAGTCCGAACCTCCGGACATCGTCGAAGATGGTAAGGATACTGTGCTACGCGTAGCCGAACCGGCTGATGTCGGGTCAACTCCTGTTACGGCTTCACATCCGGCTGAATCGATAGCGCTCGATGAGGCGTCGGCCTCGCCCGAGGCTGGCGCAGACATTGGTTCCAACGAACAGGATCCCGGCCTGACCGCCGTTAGCCCGCCGAACAGGTGGTTGGATCCCAGGACAGCTGCGATCACCGCTATCGATCCTCCGACCATCATGGATGTTCCAATCGTGCCTCGCCGCGCTAAATCGCATGCTTCGCACGCGGATGTGGCCGTTACGTCTGGAGAGAGTGAGGCGGAAAGCCAGTTGAGTCCTGGCGCCGTCACTGCCGGTCAGGGTTCCGATTCAGTTGCGGGAGTTTCTCATCCCTCCCATGGACAAGAGCCGACCGACCTCGAAGGCGTATCCGATACTACCGAATCCTCACGTAGACGGGCTTCGCAGCCAGACACCCCCCTGGAACAACACGAAGAATCCGCGATCGAGCCGGCAATGGAGAAGACGAATATTCATCTGCCGGTACAGCCAGTGGCGGCTGTTGCAGAGGTAGCGTGGTTAGTCATCATGCGGAGTCCGACCGCGCACGTCCACCAGATGTACCGGCTGGACTCCTTGCGAATGGAGCTTGGCCGCGCCTTTGACGCGCCGATCTTCGTGGAGGATAAGGCGGTAAGTACCCGTCACGCGGCGGTGCGATACGAGCGCGTTGACGAAGCGTTCGAGTTTGTCTTTTACGATCTCGCATCGACCAACGGAAGCTACGTCAATGGAGTTCCAACGCACATGGCGGTGCTGAGGGACGACGACAGAATCCGGGTCGGCGAGACAGAACTCGTGTTTAAGAAAGTTGGAGATCCGCCAAACACGCAAGCGTAGGATTCACACGTGCCAAAGGAGCACTGACCATGCGAATCGTTTCCTATGGCGGTTCCTACATTGGCCGACGCCCAAACAACGAAGACAGCATAGGTCGCACGATCCCTCACGACCCTGCAGTGCTTCAGGACAAGGGCCGTCTCTACCTCGTCTGCGACGGCATGGGCGGCTCTAAGGGCGGAGAAGTCGCCAGCCAACTTGCCGTCGAGACAATAATGGATCGCTACTATGCGGCAGAGGGCGATGGCGAGTCCTCGCTGCAGGGAGCGATTCGCGATGCCAGCGCCGTGATCGCAGCCCGTGCGGAGGTCGATGCCGGCCTCTCGGACATGGGTTCCACGGTGGTCGCCCTGGTTGTCTTGGGCGACCTGTACATCCACGCTCATGTCGGCGACAGCCGCGCCTACCTGCTGCGCGAGAGCAAGTTGACTCGCCTTACTCGCGATCACCTTCACATTCTGGATGATCTCGGGGTCAGTGAAGAGGATGCGGAAACCCATCCCTACAGGAATATTCTGAGCCGTGCGCTTGGATATCTCGACGCGAGCGAACCGGAGTGCGGCCTGATTCCGTGCCGTCCCGGCGATAGGCTGCTCCTCTGCAGCGATGGCCTTACCGACGCAGTGACGCGTGCCGACATCCATATGGCGCTCGAACAGTCGTCGCCTCAGTGTGCGGTTGATCTTCTCCTGACCATGGCAGCGCGCAATGACGCGCACGATAACTCCACGGCCCTTGTAATCTTCTTGACCCGCGATGAGTGTATTGAAGAGCCTACACAGCGCATTCCATTTGAGTTGGCCACGGCGTTGAACTCTCCGGACACGGACCCAGGTTCCCGTATTCCGGTACGACGAAGCCTGCGAGCGGATACCAGGAAGCCGCCTGCGACGGAATGGAAATAGGAAATGGCAGGTCTCGAAGATTCCGTGGAGTTTGCGGAGAACCCGGAGCCGCGCTGCCCGTGTGTTCTTCTGCTCGATACGTCCGGTTCGATGCAGGGCGCGCCGCTGGCGGCGCTGAACGACGGAATGCGGTCCTTCAAGGACGATCTTGTGCGGGACTCCCTCGCCTCGCGGCGCGTGGAGATCGCGGTAGTCACCTTTGACGGTGAGGCGCGAGTCGCGGAGGATTTTATCACCGCCGATCTGTTCGAGCCTCCCACGCTTACCGCCGCCGGCCAAACCTGTATGGGTACGGGGATCAACAAGGCACTGGACCTGCTTCACGCGCGGAAGACACAATACCGCGCCGGCGGAATCGCTTACTACAGGCCCTGGGTGTTCCTGATCACGGATGGAGAGCCTCAAGGCGAGTCTCCCGACCAGATGGAGCGCGCCGTCCAGCGAGTACGAGAGGACGAGGCCGCCAAGCGAGTCGCGTTCTTCGCCGTCGGTGTGGAGGGCGCCAACATGTCAAATCTGGCCGCGCTCGCCGTGCGCGCGCCGCTCAAGCTCATCGGCCTGAATTTTCGTGAGATGTTCGTCTGGCTTTCCGCCAGCATGCAGAGAGTATCGCAGTCACGGACCACGGATCAGGTGGAGCTATCTCCGCCGGGGTGGGGAACGATCTGATGCGGGAGCCTCGACGTGTCGGCTCAAGGGGCCGGCAACCGCGGGCGCCGAATGACCTTGCGTTCGATGGGCTGAACCGTTGCTCCGAGACCGTCGTGGCAGCGCAGGCTGGACCGCCACCTGCACATTCTCGTTCGGCTAAGGCGCGGCCACATGCCGGCCGGTGGAAAGTCGTCTCCGGATCGGTCCCGGGCACGAGTCACGTCAAAGCCGGCGCAGTTTGCCACGACAGCCACGTTGTGCTCGTTCAGCCGGATGGTGTACTCCTGGCGGCTATCTCGGATGGCGCGGGCTCGGTGACGCGGCCCGAGCTGGGCGCGGAAATCGCGGCGCGCACGGCCGTTCATGAGCTCAAGAGGTGGCGCGAGCTAGGTGAGCCCTGGCCTGCCACGGATGGAGACTGGGCTGCGGTCATGCGTCGAGCGATGGTGGCCGCTCGCATCGCCGTCGAGTCGGAAGCCGCTATACAGGGGCTCGATCCGCGGGACCTTTCCGCTACGCTCATTCTCATTCTAGCTTCCCCGACGATCGTGGTCGCCGGCCAGATCGGCGATGGCGCCGTTGTTGTTTCGGGTCAGGACGGTAGTCTGACCCCGCTCACGAGCCCGGCGATCGGCGAGTATCTAAACGAGACCACGTTTCTGATCACGCCGGGAGCTGTTGAACTGGCACAGGTGGTGGTCTTTCACGGCGCCCCTGCATATCTCGCCGCGTTCTCCGATGGACTGCAGATGTTAGCGCTCCGCATGAGTGACGGCGCTCCCCACCCTCCGTTCTTTGTTCCTCTCTTTCGGTTTGTGCTGGAACACCAGGATATGGAGGAGGCACGAAAGCTGCTTGTCTCCTTTTTGACATCGCCAAGGATCGCGCAGCGCTCGGACGACGATTTGACGCTGCTGCTCGCCCAGTATGAGGGGTGAACTTGGCCCGGTTCCGCCATTGGGGGGTTACAAATGCGGGAGCGTATCGCGGCAGAAGACGAGCGCAAATTAGACGACCACAACACGATGCCCGGTGCACGCGGCATCTTGAGCCGGCGTTCAGCCTTCAGCCTTGCGGTCGGCATTGCCGTCCTTGCCGTACTCGTGCGCTTCTGGGTTTCCCGGCATACACATGCTCTTGGCGAAGATGCGCTCATCACGCTGCGATATGCAGACAATATCGCGGCCGGGCGAGGCTGGGTCTACAATCCTGGCGAACGGGTTCTCGGCACGACGACTCCCCTGTTCACCCTGATTCTCGCCTTCGCGGGCTGGCTGCGTCTGCCGGCAATGGTGGTCGGGATCGCTTGCAATATCTTTGCCGATGGGGTTACCTGCTTCCTCATCGCGAGGCTGCTGGCCCGACCAGGAATAGACCGGCCCGTAGCCGGGCTATTCGCGGCGCTGCTCTATGCTGTCAGCTCGACGCCGATCAGCGTGAGCATCAGTGGGATGGAAACCGCATTGGTGGCCTGTGCCGGCATGGCGGCGATCTCTGCGTTCATGGCCGGTCGCTCACGCGCTCTCTGCCTTTGGGGGGCGATCCTATTCCTCTTGAGGATCGACGGTCTGCTGCTTTTTTCCATCCTTCTTGTGGGTGTCACGGTCCGGCAGCGCCGCATTCCCTGGGTAGGAATAGGTCTGTTTCTAGCGCTCGTCATGCCCTGGCTACTGTTTTCGACGCGCTACTTCGGCTCACCCATTCCGGCATCTGTAGTTGCGAAGCTGACCGTCTACTCCCACACCTCCTTGACTCCCGGAAGCTTCACGAATACGGCGGCATTCAATGCCGAGGCGTTCCGGAACCAGTTTACGCTCGGTTGGCCGCAGCGCATCTGCTCGGCGCTGTTCGTCGCAGGCAGTCTGAGCATCCTCGCCAGAGCGATCGGGCTCCGCCTGCGACCTAACGCCCGCGACGCGCCGGACGGTCGGCAATCGCGCGTCGCAGGCGCGGACTCCAGTGGAGCGGAGCCTGTGGTGGAGGGCCCCCCGGATACCGATGCGCCAGCCCAGGGACGCGCGCCAGACGTCGAACGTGCGTCCGGAACTGCTGATCTCGGCTGGCCGCTTACATGGCTTGCACTCTACTATGGCACGATGCTGACATCGCATGTTCCGGCGTTCCCGTGGTACTTCTTACCGCCATGGCCGCTGTTCGTCGTTGTGTTGGTTCTCGGTGTCGATACTCTGTGGCGGTGTGGAACAGCTCTCTTAGCTCGGTTTGCACTCCGTGGTTTGGCGGATTCTCGAGGTGGAGCTCCGCGTGCCCTTGGAGCATCCGAATGGCGCGCCCATTCCGGCATCATGCTCTGCGCGCTCGCCCTATTCGCCGCCGCCGGGCTTGTGCACGTACGGTCGATCGAGCGGGACATCGTCGCGGCGCAGGAGCGCGAAGACACGCTGAGGCGCCCGCTTGGTTTGTGGCTGCGCGACCACATGGCGTCCAACGAGCGCGTCCTCCTGGAGCCCATCGGCTACGCAGGCTACTATTCTGGGAGAAGGATTCTGGATATGGTCGGGCTAGTGTCGCCCGAAGTGCTCCGGTTCTATCGTACGCCCCGAGCGCTCAGCGGCATCGTAATCGGCCTCCGGCCTGAGTGGCTGTGCCTCCGCGCAGAGGAGCGCGACCGCCTTCACACTGATGATCCGTCTCTGCCCGGCTCAAACTATGAGCTCGTCAAAATGTTCCCATCCGACTCCGACCCGGCGTTCTACTTGTACCGATTACGACGGATTGACCGGAACCAACCCTGAAGCCACGCGTTCTAAGTTTGTTCTGGTCTATCTGTGAAATCTGAGAAATCTGTGGATTCTCACGTCTCTTACAAATCCATGTACCAGGTCAGCCGGACCTCGTTAAGCGAGTCGTGATATGCCAGGCGATCGATCGATCCAAGTTGGCAGCCCTGTGCAGCGTAAAACCGGCATGCCGGAACGTTGATGTTCTGCGTCTCGACCGTCAGGCGCCGACACCTCCGCTCGACGGCCCACTCAATCGCGCGCGCAAACAGGCGGCGGCCAATGCCCTGGCGGCGATACTCCGGATGCACGCGCAAGTCCCAGAGTGCCGCGTCGTTCCGATTGCGAAGCTCCTCAAGTTGGTTCGTGCGCCAGGCGACGGCGGCACCGCCTATGCGTCGTCCGTCATCGAAGGCGCCCAGGATGCCCCAGTGGCGCAGGTCCAAGCGAGCCTCCCAACACAGCGGCCCTTCGCCCGCGATCGCGTCGTAGTCCTTTACGAAGGGCGTCACGGCCTCCTCGACGAGCGCCATGCCTCCAAGCCCGGCTTGGATCGCCTCGACACGATACCTACAGTCGATGGTGAAGCGGATCGGAACCGTTGCATAATCCGGCAGGTCCGAGACGAACTCTTCCAAGATCTCAATTGTCATATCCTGGACTTCCACTTCGTAGTCGCGTGACTAATCACCTACCCGTCCGGCTCGCGTTTGAAGGATGGACGGATACGAACCTCAGGCGCCGAACGATATTATCTCCCGCCTGGTATGTCGCCCGCTTCAACGTTCCCGAGGTAAAGCAAAACACGGTGATACCTGGTGACGTTGGCGGAACAATATAGCAGTCTCGTCGCTCGGGAGCATTCGGCAGCCTGCCGATCCTATGTACGACCTCGAATAGCGGACCGATCTCACACGAAGCGCGGCGAGTCTCGACAACTCCGCGACCAAAGATGTCCACAGGGTGTAGTTCGACGTTACTGGCAAATGCATCGAGATCGCTTATCTCTGAATGGCCCCACACAATCTCGATGGAACACTCTTTCCAATTGGCGGCTGATTTTCGAAAAAAGTGCTCGTCGATCCAGGCACTCACTCCGGTGGGTACACGCGGTATGAGCCGGACGCCATCATGCGGCGCTGCACGTTGATCGATCCTCCAGTCGGGAGGATATTCGACATGCAGAGCCCGCCCGCTAACTAGGTTCGGTGACGTGAACGTACGGTACGGATCTGGTCTACGCACCACGTACAGGGCGCCGCCGAGTACCAGCAGGATCGCAGCGAATGAGATTATCGCCCAACGCGGGCTGGAACGCACGCAGTCCCTGAGATTTGCCATCGTATACGCGGATTGTAACGGTTGGAGTAGCCCTGCCATCGTAGTCCGCTTGCGACTTTCCGCTTGTCGGCACTACGGTTGAGGCTCGCGTTACAGGTTACCGCAACGCGGGCCAAACCTGCAATCCTGCAGGACTCTGCCGCTCCGTCAGCGCAATGAACGCCGTGCTATTCATATTAATTTCCCGTTCTCGGAGACGATCGAATGGGTTTGCAGGTTGGGCAGCTGGGCTGTCGCCTGCTGGGAGGATCGATGAGCGAACTGAACTACGATTTGTTGAAGCGACTGTGCGAAACCCCAGGCATCAGCGGCAGCGAAGACTCCATGCTCCGACTCGTTGCAAACGAAATGCGGCCCCTGGTCGACTCGATGGAAGCCGACGTGATGGGAAACCTGATCGGTACAAAACGCGGCTCGGATAATGGTCCGCGAGTGATGATTGCGGCCCATGTCGATGAGATCGGTTTCCGTGTCCGCCATATCGATGAGAAGGGGTTCCTGCGCCTGCTGCCGGTAGGCGGATGGGACCCGCGAAATATGGTTGCGCAGCGCGTTCTGATCAGCGGATATCGGGGCAACAAGGTGCGTGGTACACTCATGCCCGGCTCAAAGCCGACTCACCTGTTGACTGCGGAGGAGGCGGCAAAGCCCGTCAAGATCGAGGAGTTCTTCGTCGACCTGGGACTGCCGGTGGACAAGGTGAAGGAGCAGGTCGAACTGGGCGACATGGTCACTATGGACCGAACCTGCGAGCGAGTAGGGGATACCGTCGTCAGCAAGACGCTCGACGATCGCCTCTGCGTTTTCATAATGATCGAGGCCCTGCGCAAACTCAAGGGCACGCCGATCACGGCGAATCTGCTCGCGGTAGCGACCACCCAGGAGGAGGTCGGACTTCGAGGCGCGACCACCTCCGCGTATGCCCTCCGGCCCGACATCGGAATCGCGCTCGACGTCACGCTCGCCGTCGATATCCCCGGCACTCCTGAACCGGAGTGGGTAACAAGCCTCGGAAACGGTACGGCGATCAAGATATCGGACTCGTCGCTCATCTGCCACCCAAAGCTGGTTCGCCATTTCCGCGACGTCGCCGAGGCGAGAGGCATCAAGTATCAGCTCGAGCTGCTGCCGCGAGGAGGGACTGACGCGGGCGGAATCCAGCGAAGTCGCAGTGGAGTACCTTCTTTCACGCTCTCCACACCCACGCGCTACATTCATACCGTCAATGAGATGGCCCACGTCGACGATATTCAGGCGGGAATCGATCTCCTCGCGGCCTACCTGGAGGAGGCACACACCCGCCAATACGGGTATGCCAACGATATCTGATCGGGACAGGGCAGAGATTCGGCAGGCAACGGCTGCGGAAGGAGTTTGCCGGAGGCCGTTGGACCGATTGGATACCGGCGGAGACGCCTGGACGCCATTCGCGGCGCAGTATCCCGGCTTCGGCGGATGAAGTGGGGCGACCAGCATGGGCAGCAGCGCGACACTGGGGCCGAAAAGTTGTGATATAATACTTTGGCGCGATTTGCCGCCATCGCATTGGATGCGATCGCCTGCGCCCTGGTTTGGATCCCATTGCTGAAAGCGACCTCGGACCCCGAGGTTTCCATTTCGAAAAAGGAGATTCTGAATGCTGCAACGCACACTGTCGGCGCTGCTTGCGACGGCACTGTGGACTACGGCCCTGCTGCCTGCGCTTGCGCTGGCAAAGCCACATAGCAAGCCCTCCACCAGGGCCGTAACCGCCGCTCCGGTCGCGGTCGGCGTGGAGTCGGAGGTTGTCGGAAGCGTCAACGGCAAGCCGGTCATGACCTTCGGACAGCTCGTCACC
Organism: Chthonomonadales bacterium; assembly: GCA_038211235.1. Taxonomy (GTDB): domain Bacteria; phylum Armatimonadota; class Chthonomonadetes; order Chthonomonadales; family Chthonomonadaceae; genus DATGJU01. Next base: position 5,170 of record JBBQVV010000029.1, on the reverse strand, counting down.
AAAGTTCAAAAGGCAAGCCCGCCCGCGTTCGCCGCCGCCGTCGGGCAGGTTGTGGGCCAGGAGGTTACTACGGCCTTCTTCGGCGCCGCGCCGAAGTCGCAGGTTACCTATACCCGGGTGCAGGTTCTTCAGAGTCTGCGTATCCATCCGCCGCAGACGCTTACGGCTGCGCTGCAGCAGGAGCTAAGCCAGGAGGCGATCCGGCAGGCAGGCATGCAGCGAAAGGCGCAGCCCACCGAGGCCGAGGTAGACGCCATAGTGACCTACCTGATCAAGCAGCAGCGGCAGCGCATGGGCGCTCAGGTTCCCCCGAATCTGACAGACGACCAGTTCCTCCAGATGGTTCGGCCTGGGCTGAACCGGGCGAAGCTCAAGAGCGATCCAGACATCCGCGTAAGCGCGACAATGTTCAACCTCGCCAGGTTGGACATTGAAAAGAAGCTCAACCATCCGATCGGCGACGCCGACTTTGTCGAGGCCAGGCACATACTCGTCAAGGCGGATCCCCTGCCCGCCAATGCTACGCCGGAGGCGAAGAAGGCCGACGCCGACGCACTAGCCAAGATCACCAGAATCTACGATGGCATCAAGGCTGGGACGCTCAAGTTCGACCAGGCCGTGAAGGAGAACAGCGACGACCCCGGTTCGAAGGAGAACGGAGGCAGCCTGGGGATTTTCATGCCGGACGGTGGTATGGTGAAGGAGTTCCAGGACGTTGCCTTCAGGTCGAAGCCCGGGGAGATTAGCAAGCCATTCCGGACGCAGTTCGGCTACCATATCCTGGAGGTCACGAAGACCGGCAAGGAGATGAAGCCCGAGGACCGGCAGAACTTCCTGTTCGAGAAAGAGCGAACGCAGTCCAGCACCACCTACCAGCAGATCGCCTCTCAGGCTAAGATCGTCAACAAACTCCAGCCGGAACCGAACATACGGATTCCCGGCGGTCCGGGCGGCCGATAAGCTCCGGGCCGGTTCAGGCAAGCAAATGCCCCGGTATGAGTTATACGGTCATACCGGGGCATGGTCCTGTATCGATCTTCAAGGTTTCCGTTACAGCTCTGTTTCTGTAAACTGCTCGCCGTCGTGGCTGAAGAGAATAACCTGATCGTCTCGCTGAGTGCGCAAGTGAACGGGACGTTTCCAGAGGAAGTGAAGGTATTTCAGAGTACGCGAGGCGTAGTCTGCGTCGAGCGCCTTGCCGTCGAATGCGTGAGCGAGAAGCAGCTCGCCGTGGCGGTTGTAGTCGCCATCCTCGACGTAGATCATAGGAATCCCGAAGTTCGTCATGCCGTCCAGGAGCGAGTCTCGTACCTTCCGCCAGTCGGTCTCCTGTACCACCCACATCTCTTCGCCGTTCACCTCTTCCTTCTTATAGGTATACATGTCCAGCCGGTTAACCAGGCTCTGAGTAAGGTACTTGCGCAGGAATGATGAGTCTGCTTCGTCGCGTCGCACGTCAAATATCTTCCGCATGCCTTCGCCGGTCGGCCGCTTCAGCCGCTCGCCGCGCCAGTCCTCTTCAGGAAGATCGGTGTCCCCCTCGCCGTTCCACCGCGCCTCGATGTCGCGAAATATATTGTATCCCACGTAGTAAGGGTTGATCGACATGCGCGAGCCAGGCGAAAGGACGGACGAATGGAGCTTCCTGAACTCAATATGTTCCTCGGGCGTTAGGTCCAGATTCGTCATGATTCGCTCATGCCAGAAGGACGCCCAGCCCTCGTTCATGATCTTGGTGCGCATCTGCGGGATGAAGTAGATCATCTCCTCACGCATCATGTTTATGATGTCTCGCTGCCACGGCTCCAGCTCCGGCGCGTAGTCGCGCAGAAAGCCGAGCAGATCCTTCTCCGGCTCCGGGGGAAACTTGCGTCCCTTCGGCGGATCGGGGCGGTTGCCGGCGTCCATCATGTTCCACAGATCGTCGAACTCAGTCGCCGGTTTTTTCGAACCCGTCAGCCTGTCGGCCTCATATTGCTCCGGAGTCTTTCGACGGAACTGCGCTGTTAGCCCGGTATCGAAATGCTCCTCGATCGAAAGTACCGCGTCGAGGAACTCCTCGATCACAAGTGGGCCGAACACCTCCTCGTACTTGCGGATCCGGTTGCCGTTCAACCGCACCTTTTCGATCATTCGTCGGTCGGTATGCTCGAAGTAGACGTTGTTCTTGAAGAAGTCGTTGTGTCCCAGTACATGGGCGACGACGAACTTGTGCGACAGCATCGAGTTGCTGTCCATAAGAAACGCCTGGCAGGGGTCGGTGTTGAAGACGATCTCGTAGATCTTCGACATGCCGTACTCGTAGCTGGTCTTCTGCCGGTGATAGTCCCTGCCGAACGTCCAGTGAGAGAAACGCGCAGGCAAGCTATAGCTTCCCAACTCATAGATCACGTAGTCGGGCACGACTTCGAAATGCGTCGGATAGCAGTCAAGTCCGTAGGAGGCGGCTTTCTCCGTGATGATATCGATCCACTTTTCGAGGTACTCACGCTCTGCGCGGTTCATTTTATGCCACCTCTTGCAGCTCGGGATGTTTGCTGAAGAAGCTCTTAAGCGCCGGCCAGACGTCCTCTTTAGAATTGATCTTCACGAGGCAGACGCGTTTTTCGGTCGCAAATGCCTCCTCGTACGCCTGGCCAAGAGGTGCAAAGTGCGGGGACTGGCTCCAAATATCGTTCGCGATCTCACCGTAGCCGACAAGGTTCGCTATTTCGACGAGCTTGCGCACGAGCTCAACGCACTCGGAATCACCCCAGTTGTAGCCGTCGGAGAATAGAAACGGATAGATGTTCCACTCGCGCGGATTGTACCGCTTGTCGATGATGTGCATCGCCAGCTTGTACGCCTCGCTCATCTTCGTGCCTCCGGAGTCGCCGAGCGAGAAGAATGAGTGTTCGTCGACCTCCTTGGCCTCCGTGTGGCACGTAATGAACACAATCTCGGCGTTCGAGTACTTCTTGCGCAGGAACCTGAGCATCCAGAAGTAGAACGAGCGACAAATATAGGCTTCGAACTCACCCATCGAGCCGGACACGTCACGCATCGCGAAGATCACCGCGTTCCGCTGAGGCTCGGTGACAACATCCCAGCTCTTATATCGCCGGTCTTCATTCTTGATGGACCAGCCGGGCTTGCCCTCGCGCGCATTGCGCTTATACGCCTCCAGCAGGGTGCGCTTGCGATCCAGGTTGCTCGCGATTCCGCGCTTCGTGATGCTGTTGAACTCGGCGTGCTCGGACAGGATCTGCTTTACGCCGCGGTCCTCCAGATTCGGCAGATGCAAGTCCTCGAAAACAAGGGTTGTCAGCTCCTCGATCGTCAGCTCCGCGTCATAGTAGTCGACTCCGGCCTCCTGGCCGGCTTGCTTGCCAGTGCCCTCGCCCTCCTGCGGTGCACGACCGAGGATGTCACCAGGCTTCGTGCCGCCGCCACCCTGGCCCACTCGCTCCCTGTCGTCGTTATTGAATCGGATGCGAGGTAGCTCGAGGCCGCGGATCGGGATCTTGACGATCTTACCGTTGTCCGCCGTGATGATGTCCTGCTGGCTGATGATTCCGCCAAGGTTCTGCTTAATGATCTCCTTGACCTTGTCGTTGTGCCGCTTCCGATCGCGTTCGGCGCGTCGGTGCAGGTCCCATGTATCGGTGCTAAGCGCAAATCGTTGCATATAGACTTTCCCCTCCAGTTGGGGAGAACAACAACCCTCAGGTCACCGGTTCAGCAGCGTGCCGACATAGCGCAGCAGTTCGTTTGCGCTCTCGGGCGAATAGCCCTGCTCCTTGCACATTCGGTCGACGACCTCATTGACCTTCTTCAGCTGAGCTTCGTCAGGCGTCTTCGTGCTGGTCGTGATCTTGACGACATCCTTAAGGTCGGAGAACAGCTTCTTCTCGATGGCCTCTTTCAGCCGCTCGTCTGAATTGACCGCGAAGTTCTGGCCGCGCCGCATCAGGCTCGCAACGGAGCGCATCATCCCTTCGCGGAACTCGCGCTTCGCGTTCTCAGTTACCCCGATCTGCTCCTCGATCGACCGCATCAATCGCTCGTCCGGATCAACGTCTTCGCCAGTGATCGGGTGCTTCACCTTCTCGCGGTTGCAGTACGCCTCGACGTTGTCGATGTAGTTGTTCATGAGCGTCTTCGCCGACTCTTCGTATGAGTAGACAAATGCGCGCTGGACCTCTTTCTTGGCGGTTTCGTCGAACTCTTTGCGAACTTCGTCGATGAAGCCGAGCAATCTCCTCCGCTCCTCCTCGTTGTTCGTGTACTCGGTAATGCCGTCCCGGAGGGAGCGAAGTACGTCGATCGGTGTGACGTAGGTCTTGCCGCCCTTGACCAACGCGGACGAGATGCGATTGATGACGAATCTTGGGCTCACTCCGTTCATGCCTTCGTCTAGAAACTCGTCGTGAAGCTCCTTCACATGCCGCTGATCCCAATCTCCCACCTGCTTTTCGCCATCGTAGAGCTTCATCTTGCTGGTAAGACTAAGCCCTGCCTTTTTGCTCGGCTTGAGGCGGGTCATGATCGCAAACATGGATGCGACTCGGAGCGTGTGCGGCGCGATATGAATGCCGGAAAGGTCCAGGGCGGACGACGTGTCGCGTACGTCCGATTGGCCGATGAGCTTCTCGTAGATCCGCACCTCCTCGCCGACGCGAAGGTTGTAGGGCACTTTTACCACGAAGATGCGGTCGATCATCGCCTCGTTCTCTTTGTTGGAGAAGTAGGAGTTGTACTCATATTCGTTGGTATGCGCGATGACCGCAACGTCGCAATAGATCAGGGCGAAGCGACTGGCCTTTATTGTCTGTTCGCCGGCGACCGTATTCAGCTCGTATAGGAATCTCTTCTCCGCCTTCAGCATCTCGATGAACTCCATTACGCCGCGATTCGCGATGTTGAGTTCGCCGTCAAAGTTGTAGGCGCGAGGGTCGGACTCTTGTCCGTATTCGGTCAGAGCCTGAATGTTCACGCTGCCGGTCAGCTCGGCCACGTCCTGGCTCTTTGGATCGGCGGGCTTGAATGTTCCAACACCGATACGGTTCTTCTCAGATAAGAAGATGCGCTGCACCGGAACCTTATTGACGTTGCCCTCCCACTCGTGGTCCAGCCGGTGGCGGCATACAGGGCACAGATCGCCTTCGATGTAGACGCCGAAATTCCGCTT
>JBBQVV010000028.1:0-27954 GCA_038211235.1 Chthonomonadales bacterium | reverse complement strand
AATGAGGAGTGAGGACATGGGCGGTATGGTTCGCGTTGGGGCGGTGAACGGCGGCAGTACCATTCGGCGGGCGGTCAATATCGACTTCCTGTTGGAGCGCGAAGAGGTGGCGGGCCATGTGGAGCGGGCTCTCGGGGTGCTGGACGGCCTCGTTCGCAAGGGTGGCGAGGCAGGATGTGATGTGCTGGTGGTACCGGAGGACTGCATGGGACTCGGGCCGTGGGAGGCAGCGCACTGGGATTCGATAGGCGACGTACTGGTCGATGCAGTAGAGCGGATGCTCGATCGTCTCGGCCGCGCGGCCGCGGAGTATGGCATGTACCTGGTGTGCTGCAGCGACACCAGCGAGCCTGGCGGCGCGGTCCGTAATACTGCGTTCTTGCTGGGCCGCGACGGCCGGGAAGTCGGACGGTATCATAAGGTGAACCTGCCTGTACAGGAGCAACTCAAACGGGCCGGCGACGGCTTTCCGGTCTACAACACGCCCGACCTGGGCGGCGTGGGGATGCTGATCTGCTACGACATGGTCTTCCCCGAGTCGGCGCGCTGTCTGGCGCTCGGCGGCGCCAATATCATCTTCGACCCGACAGAGGGCGGGGCGGCGTTCGGCGGACCAGAGATCAGCACGGCAGCCTATCGTACGCGTGCCGTCGAGAATTTCACCTACATTGCCGTCTCGTGGGGCGGCTGGGGCGAAACCGAGGGGAGCATGATTATCTCCCCGCGAGGCGAGGTGCTTGCGGTCGAGATGCGGCCTGGCGAGGTGGCGATCGCGGAGATCGATCCATTCGGCGGTCGCCAGAACCAGGACTGGGCGAACAGCCAGGAGGATATGCGAGCCCGCCTGTTCCGAGAGCGCCGGCCCGAGGCCTACGGCAACCTGACCGATGCGTCGCCGCCGGTGCTGCGGACGCTGCCGCCTATAAAGCCCGGATGCGCGGAAGAGGTGGCAAGGATGATCAACCGCGCATCGACCGTCGGGCATTATCAGTATGCGGTGGCCGAAGAGCACCTGCGCGCGGGCAGGCTCGACGAAGCGTCCGAGGCGTTTGAGGCGCTCATCAGGGACTATCCTGCCACCTGGTTCGAGCGAGTCTCCCGCGAGAGACTGAAGACCGATTTGGGTAATTGAACGCGGCGCAAGTCAATATCGCCGTCGGATCGTGTTATTATTCATACGACTCATGTCGCGTCGCGGGCGTTCCCTTCCTCCCTCCCAAAGCGTCAATCCTTGAGTAGCGAGCGTTATGAGCGAAGGCCAACCATCGGCTTTGGATCGCAACGAGCGTCCACGAGAAGGCCAGGATCGACGCTGTTTTGAGAACAACTGGTCGCGGCCGACGGATAGGCAATAAGGGGAGGCGGACGAGGTGGACAAGACCGCACGTGACAACGAACCGGCACGAGAATCGACGATCGCAGGCGCTTTCGAAGAGAACGCGGCAGGTCCCGATTCTCGATGTGGAGTCAGTATGGAAGATACCACGTGCTCCGATGGGAGCGTCGTCAACTGCGACGAGCGGACTCGCACGCAGCGAGCGCTGCAAGAGAGCGAAATGCTCTTTCGCAGTCTCGCGGAGAACCTACCGCATCTCGTCTGGATCACGAGCGGCGACGGTACGGTAGAGTACTGCAATCAGCGCTGGTACGAGTTCACAGGCACCGGTAGGGTCGAGGAGGCTGAGGCGGCATGGCGAGACGCGCTTCATCCGGAGGACCGGGAAGCCATGTACGAGCTGTGGCAGCGCTGCCGCAAGACCGAAGAGGTATTTGAATGCGAATACCGGTTTCGCAGAGCGTCGGACGGCGCGTTTCTGTGGCATCTCGACCGGGCGGTTCCGCTGCGCGACGAGCTTGGACGCACTGTTCGTTGGTTCGGCACCGGTACGGATATCGACGTTCGCAAGAGAGCGGAGCTCGCTCAGAGTTTTATGGCCGAACTCCATAATCACTTCCGAGACCTATCCCGACCCGATGAGATCCTCTGGCATACTGTGTGCGCACTTGGCGAACACCTTCATCTCAACCGCTGCCACTACGCCGAGATCGACGGGAAGCGCGAGCTTGTGGTTGTGCATCGCGACTATTGTCGCGATGTGCCGAGCATGGCCGGAACGTATCCGCTTGCACGATTCGGTCCGTTCGTGGGTGCGGACGGCAGGCAGGGGAAGACAATAGTTTACGACGACCTGACGACGGATTCTCGCTCCCGTGAGGGGTACGAAACCGCGTGGGCGCCGCTCCAGGTTCGCGCAGTGGTCGCCGTGCCGGTATTGCGGGAGGGCCGCGTCGTTGGCGGCCTCGCGCTGCATAGTTCCGCACCACGGGCGTGGTCGGAAGCGGAAGTGCAGCTCGCCGAGAAGGTGATGGCGGAGACGTGGCTTGCCATGGAGAATGCGCGGCTCTACGCCGCCGCTCAGGAGGAGATTGCCGAACGCAGACGTGCGGAAGCTAGAGTGGAGGAGCGCATCAAGGAGATCGAGGCCATCGTGAACCTGACCCCTGCCGCGATCATGATCGCACAGGATCCAGGCTGCATCCGGATCGTCGGGAATGAGATGGCACATCGGTTGCTGCGAATCCCGGACGGAGCCGCGAACCTGTCTCAAACAGCCCCGGCGGACGAACTTACAGCGCGCTGCACGATCTGGCGGGACGGCGCGGAGCTAAATGCGAACGAACTACCGATGCAATATGCCGCAGCCAACGGCGTCGAAGTGAAGAACACCGAGATCGAATTGAGGTTTGGCGATGGCAGTATCACGCACTGTTTTGGCAGCGCATCGCCGCTCTTCGACGTTCACGGATCCGTGCGGGGATGTGTCGCCGCGTTCGTTGACGTCTCCGCGGAAAAGGCGCGCTCCGCCGAGATCGAGTCTTTGAATAGCCGGCTTCGGCGCTCTGTCCGCGAGACGCATCACCGCGTAAAGAACAACCTGCAGATCATCTCAGCGATGCTCGATATGCAGACCATGCAGCATGAGACGGACGTTCCGGTGAGTGAGGTCGAGCGATTGCGTCAGCACGTCTCCGGGTTATCGATCGTACACGACCTGCTCACTCAACAGGCAAAGCAGGGCGCTGAGGTGAATTCGCTATCCGTGAAGGCTGCGCTCGACCGGCTGATACCGATGATCGAAACGACGGCCATAGGCCGTACGTTAACGGTTGACGTCGACGATTTCGAGATTCCCGTCGGGCAAAGCACAACGTTGGCCGTACTGGTAAATGAGCTGGTTTCCAACGCGGTGAAGCACGGAAGCGGCGAGATATGCGTGCAGTTGAGTACGCAGGCTGGTATCGCGCGACTTGAAGTCATCGACAACGGAGCGGGCTTTCCGGAGAACTTCGACGCAGCACAGTCCGCCAACACGGGTCTGGAGCTCGTTGAGCTGCTGTCGCGTCACGACCTCGCCGGCACCGTCCGCTACGAGAATGCCGATCGGCGTGGCGCCAGGGTTGTTGTCAGCTTTCCAATCTCCAGTGTGGTCCGCACTCGCGGGGAGCTCTAGGGAGCGATACGTCACTTTGACCGTCAGTCGAAGCCCTTGACTTTACCGGGGGCTTGGTGTAATATATGCGTGCGCATTCATAATTTGCTCGCTGTAGCAATGAAATCCGCTAATGGCAGGACCGGCGCGCCTAGTTGCGGCAGTCCTGCGAACGAGCACAATAGCGACACAGGCGTCGTCCATTTGAACTCTGGGCGGCGCTTTTCGCTGTTTGGCCTGACGAATAATCCCGCCAGGTTCACGGCGTCCCGCTTGTGTCGGACCTCCCTGAAAATTAGAAACTCATCGACCCTGTCACTTCGGAAGGAGAGATAATCATGACGACCAGCACGCTTCACGTTCCCAGAGCTCGCGCCAGGTCCGCCAGCCCAAATCGCGCCGCCGGGCGGACCATTCCTACTCCGACTCTAGCTGCGACAACTTTGCCGCGCCACGGCTTCTTGCTGGACATGGACGGCGTTCTATATCGAGGGGACGCGCTTATCCCTGGCGCCGCGGAGTTTATCCATGACTTACAGAAGCGCGAAACGCCGTTCCTATTCCTTACCAACAACAGCGCCTCGACACCACTCGACTATGTTGTGAAGCTTGACAAGCTGGGCATTGCCGTAGGAGAAGAGCATTTCTACACATGTGCCATGGCGACGGTCGACTTCCTGCAACTGCAGAAACCGGCCGGAACCGCGTATGTGATCGGCGAGGGAGGACTGATCTCGGCGCTGCACCAGGCCGGTTACGGGATCACGTCCCATCAGCCGGACTACGTGATCGTCGGCGAGGGGCGCACCCTGAACTTTGAGATGGCGGAGAAGGCGATGACGATGGTCCTCAATGGCGCGCAGCTGCTCGCTACGAATCTGGACGTATCATGCCCGACCGCGACGGGGTCAAGGCCGGGGTGTGGGGCACTGGTGTCTCTTCTTGAGTCGGCTACTGGCCGCCAGGCTTACAGTGTAGGCAAGCCCAGCCCGTTCATGATGCGGGCGGCGCGTAAGCGGTTGGGGCTGCGGACCGCGGAGACGATCATGGTGGGCGACACGATGGCAACGGACATCCGTGGGGGCCTGGAGCTTGGCTTCCATACGGTGCTGGTGCTGACGGGCAGTACATGTCGGGAGGACCTTGCGAACTACCCGTATCAGCCATCGCTGGTGGTGGACAGCATCGCCGACGTGGACGTGAGCGGGCTGCTGTCGACAACCCTCGTTTTACAGTGATGCCGCCCTCGAATCGCCGCGAATAACGCAGGCTACGGTTTGACCGCCGGATCCTTAGCCCAATCCTGGATGAACTGCTTCGGACAGGAAGGCATAGCCGTGATGAACAGGCCGAGATGCTTAACGCGGAAATTGCCTGCTTCGGACTAAAATGCCCGCCATTGACAAGCTGCGAACGTACTCAGGGCTGGTCTTAGGGGGAAGGAATACGACCGGCAGGCGGGTAACTTTTGAGTTCGGAGCTTTCTCATGCCAGGGGAAGTCAGAAATGGTGGGACGACAATGATAACGAACCACGAGGTAGCCAGGCGATTCCAGCTGATCGCCGACACACTGGAGATCCAGGGTGAGAATCCCTTTAAGGTCCGGGCCTACCATCGGGCCGTCGAGGCCATTGAGCATCTGACGGAGCCGCTCTCCGAGATCGAAGCGCGCGACGAACTGGACCAGATCGCTGGTTTCGGCGAGGCAATAATCGCGAAGACGCGCGACTTCCTGAAGACCGGTACGACGAAGCTTTACGATCAGATCAAGGATGCCGTCCCCCCGGGCGTCCTCAAGATCGCCGCAGTGCCGGGCATCGGACCTAAGACCGCGAAATCGCTCTGGGAGGGGCTTGGCGTTACCACCGTCGAGGAGCTGGAGGCGGCGGCGAAGGCCGGACGGGTGCGGGAGAAGCCAGGATTTGGCGCGGCCAAGGAGAAGAACATCCTGGAGGCGATCGAGCGTGGACGGCGCCTGAGCGAGCGACTGCCTCTCTATATCGTCAAACCGTACGCTGAGCGATTGGCTGCGGAGCTAGCGCGGAGGCCGGAGGTTGTCATGGCCGACCCGGCCGGCTCGGTCCGGCGCTGGCAAGATACCATCGGAGATATAGACCTGGTCGTTGCTACAACCGATCCAGATGCGACAGCGGGCGCCGTGGAGAGTTTGCCCGGCGTCACTGAGATCGTCGAGTCCGGACCTTCCAAGGTCTCGGCGATGACCGACCTGGGCGTACATCTCGATGTTCGGCTGGGCAAGCCCAAAGACTACGGTGCGCTTCTGCATCATTTCTCCTCCGGACGGGCACACAACATCGAACTGCGAAATCTTGCCGAGAGCCAGGGGCTCAAGATCAACGAGTACGGCGTATTCGACGCCAAAACTAACGAGGAGAAGTTCCGCGGCGAGGACGAGGCGCAGGTGTACACCCCGCTCGACCTGCCCTTCATCGAGCCGGAGCTTCGCGAAGGGCGCGGGGAGATCGACGCCGCTCGTCGGAATGCGCTTCCACGCCTCGTTACAGAGGCGGACTTCCGCGGCCAGCTTCACGAACACACGACCTGGTCCGATGGGACCGCAACCGTCCGGCAGATGGCAGAGGCCGCGATCGAACGAGGCTACGAATACCTCGCCATCACCGATCACTCTCGCAGCCTGCAGATTGCGAACGGTCTTTCTCGGGAGCGCCTGCTCGCCCAGCTTGACGAGATCGCCGCAATCAAGGCGGAATATGCAGCGCGCGGCCTGACACTGCTCACGGGTATCGAAGCGGACATCCTCGCCGACGGATCGCTGGACGCGGACGATGACCTACTCGCGCAGCTCGACATCGTAGTCGGCTCCGCCCACATCCGGCACAAGGAGGACGAGGCGGCGATGACGGCGCGCGTTGTGCGCGCGATTGAAAGCCCGCACCTGGATATCCTGGGCCACCCGACGGGACGTCTTCTCGGGCGACGAGAGCCGTTCCCAATCGATATGGAAGCCGTGATCGAGGCTGCGGTGCGCACAGGAACCGTGCTGGAGATCAACGCCTCTCCGGAGCGGATGGACCTGAACGATACCTACGCGCGTCGCGCCAGGGAGAAGGGCGCACGCCTGACGATCAACGCGGACGCACACTCCACCGCCGGTCTCGGACAGCTCTCCTGGGGCCTCGCCATGGCTCGCCGCGCCTGGCTGACGCCCGAGAATGTGATAAACACCTACCGGCTCGTGGAGCTGCGCGGGTTGCTAAAGGGCGGGGCGACTACGAAGGGCTAGTGCACGCTGCAGGAGTTTCGTCGTGAGGTCAGAAATGGCAAACGTACGAATATTCTAACAGATTGGCCGCCGGGCGAAAACCTCCGAGTGACTATCGACGACGTTCAAATTGAAGGGAGATGGTTGTGATGTCGGAAGTGAGCAAGCTGAGTATCTCGCTAATGCTGGCGGTGGAGGATGCGCCGGCCGCCGTAGAGTGGTACAGTTCCGCTCTTGGCGCCTCCGTGCTCTGGAGCCTCGGATCGGTCGCCGGGCTGGAGATCGAGGGCGCGCCGTTCTTTGTCGGCGAGCCCGCCAAGAATGGATGGGAGAGCCCCACGAAGCTCGGCATCACCTCCACGAGAGTCGAGGTGTTTTGTAACGACCCGGATGCCTTTGTTTCGCGCGCCGTAGCTGCCGGTGCAAACGGGTTCATTGACGAGGTTCGCGACCACCAGATGCCCTGGGGAGTCCACCGCCAGGGCGGCTTTGTCGATCCGTTCGGCCATCTCTGGCTCGTCGGCGATCGGTCGCCGTTGAATCGGTTTCCGGCATCGTAGCTCCCGATCGAATCTGGAGAGGGTGAACATCTCCCATGTCCTATTTCCGATCTTGAGGTTCAGCCGAAACGCCTCTTCAGTATTGTAACGCTCAGCCCTTGATCCCGGTAAGAGCGATTCCCTGGACAAGCTGGCGCTGGGCGACGAAGAAGAGAACCAGAACCGGAAGCAGAACGAGCATGGAGGCCGCCATGAGGTAGTGCGTGAAGCCTCCGTTGACGGTCTGGAACATGCGCAATCCTAACTGCAGCGTGTAGGTCTCGACCCTGTCCAGGTAGATCAGCGGCCCCATGAAGTCGTGCCAGGTCGCGATGAATGCGAGTACGGCGACGGTGGTCAACACGGGCTTCGAGAGCGGCAGCGCGATTCGCCAGAATATCTGAAGCGTGCTGCAGCCGTCGATCCGCGCCGCCTCTTCCAGCTCCACCGGTATCCCCTTGAAGAACTGTCGCATCAGAAAGATGTAGATCGGCGCACCGCCCAGGAACGCCGGCACGATCAGCGGCTTGTACGTGCCGACCCAGTCCACTCCTGTGAAGTCGCGCAGGTGGGTCCAGAGGATAAACGTTGGAATCATCGTCACCTGTCCCGGCAGCATCATGCTGGAGAGCAGGACCAGGAACATCAGGTCTCGGCCTGGCCAGCGAAGCCGCGCGAAGCTATACGCGACCATCGATCCCGATATCAGCTGCCCGGCGACGCACGACACGGTGAGGAAGGCGCTGTTCATCATAAACTGCCCGAACGGCAGCGCGCTTACGGCCTTCTTATAGTTCGACCATTGTGGAGGGAAGGGAAGCAGCGTGGGAGGATAGGCGTATACGGCGTCCAACTTCTTCAGCGAGGAGGAGAGGGCGAAAAGGAACGGCGTGATGAAGAGGACGCTCCCAAGTACCAGAAGCAAATAGACAGCCATCCGGTTCCAGCGGATCATGAGGCGCGCTCTCCCTCGTAGTAGACCCACGACCTTCCGCTGCGAATGACCAGCAGCGTGAGAGCAAGCACCACCGCAAACAGAATCCAGGCCAGCGCGCTGGCATACCCCATCTGGAACTGCTCGAACGCCTTCTGATACAGGTAGAGTACGTAGAAGAGCGTGGACTCGTTCGGGCCGCCACCGGTCATCACGTAGGCGGAGGTGAACACCTGGAACGATCCGATAATCCCCATCACCAGGTTGAAAAATAGCGTCGGAGAGAGCATGGGCAGCGTGACGTGCCGGAATCTCATCATCGATCCCGCGCCGTCCAGTGACGCGGCCTCATAGAGATGGTCCGGAATGCCTTGAAGCCCGGCGAGGGTGATGAGCATGGTGTTCCCGACGCCCCAGATACTCATCAGTATGAAGACCCATATCGCGGACGACTCGTCGGTGAGCCAGCCCGGCTCGGGTAGTCCGAGCCGGTGAAGCACCCAGTTCACTCCTCCAAACGAGGGATTGAAGAGCCACAGCCAGAGCATCGATGTCGCGACTCCGGAGACGACCGAGGGGAGATAGAAGATCGTTCGGAAGATGGCCATGCCCCGAACGCGCTGGTTCAGCAGCAGCGCGAGTGCTAACGCCGTGGCCAGCCCGAGAGGAACAGAAACCAGCGCATAGAACGCCGTGTTGCGGAAGGCTTTCGCGAACGAGGGATCGTGCTGGAGCAGCCGCGCATAGTTCTCTCCGCCGATCCAGCGCAGGTCGTGCACCGGTGTGATTCCGTTCCAGCGCGTGAAGCTGAGCAGAAACGATGCGATCATGGGCCCCGCCGTGAAGACCGCAAATCCCACGAGCCAAGGTGAGGCCATCAGAATACCTTCACACGCTTCGCGTCGCGCCCTGAGGGTGCCTAGGCGCGTCATGGGCGTTGAAGGATGGCGTCGATATCGTGCTGAAGCGTCCGCGCCTGAGTCGCGGGATCGCCGGAAGGCGAATAGAGCTTCTCCATCTCCCGCTTAAGAACCACATCCATCTCCGCCCACCTCTCCGGCATCTTCTGCGTCCTGAAGTCCGCCATCGCCTCCAGAAAGCGCTCCTCGTGCTGCGGTGTGTCCGGACGCGTGAACGACGGAGAGTTTGCCTGCGACTTGCGGGGCGGAATAGCGCGGCCGGTCGCGGCAACGTAGTACTGTCCGCGCTCTCCGGTCATGAACCGGATAAACCGCCATGCGGCATCCTTGTGCTGCGATTTGCGGTACATCGAGATGCCGTCCCAGGTGCCGCGGCTGAATCGTCCGGCGGGCCCGCGCGGGAGGAACGTCACGTCCCAATCGAGATCTGTCTGCCGCATAAACGGCAGGGCCCAGACTCCGTCCATCACCATACCTACGCGTCCGGTCATAAACGTCACGTTTCCGCCCATGCCGGAGAATTCGTTAGAGCGCGGCGCGACGTGCTCTTGGTAGATCAGGTCACGCAGAAATGCCAGCGATTGCCTGCCCGCCGGACTGTCCAGCGTGCAACGTGTCATGGAATCGTCGAGCGTATCGCCGCCGAACATCCAGATCCAGGGCAGCAGGCTATACATGTAGTGTGAGTTGACCTGCGTTCCGAACTGATCGATTCTGCCATCGCCATCGTCATCGAGGGTCAGCTTCTTACAGATGCCGACCCACTGCTCCCAGGTCCAGTCGGGACGCGGATCGGGCAGGCCGGCTTTGCGGAACAGCTTGCGGTTGTAGTACATCATCAACATTCCGCCGTTCCACGGGAGGCCATACTGCTTGCCGCTAACCCGAAATGTCTCCAGGGCCGTCGGATAGAACCGTTCCGGCGCGTACTCGTCGCCTGTTTTGTCGAGATAAGGCGCGAGATCCTCGAACTGGCCCATTTTGGAGTAGGCGGCGAACGGTTCGTCCTGAACGTCGATGACGTCCGGCGCAGTGCCTGCCGCCATGGTCAGTTGGAGCTTCGCCTCGTAGTTGTCCCCTGGCCAGTACAGAAGAGCGACGTGTACGTCCGGGTTCGCGCTCTCAAACTCCGCTGCGATCTGTCGAAACATCTGCCAGTCTTCAAAGCCGCCGAAGAAGCAGTATCGGATTTCGATCCGCTTCGTGGCGCCGGTTGATCTCGAACAGCCCGAGATTGACGCAAGGGACAGGCCGACCATCAGGACGGTAACCATGCGGCTGAGTATCGCACGTGGTACGCGGAACCAAAAGTCAAGTGACATGGGCATTCTCTAAACATACCCCGTATGCCGCGCCTCGCGGCATACAATAGAGCCGCGGCGACCTTGTGTGAGGGCGCCGGCTGCCCGCGGGCTATGACTGCCAATTGTGCCGCAACAGCCTGCTCCGCGCGTGCGGAACAGGCTGTTGCGGTGTCAACGGCGAATGGAATCGTTCTGGAGAAACCAGTCGCGCTCAACGTCGATTGAATGTACAGCTCGTATTACACTAACGTGGTCCGGTCACACTCCATCCCGCGGGCAGCGTGCCAATGGGATCGTACATTGTCAGCGTCGATCCTCGGACGAGGCCCAGCGACACCTGCTGGCTGGTTGCATTCTGAAGTATCAGGTCGGGCTGGCCGTCAGCGTTGAAGTCTCCAACACCGGCGACGCGCCAGCCGGTCGGAAGGGTCGTCAAGGGCTGAAAGCCGACTATGGATGTACCGTTGTAGTAGCCGATCGACACCTGCCTCGACGTCGAGTTCTGGAGTACGAGGTCCGGCTTGCCATCCAGGTTGAAATCGCCGACGCAGGCAAGCGTCCATCCGCTTGGGAGCGTAGTCAAGGCCTGATAGCGTGCGATCGCGGTTCCGACGATATATCCGATCGACACCTGCCTGGTCGTCGGGTTGTTCAATGCCAGTTCCGGTTTTCCATCGCCATCGAAATCGCCCGCGCCGGCCACCTGCCAGCCGGACGGCAGAACGCCAATCACCTGGTAGCTGGTGACGGTCGAACCATCGGTATAGCCCAGGGACACCTGGCGAGACGACGTATTCTGAAGCACCAAATCGGGCCGCCCGTCCCCATTGAAATCGCCGACCGCCATCACCTGCCATCCGGACGGAAGGGTATTGAGGAGATGGTAGCTTGTGATCGTCGACCCGGCGACGTATCCGATCGAGACCTGTTGCGACGACGAGTTCTGTATTATCAGTTCCGGTACGCCGTCGGCGTTAAAATCACCGCGAGCTTGTATCCAGGTGAGATCGATCGCGCCGACTGCCGAGCCGTGTCCGTCGACGGCAATGGAATAGGTCGTGCCGGCCGTCGCGGTGAACGAGACCCAGCTCGTTCCTCCAGCATTGATATCGTCATTTGCGCTTACCAAGGTCAGGCCGCTGACGGACGACCCGGTGTATACCGCAAGGACTGTATCGAACCCGCTGTACGCGGTACTAAAGGCCACCGGGCCGCTGGCCGGCGCGGTCCATTTATACCATACGGAATGTCCGCCGGACGTTCCGGCATGGACCGGTTCGCCGGACTGCTTCGTCGCGAACGCGTTGCTGCCGACGATGGACCCTGAAGCGCCGGTGAGGGTTTGAGTATTCGAAAAGTCATCATTTCCCGGACCGGCCAGTCCCATGCTCTGGTTCGCGCCGCCCGCGATTGCCATCGTACCAAATATTCCAAGGACCTGCACCGGCATATGTCGGTCTGTCGTCGTGGCGTCGCCAAGCTGACCGAAGAAGTTGTACCCCCATCCCCACGCCGTTCCGTTAGTGAGGTACGCGAGGGTGTGGTTGCCGCCACAGGCAATTCCGGCGACGTTTGTCAGTGAGGTGACATGTATCGGGATCGCTTGCGAACTGGACAATCCGTCCCCAAGCTGGCCATAGAAGTCATAGCCCCAGTCCCATACCACACCGCCGGACGTCAGGGCAGCGCAGTGATAGTCTCCGCAGGCGATTGCCACGACGCCCGATAGTCCGGTGACCTGCTTTGGCGTGGAGTGATTGGTAAATGTGCCGTCTCCAAGCTGGCCGCTGTTATTGTATCCCCAGCTCCACATGGTGCCATCGGACTTAAGCGCCAGGCTGTGAAAGGCCCCCGCGGCTATCGCCACCACCCCGGAAAGACCGCTGATCTGCGCGGGCGTGGAACGGTTTGTCGTGGTTCCATCTCCCAGTTCGCCGTCCGCGTTGTAGCCCCAGCTCCAAACAGTCCCATTAGTCTCAAGCACCAGGGTGTGCTGGGCGCCGCACGAGACCGCCGCGACGCCAGTAAGGCCGTTGACCGGACCTGCAACGTGGCGATCCGTCGTCGTGCCGTCTCCAAGCTGGCCGTATTGATTGTTCCCCCAACTCAGGAGCGTTCTATCTGACTTAATCGCCGTGCTGTACAGTGCGCCGCCCGCCACGCTGACGGCAGAAGTGATGCCGGTGACGGGTACCGGCACGTGCCGGTCGGTCGTGCTGCCGTCTCCAAGCTGGCCGAACCCATTTGAACCCCAACTCCAGACCGTTCCATTGGTCTTGACGCCAAGGCCATGGAACTTTCCGACAGCGAGCTGCAGCACGGCTGTCAGGCCGCTGATCTGTACCGCGGAGGTGCGATTCGTGGTGGATCCGTCTCCGAGTTCGCCATCAAAGTTGTATCCCCATGCGAGGGGTGGCGGGAAGCTTGCCGCCGACGCGTGAGCCGCAAACAGCATCATGAGCGCCGGCAGTGCGGACATTGTTAACTTCATAGATCGAAACATGGTTTACCGACTCCATCCCGCGCGGAAGCGCAGTTGAGACCGCACATGAACTGTTAGCGCGCATAAGCGTTGGGCCAGCGCGGACACCGCTGGTTCTCGTGCCCCGGAGGGGCACATGGCCGAACGCCCACGAGCGCAGCCATACGGCCCGTAGGGACGTTTACGTCGTCGCAGTCCGCAACGGATTTCCCGACCCAACGGATTTGCGCGGCAACCATGAATTCGCGCCGCTTTTGTGTTATCGATCGCGGGCCAACGGAAAGAACGGGCCAGATGGGGGTTCGGTGCCGGATGCGCGGTCCGGAAGGACGAGCTTAATGCAGTTTATAAGTGCTTTCGTCGGCGCGTACGGCGAAACCATCTGCTGTACGGATATTGTACCTGCACATTGAATTCGCCGGCATACTGCGGGTTCATTTGCGGGAGATCACCGCACTTTTACGCGGATTGTGGTGACATGTGCGAGGTGAGAATTGTGAACAACCCGAAGTCGCCGTGGAGGACGGCTGGAACCAGGCGCTTAGCCGTCCGTCTCGAGGCATCGATCCGTCCTACTGGGCCGAGTGAGCGGGATCACGTGGGATGACGATATTGAACCTCGAAAGCAAGGACTGAAGGTTGGACACATCCTGTTCCGCGTCGGCAAGGGCGACGTACCCGTCGGGCCGGATGAGGTAGAGCGCATCCCGCCGCAGGCCTGCACGCTCCATCGTCTCCGCCCAACCGAACTCGTAGAGAGGAACGCCCGCTACTCTCGCCGCTTCACGCAGCTGCTGTCGCGCGGCGCCGTACACGTGAATCTGCCAATCCACGGAGCGCAGCGGAGAAAAGTTGTCGGTTCCATCGGCAAGCGGCGCCCAGGGCAGGCGATCGCCCCCGTGAACATCTCCCGCGACGCCTAGGCTAAGAGCGCTTCCGTGGTAGTTGAGGCGCGTCTGCGAAACGAAGCGAAATGCGGCGGTGCGCACGGCTCGGAAGCCGAGCACGAACGGTGCCAGGTGTGGAAATACTCTCTCGCGAAACAGCCGATTGCCGGGTCCGCTGCCGGTCATCACCTGGAACATCCGATCGGTCGATGCCACGAGTGAGCGCGCGAACGGGATCCGCTCCGGCTCATAGGTGTCGAGAAGCGATCCGTCGGCACGGCCCTGCACGACGGCGGCAAGCTTCCATGCCAGATTGACGGCGTCGCCAATACCGGTATTCATTCCCTGGCCGCCTACAGGGCTATGTATATGTCCGGCATCGCCCGCAACGAAGACGCGACCTGCTCGGAAGTGCTCCGCGACCCTGTGATGCACGTGGTAAGTAGAAAACCAGTTCACCGCTTCGACGCGAATCCCCGCCTGTTCTTCCGCGAATGGCCGTAAATCGTCGAACGCGATCTCTCCGCGCCCTTTCAGCTCCTCCGGAACGACTCCGATGAGCCTGTGCATACCCGTGCTTCGAATGGGAAACACGAGTAGAAAATCATGCGCGCGAAGGCAGAAGCTGAGCTCATGATCGGCTGCTGCCTCGCCTGTTGCTCGCACGTCGGCGACGAAAAAAGTCTTATCGTACGTCCCCCCGCCAAATCCTAATCCCAGCGCCTGACGGACGGTACTTCGCGCGCCGTCGCAGCCGCAGAGATAGGCAGCGACGCACTCCTGCTGCGTACCATTACGCGTGCCCAGGGTAGCGCGGACGGATTCGCCGGCATCTGTCAGATCCAGCATTTCCGTTTCCCACTCAACGCTGGTGCCTGCCGCCGTGAGTTGCTCGATTAGCAGCCTCTCATGATCGTCCTGCGGAAAGCTGAGGACGAAGGGATACGGACTCAACCCTTTACCGAAGTCCCCGATCTTGATCTTTGCCACCATGTGGCCATGGGTCCACATCCGGCCGACCGCAATCTGAATGCCTTTGCTGACGACATCATCGCCGAACCCCAGTTGCCGGTAAAACTCAAGCGTACGCGCCTGCACAGCCATCGCGCGGGAAGCCTGGCCCGGGCCGGAGTTCTTGTCGATGATTCGCGGCTTGACTCCCGACCTGGCGAGAAACAGTGCCAGCACGAGTCCGGTCGGACCGGCTCCAACGATCAACACTTGTGGCTCAGCCATTGCTTTATGCCCTCCCATAGTCTGCAGCGGGCAATCAGCCGGTACCGACACCGAACTTCGTTGAGAACTCCGCCTTCACACAGGCGCGAGTGGCTGAAGAGCTACCTCTTAACCGCGAACTTATGAAGCCTCCCAAACTTACTCCACTCGGACACGATCACATTGCCGGAACGGTCGAACGCGATTCCGTGCGGTGAATTGCAGATGCCTTCGGTCCATTGCGCCGGTTCCAGGCCGAAGTTGGCGCGCTGCGACTCGGTCGGATTGTCACCGAGTTGGGCGACGATGCTGTTGTCCTTCCCAAGGATCGTGACGCGTCCCTGCAACTCGGCAATTGCAACATAGTTGCCGGCGACGTTGACGGCGGCCGGCATGCGCAAGCCGCGCTGTAGTATCTTCACCAGGTTGCCGTCGGTGTCCCACTGCTCCACGCGGCCGCTTTCACGGTTGCAGACGATGAGCAGCGGCTTCGACCCGCGCGTATCGACCGCCAGGCCGTGACAGCGGTTGAACTTTCCGTCCTCTGCCGGCATGCCGCCAGGCCCGCCAAAGGACTTGATATATTTGCGGTCGCGATCGTACTTATGTATCCAGTTCTTGCCGTATCCGTCCGCCACGAAGATCGTGCCGTCCGGGGTTGCGACCATGTTGGTCGGGTTGAACTCGTCTGCTTTCGTATAGATGCCCGAGGCCTCCGGATATCCCATCGTCCAGGCAATCGTTCCGTCGGTCTTGATCTTAAGAACTTCATGAAAATTGGGCCGCGCGGCATAGAGGTACTCGCCGTCGGGCTCGCGTCTCATGTATAGACCATGAATCTGTGTTGGCCCAAAGCGGCGTCGGTACTTTCCGTCTGAGCCGAATACGACAATCCCGCGGTCCGTATCGGTGCTGACGTAGACATTGCCAGCTTGATCGACGGCAACACCGCCGTGCACCGGTCCGAGCAGCTGGTTGTCGGGCTGTGAGGGAAAATAGTTAGGGATGCAGGTATAGCTCACGCTTCCATGGGCAAAGCCCATAAGCGGAACGATCACGCAGAGGGTGATTAGAGACAGGAATCGATTTCGATTGCAGCGCATCGTTGGGTCACCTCGGCAAGTAAAGGGGTCGAATCCAGTAAGGGGATGGCTGCCGGTCGAGGGCTCGAACCTCGAACCTTCTGATCCAGAGTCAGACGCTCTGCCAATTGAGCTAACCGGCAACGGCTCCATTATGGTACCGTGCGGCGGGGCAGATGTCAATGGCCGGCGTTGAACTGCCGTCCTGTTAGGTTGAGAACACGCGTCGATTCAAGGTTGGCGGGCAACTTCCAATCGCCGGTGTCCAACCCGTGGTACAATTTGGTCCGGAGGATGGATGACATGACTCAGGTTCTCGAAGCGGTTTATGAAAATGGTATGTTTCGCCCCACGACACGCCCAAGCCTCACAGAAGGGCAGCAAGTGCGCCTCATCATCGAGGCTGAGGCTCGCGATGATATCTTGGCCTTGGCCGCGCGTGTTTACGCTGGGCTGGCGGAGAAAGACGTGAACGATGTGGAGTACGTGGCGCTCGACCGGTCAACCTTCTTCGCGAGACCGCAGGAGTGATAGCAGCCGCACTGCTTGACACAGAAACGCTCTCATTCATAATGCGCCAGCACTCCATTGCTCTGGTTCACGCCAGAGCATACTTGGCAGAACATGCCGGATTTACCTTTTCATTGATTATGCGTTATGAGGTGCTGCGCGGGCTCAAGGCAAAGAATGCGCTGGTCCAGCAAAATGCATTCGAGACGTTCTGCAATGCAAACACGATCCTTCCCATAACTGACTTCATCATCGTTCGCGCTGCCGATATCTACGCCGACCTGCATATGCGCGACGTGTTAATTGGAGATGCGGCTATACTGATCGCGGCAACGGCCTTGGAACATGGGCTCGTCCTGGTGACTAACAATGCCTCGCATTTTGGCAATGTCACTGGTCTCGCCTTGCAGACTTGGCTGACCCCGACTTCGTAATCCACCGCTGATTCCTTCCCACCGTCAGAGCCGCCGCCATCTTTCCGCTCATGCCTCAGTTATGCGTGCGACGGGTGTGCGCTGTCGTGCACAACCAATAGCCGGGCCAATTTGGCCATAACTGACGGTAAACTGTTCTGAGCGTGCGCCGAATCAAAAAATCCCCTTATCGACCAGGCTTGCCTGCCTTCTCAATCTTTGCCCAGGTGTCGCGCAGCGTCACGGTCCGGTTGAAGACGGGTTTTGCGGCCGTCGAATCCGGGTCGACGCAGAAGTAGCCCACCCGCTCGAACTGGTATCGCGTGCCCGGCGGCGCCGTTGGCACGCCCGGCTCGACCAGTCCCGATACGACCTGCATGGCGTTCGGATTCAGGTTTGAGAGGTACGTCTCGCCTGGCGCAACGTCATCCGGATCGGGCTTGACGAACAGGTGATCGTAGAGCCGGATCTCGGCCTCGACGGCTGTCGTCGCCGCGACCCAGTGCATCGTGGCCTTCACCTTCCGGCCGTCCGGTGCATCGCCTCCTCGCGTCTGAGGGTCGTAGGTGCAGCGCAGCTCGGTCACGGTCCCGCTTGCGTCCTTTACTACCTCCTCGCACCGTATGAAGTAGGCATATCGCAGCCGCACCTCTCGGCCGGGCGCCAGCCGGAAGAATTTCGGCGGAGGGTCTTCGCGGAAGTCGTCACGTTCGATGTACAGCTCCCGACCAAACGGCACCTTTCGGGTTCCGGCCTCCGGATTCTCCGGGTTGATGACGGCGTCCATCTCCTCCGACTGATTCTCCGGATAGTTGACCAGGACAACCTTCAACGGGTCCAGCACCGCCATCGCGCGCGGCGACCATCGGTTCAGGTTCTCCCGCACGCAGTCCTCTAGCAGCGCGATATCGACCAGACTGTCCCGCTTCGAGATCCCGATCTTGCGGCAGAACTCCCGAATGGCCTCGGGAGTGTAACCGCGTCGCCGAAGACCCGCGAGTGTGGGCAGCCTCGGATCGTCGTACCCCCGCACGTGGCCGCCATTAACCAACTCAATAAAACGGCGCTTGCTCATTACCGTGTACGGAAGGTTGAGCCGGGCGAATTCGACCTGGCGCGGATGGTAGATGCCGAGCTCTTCCAGAAACCAGTTGTAGAGCGGACGGTGAATCTCATATTCCTGCGAGCAGAGGGAGTGCGTGACGCCCTCAATGGAGTCCTCAAGACCGTGGGCCCAGTCGTAGGTCGGATAGATGCACCATTTGTCGCCCTGGCGGTGGTGTTCCGCGTGGATGATTCGGTACATGATCGGGTCGCGCAGCATGATGTTCGGCGATGCCATGTCGATCTTCGCTCGGAGGGTCCTGGCGCCATCGGGAAACTCCCCGGCTCGCATGCGGAAGAAGAGATGCAGGTTCTCTTCGACGCTTCGGTCCCGGTACGGGCTGTCCGTTCCCGGGCTTGTGAGCGTGCCGCGTGTCTCGGTGACCTCCGCCGCTGTAAGATCGCACACGAATGCCTTGCCTTTGCGGATCAGGCCGACCGCCCACTCGTACATCTGCTCGAAGTAGTCCGAGGCGAAACAGAGCCTATCGCCCCAGTCACCACCGAGCCAGCGAACGTCGTGGATGATACCGTCCACGAACTCCTGCTCTTCGCGCAGTGGGTTCGTGTCGTCGAACCGCAGGTTGAACAGCCCGTCGAAGTCGAGCGCAATGCCGTAGTTTATCCAGACCGCCTTCGCATGGCCGATGTGAAGGTAGGCGTTTGGCTCCGGGGGGAACCGAGTCTGGACACGGTCGAAGGCTCCGGTCCGGAGGTCTTCCTTGATCGCATCCCGAATAAAGTCTGTCTGCATCTCACGCGGTTCGGTCATTAACGTCGACGATCTTTGAAAGGAATGATCCAGGTATAGTGTTTGTATCGGCCGCCGTGCCTCATGCGTTCACCTCGGATAGTGTATTCTTTGCGTCCTCGCTCGTAAACATTACCCGAGAATCGTGCGCGATTCCGCGCCGCACCGAGTCTGTTCGGATGCCGCTCGGCTGCCTCACATTTCTCCCATGTCTCGATGGTGGTCATTATACTCCCGATCGTTGGGACCGTCAAAACAGCTCCGCAACCGGGCTGCTACACGTTGTTCGATGACCTATTCTAACTCCCGCGGAAGGCGCTTCACTGTCGTCAGCCGCGTCGATCTGGTTCGATGGTGTGCGAGCGGAACCGCTAACGGTGGCACGAGCCTGGAAGCGCGCACGGAAATTTACATGGGCCTGGGAGCCCGGCTCGACGCTACGACGCAGATATTCATCCTGGCCCGCGCGTGTGCGGCACATGGTCAGCTTGATCTTGCCGTGCGAATGGGCCAGGCTGCGGTCGCCCTGAACTTAAGAGACAGCGACGAGATGAAGTGGAACCTCCATGAACTGCTGACAAATCGTATGGCCACCGCCTGCGTCTGGCGCGCTACCCTGAAGTTCAGCGACACGAAGATCGACCGCGCGTCGCTACTCGCCGAGGTCAGCCAAATCAGCCGAAGATTCCCGGACTGCGATCCGCAGCTGCATGTACCTAAAACGATCAAGCTGCTGCGGCAAATGGTCGTGGAGGATCGGCAACACGCCGCGCCGCAAGACCGACGGAACAGGCTGCAAACGGACCGCGACCGCGTCACGGACCTGATCTTCGAGCTCCGCGATCAGTGCGGTTCGCAGTGGACGCAGCCCGGATCTTGCGACATTTTTATGGACCGTCGCGGGGATAAGAGCCCGGCGGCTCAGCTTGCGAATTTGCGCGCAGCGGCCGTTCCGCAGCTCATCGACGTGCTGGAGGATGAACGGTTCACGCGATCCGTGGAGTTCTGGCGCGACTACCGGTTCTCTCACTACCCGCTCTGTATCGGCGACGCAGCGGAGGCGATTCTCGAAAAGATAGCCAGCAGAAGGTTCGACCCGAGTTACGGAAGTATCCTGGGTGTTACGCGCGGGGCGCATCGCGCCGCCGTTAAGGCGGATGCACGGCGGTGGTGGGCCGCGTATCAGGACCGCGGCGAACAGACCGTCCTGGCAGAGATCGTTTCACATGGCACACGCAATTCGGTCACTTCTGCGGAGCGGCTTGTCGAACGATACCCGGAAGCGGCGCTGGCCGCGATCCAGGAGGGCTTCCGTAAAGCGTCGGATGAGGAGATACGACGCGACCTAGTGCGGTTGGCCTGCCGCGTACACGGAGATGCAGTCAAGGCGTTTCTGAAAAACGAGTTGACGACCAGCCATGAATTCTCGGTTCGAGTAGCGGCGGCTGTCGGATTGCGCGAGCGCGGTGATATAGACTGTGTATCGATGATGATGGAAGAGTGGAAACGAGATCGTGGCTCAGACGCACCCGAGGATTGGTTCAACGGCGATCCGTTGATAAGTTTCCTCGCCTCGTCAGGGGATCCACGGACTATCGAAGCACTGGGGTCCGGCTTGCCCGCCCGAAATATCGATCAGCGAGCGAATGTCGCGGCAGCGCTGGCCGGCGGCGGCTTTAAAGATGTGGTCGCGCCGATCGGGGTGGCTCCGGAGGCGTCAGCGGATCCTGCGACACGCGCGCAGGTCGAGCGATCGGTGGAGGCGATCCTCACCGACGAATTGATGGATGCCTCGGAGGTTGCCGGAATCGTCGTTGCGAGACCCAAGCCATGCGAGGATGCTCGTCTATGCGACATCTCCGCTCAAATCCTGATCCAATTGTGGCCGAATCGCTATCAAGCCCGGCTTGACGGGTCGCGATTCGAACGCGACCGCGAACGCATGAGGTTGCGCAATATCTGGTCAAAGGAGAACCAGGGTTCGCTGCTGCCGATTCCTGAACGACGGAAGGTTGCATCCATCGCTCCGGAGCGAACTACTGCGGCGCTAAATCGTGTTTCCGATGCCTCGACAATCACGGCGCGAACGGCAGCCCTGGCCGAAATCGAAAGGTTCGGATTGCCCGCGCTTCCGGCCGTACTTGCGGCGATCGGCGCGACACCTTCCAAGGCTCCTGCGAGACTGGGGCTGGTGGCGATCGCCGCTCGACTTGCCTGCACGGTCCGTACCGTGCAGGCAAGCTCCAATCTGGGCCGGCTTTCGGCAGATGTGAGTATTGAACTTCAGAGAATGAAGGGCAAGCCGCTTACGGCAGACGGCGTGGTCGACCTCCTCAAGCACGCGGCGCTGCCACTTCGTGACGACATGAGCGGCATTGAGCTTTTGGCATATCGGGATAATGACGGCGCGGGATTCGTAGTCGCGCTCAACGTTTTGACCGGCTACCCAGGCAAAGCAGCGGCAGCTTTTACCTCATCGGCCTATCGGCATCGGATTGTTGTGGACAACGGCTCCGTGTTCGGCGTGAGTGGGAGCGCCGGCAATCGCGACGACCGGGATCCACTTCCGCCAGACTCATCGCCCGATGCCGGCGCCGATATCAACCTGATTGGCGGGATTAACAAAGCACTTGCGTCCCACCCACTAAGCACTGTACTGATCGCATTGGAACTGGAGCTTAGGCGGCCACCGGCGCGCCGGCACGAATAGCTCGAACGCCGCGAAATGGTTATGAAAGTGGTAGGTTTCTCGGGATGACACGCGGACATAATTTGCAGGGCGACGCTGGATCGGAGGATGCGGCGAATGGAGGGGTCGGCTGGCCGTCGCTCGGTGTCAGGACTCTTGCGACAGGGCAGATCCTTACTCCCGAACTGGCTGGGCCGATACGCGCTCTATAGGCTCGATCTCGTCAGTTTCCGGTGTAATACCGGGTCTCACTCCGACTAGCTTCCCGTCGAGCACGATCACCAGGCGCGTTCCCGTGCGCCGAGCCTCCTCGCGCGCCCGTAATGCGGCGCGCTTCAGAGCGGCAGTAGCGCCCTCCAACTCAAGGTCTTCCGGCGAGCATTGTCTATCGTCAGCCATTCTTCTGACCACGGTTCATTACCATAGGTACGGTTCCGGAGTTGTCTTAGACCGCCCATTCGTCCACAAGCCCATGGTAACCAGTGTAAAAGTTGCGCCGGCCAGCGGCGAATCGCCTGCGAATGACATCTTCCGGTATATCGTGACCACCCTGACGGACGCGCTCCGCTACTCGTGCGATCGCCATCTCCGCATCGCGGAGACCGAGGAAGTAGAGCGCCACGCGGTAACATGCTGCCTGCCATTCACGAATTCGCCGGATATATCCGCGACCGGACAGCGTGGTCTCTAAGGAGAAGCTCTCACCCCGGCGCGCCAACTCGTCCATGCGCTGCAGCATCAACCGCCCGGCGGTTACCGCCGCGTCTTCCGGCGCGAATGGCGAGAGGCCGGCAGCGATGAGATCCGCGATTACAAAGAGCGGGCAGGCGGCCTCCTGGGGCAACTATTCGCGCGCAAACGTGGTTTTGCCGCCGCCGTTCGCGCCCGCGATGATAAGGACGCGCTTGTTCGGCGCGCTTTCATCCTGATCCCTCATTTCAGACCGAAGGTCCGGCCCGCGTTCAGCATTGAACAACGCTCGGAAACGTCAAAGTATGAATCCATGTGCTCAAAAGTTGTGATTCGCGATCCTGGAGTTGTCACAATATGTTACCTCAGTTACGAATGAACGATTCCGACGTCAGGCGTCTTTCAGTATAATGATTGAGATGAATCGCCGCCGCGGAAGCGGCGCCAAATCTTGGCGAAAGAGATTCGACCGGCGCGCGGCTTGCCCGGCAGCGTATGCACGATATCTGTGCAAATGGTCCTACAGCGGAATACCGTCCTGATCCCATGGTGATGTCCTATCAAATGGCCCCGTCGGACGATGTACTGGAGACGCTTAGGGTCCGAGTGGCTGCGCCGCTGGGGGGGCGGATCAACCGGCACTGGCTTGTCGACCGCGGAGGCGAGACGCTCGTCCTGAGGCGCTGGGACAAACCCGGCGACGACATCGCGTATGAGCTGAGGGTGCTGGCAGCGCTCGCCGCCCGCGGCTTGCCCGTCGCGACCGCCGTGGACGAGCCCGCGGAGATCGGCGGGAAGACATGGTGCCTGTTCCCGTTCCTGCCCGGCGATCCGGCCTCTCTAAAGGATCGAGCAACTGAACTCAAGGCGCGCGGGCGGCTCCTGGCGGTATTCCATGCGGACCTGGCGCAGTTGGACGCGATAGGGCAGCGGCCCGGATGGCGCCGATGCGAGGAGATCCTGGAGGACTCGGCGCTGGGCCGGGCGCTGTCCGAGCGGGAAAACGATCGTCCCGAAGAGGTCCGGGTTCTGCGTTGGCATCTCGACCGCGCCCGAGAACGGATCGCCGCCGTCAATCCACACATTCGGCAGGGAATGATCGTTCACGGCGACTTCACGCCGTGGAACTTGCGGCTTATGAACGGGCGACTGTCTGGAATCCTCGACTTCGAGCTGTCGCACCGGGACCATCGGGTCGGCGATTTTGCGCTCTCGTGGCGAGGAAGGTACGACGCGCTAGTTCACGCGTATGCGGAGGTATCGCCGCTGGAGCCGGAGGAGTGGGAGCTGTTGACGCCGGTCTGGTGGGCGGGACTGATTGACAGCGGCTGCCGCCATCTGGCGGAAGGAACGCACGACGACGGCTGGTTGATCCGGTGTCTGCTCCGGCGCTCGCCGCTGATGGGGCCGGACGCGGAAGAGTTCCAATAGGCCAGAAGGAGAACGCATTGCTCACGGAAACTGAGAAGGCGACCTATCTCGAAGCGGGATTCATTGTTCTTGAGGGAGTCCTTCCCAAAGCCGACATCGTTCAGGCTCGGGAGGTTGTTACAGAGTTCGTGGAGCGGTCTCGAAGTGTCCCCACGTCCGATCCAGTGTTTGATCTGGAGCCGGGACATACAGCGAAGGACCCCCGTGTGCGCCGCCTTAAGGAGCCGTGTTCCCTGCACGCCATCTTCCGAAGCCTGGGCCTGTGCGACGCCATCTTGGACCGCGTCGCCGCGCTCATCGGCCGCGACATTCGATTTCAGACCAGCAAACTCAACATGAAGTCCGCCAGGTACGGTTCGCCGGTCGATTGGCATCAGGATTTCGCCTTCTACCCACACACGAACGATGATCTGCTGGCTGTCGGCATCGCCCTGGACGACTGCACGCTCGAAAACGGCTGTATGCTGATGATACCCGGATCGCATCGTGGCCCGATCTGGAGCCACCACCAGGATGGTCTCTTCGTCGGGGCAGTTGACGTTGAGAAACCGGGACTTGATGCCACAGCGGCCGTTCCCGTACCGGTCAGCGCGGGTGGAATCACGCTGCATCACTGCCGGACTCTGCACGCTTCCGCGCCGAACGCCTCGCAGGCACAACGCCGCGTCCTCTTCCTGGAATACTGCGCCGCCGACGCCTGGCCGCTGCTCGGCGTGCCCGATCTGCAGGCATTTGACGCGCGAATTGTACGTGGCGAGCCAGTGAGTCGCTATCGCGTTCGGGAAATGGAACTGTCCATTCCCCTGCCCAAACCGGAGCGGCAGGGCTCGATCTACGAAATCCAGACGGCATTTCAGCCGACGCCGCAAGGAGCCAAGCCCCAATAAGGAGCCAAGCCCCAATGAGGACGCGCGGGCGAGGGCGCGCCCCCATGTCGGTAAAACCCTATTCCGCGGCGTACCGTAACAATGGGCGGGAGTGTGCCGCCAAGTTCACCGGTTCTCACTACGGCCTCCTCTGCGCCCAGGCACGCCTCGAAGAGGTGGTTATCCTCGACGAGCGAGAATGGCGCGGCCGTGCTTCATGGCCTGATGGTAATTGCCGGCATGGAACGGTGTGTGCGGAGGATGCCATCGCGATTCGCTGTTCCACCGAATATCTGAGGTTCTCGCGCAACAGCGTGCGATCGACATCCCTCTTGTAGAGCTCGATGATCGGGTCCGGCTCCATGGGGAATGGTGGGCGAAGCATGTTCCTTTTCACTCCTACGCAAACATCGACTGCGTTTGTTTACTGTACCGTAAGCGGCAATCGGTGGACGAGCTCCAGTGAAACGCATGAGCCGAACGTGACTTTCATTCGGCGAACGAGTTTGCGCACGGCGGCGGTCATCCGACGCTCGAACCTCGAACCTTCTGATCCAGAGTTATACGATCGGCTGATGAATCTGGACAGAGGCGCGCAGGCCCTCATCCAGCAGCGAGACATGTGTTGGCCCTGGCGTGGCGTATCCGCGTATACACAGACGTCATCGAGCTTCAAAGACGTGCCGGAGAGCATGCGGTGGCCCAGTTGAAAATATCCTACTACCATGGGACCTCGGCGCTCGGCGCAGTCTGCATCGCAGTCGACGGGTTCCGTCTGCTCCACGCAAGTCTACGGCAGTGGGGTGACGGCGCGCTCGGTGGCGGACTATACGTCACGGCGTCTCTTGAGACCGCTGCTTTCTTTGCGACAGTCGCCGACGGCCGAAGCCGAGCAGATACGCGGCCAAGTATCGTGCGCGTACGAATGTCACCAGGCACTCGCATCTTGAGACTCGACGGGCGATACAGTCGTCGCTCTATTGACTATCTCCGCCGAGAGTTCGGCAAGGGGGTGCTGGCGCCACGGTTCGACCGTGCGATTCCAGCCAATAAGCAGTTGACTCGGACCGAACTTATTAACCTGGCGAACTATCTGTGGGAGCGCGGCGGCGACGGCAAACGCGCCGGCATTGCAGCGTGGTCCGGTAGGGAGGACCAGGGACCGCTTCGGCGCGTCGTGATGCGGTATCAGTACGATGGCATGGGGTGCCCGGCGACGGATATCGGCATTGTGGTGTTCAATCCCTCACGTCTTATGGCAGACGGGGTGTTCCAGCTAGCAGGCTCCGCCGGAGTCGGTGTGAGTCCAGGCGAATCCCCTAGTCTGGAATCAGCGGATCCGAAGATGTTGGCGACTGGCGCTGCAGATAGTATCCGGAGTGCTATGAAGACGGTTCAGCGACTGAAAGAGGAGATTGCCCGCGAAGAAGGTAAGGGCGGGGAGAAGGAGGACCAGTCCACTCGAAATGCGTTGAGGGCACTTCTGGAGGAGATTCCCCGTTGGAGGAACTGCTTGCGAGAGTTCCAGTGTTCTATGATGAGAGGGAAAGCATGTTAGTAACGTAACTTCGCCCTTTGAAGTGATAGGACGACGACATACCCTGGAGCGATATCTATGGACGAACCGATGAACCGAGCCCTATCCGATCCGGAGCTGCGCGAGCGCCACTACCTCATCGCCATCATGACACGGGCATGAATGCTGGCGAGATTGGGCTGCCGAAGACGGATGATGAGGATGCCGAAGTGTGGCTCGCTCCGGTGAATTGTGAACCCTTTGTCCGTAGTGATCAGCAGCGCCTTCTCGCGCAGTACCATGTTCCAGACGTCAGGATCTTCAGCGCCCTGGTCTGGGGTCCCGCGCAGGTCGCGAACAAGGTGTCCAAGCGAGCGCAAAGCTTCCACTGTTGCTTTAGGGATGTTCTCGTCAACGAGAATGTTCATCCAGTGAGCGCAACTGCGTCGAGCGGAGTCACCATCTCCTCTGCGAGCGATGCCACGTAATCCAATCCGGCGGAGATACTCTCACGCGTCAAAGACGGATACTCGCGCAGTAGATCATCGATGCTGTCGCCATTCGCCATCATGCGAACGATCTGATGCACCGGAATTCGAGTCCCACGGAAGCATGCTTGACCGTGGTGGACAATTGCATCGATGGAGATGTGTTCATTCATTTAGCGTACTCCGGTGCGTTGCTCATCACCCCGTTCGCGCCATCTCCAGTCCACGCATCGTGCCGGTGCTGGAGGCGAAGTGGTCCGCCTCGACGCCGAACCGCTGGAGGATGTTCACGAAGAGGTTCGGCAGCGGGTAGTTGCGCGTGCGATCGAACGCGAGATGCTGGCCGTGTTTGAAGCCGCCGCCTGCGAAGAGTACGGGCAGGTTCGTGGTCACGTGGGTGTTGGCGTTGCCCAGGTTGCTGCCGTAGAGGACCATGCTGCGATCCAGGAGGCTCTCGTTTCCTTCGCGGTGCGCTTTGAGCTCCGAGAAGAGGCCCGCGAGCAGTTTCATATGCTCGCGGTCGATCCGCTCGAGATCGGCGAGCTTGGCGGAGTTCCTGCCGTGGTGCGAGAGGTTGTGATACCCGTCCGAGACCGGCTTGCCCTCGACATCAATGACCGGGGAGTTGACGCTGTCGAGCATAAGCGTGATGTTGCGCGTCGAGTCGGTCTGGAACGCCAGGCGCGCCATGTCGTACATGATCCGCACCTTGTCCATATATTCTCGCGGATTGGCGGGATCGACCGGCGGCTTCTCGGTCACGACCGGCCGCGGCTTCGATTCCCACTCCGCCGACTGGACGAGCCGGTGCTCCAGGTCCCGCACGCCGGTAAGGTACTGATCGATCCGTTCGCGGTCACGCGCGCCTACGCTGCGCTGGAGCCGGCCCGTCTGGTCCGCGATCGTGTCCATGATGCTCTGCCCGAGCGCCAGCCGCCGTGTCTGCGCCTTGACCTCCTCCGGCGATCCGCCCAGAAACAGCCGCTTGAACACCTCGGACGGCCGATCTTCGCACGGGATCAGCACGCCGCCCGCCGTGCTGGAGAGGCTGCGCGAGCCCTGGAACACGTTAACGCCGAGCGTAAGAGACGGGAATCGGGTCAGGTGACCGATCCGCTCCGCGACAAACTGATCGAGCGAGATGGTGTTGCGGAATCCGCTGCTGGAAGGGTGCGGCGCGGCGGTCAGGAAGCAGATGTCGGCTGGGTGACCCGCATCCACGTCGGGATGCATCACGCCGCTCAGGACCGTGAAGTCGTTGCGGTAGTCCCGAAGCTCCTCGAGGTAGGGCGAGAGCGTATAGTCGCGCCCGTTCTGGTCGGCGGCGGGGAAGAACTTATCCGGCAGTACGCCTAGATTGTTGCAGATGCCGAAGAACCGCCTCGGCGCGGCGCTGT
>JBBQVV010000027.1:0-28150 GCA_038211235.1 Chthonomonadales bacterium | reverse complement strand
CATTCTGGGATTGCGTTGTGCAAAGCTGAGCGGAACACTCAACCAGACGACACAGCGCAAGCACGAGGCGTTGAACCAGAAGCTACGAGCCTACCTGCCAGACAATGCAAGCATCGCCGCCTAGCCAATACACAGAGTTTGGCACACACCCTAACCGTACGGCGAAAGGCAATCCGGGCGTGATGTGCTAAGATTAACAGTGAAAATGCATTGCGCGCATTGTCCCAGCCGGCTGTCTAACGTATGAGATTCCTTTTCTTTGTCAAAGGCGACGGGCGGGGACACATCACTCAAGCTCTTGCGCTGTCTCCATTGCTACAGCGTCGAGGCCATACAGTTGGCGCCTTCGTCGTAGGCTGTGCCCCCGAAACCCGGCTGCCGCCGTTTCTCTTCGAAAAAGCGACGGCGCCGATCGAGCAGATTTATAGTCCGAACTTCGTACCCGACCGTCAGAACAAGGGCATCAGCTGGGCAGGCACCGTTCTACATGGATTTCGCAATCTCACCTCGTACCGGGCGTCCTTCTCGACTATACAGCGAACGATCGATACCCACCGGCCCGACGTGATCGTGAATATGTACGATCCCGCCTTCACCCTTTATACGCTGCGCAAGTCGGTCCGCATACCGATCATCCACATCGCACACCAGTATCTGATGCTTCACTCGGTATTTGCTTTTCCTCCGGGACGCTCCCTGGAGAAAGAGACAGTGCTGAACTACACGCGGTTTACGCGAATGAGAGAAACCAAGATGCTCGCGCTTTCGTTTTACGAAGTGGACGACGACGAAGGGCAGAAGATCTATCCCGTACCGCCTCTGCTGCGGAGCGAGGTATTTGAGCGAGAAAGCGTCCTGGGCGACCACTACCTTGTTTACGTACTGAACCACGGCCTCGCGGACGACGTGAACCGGTTCAATGAACGGCATCCTGAGCTGCCTATTCACGCGTTTTGGAACAACAAGGACGCTCCAGAGACCTTGTGCGTGTCGCCCAACCTGACCTTCCACCAGCTGAACGACACACTGTTTCTCGATAAGATGGCGTCCTGCCGCGGAGTTGCCTGTACCGCGGGATTCGAGACCGTGAGCGAGGCCCTATACTATCGGAAGCCTGCGCTTCTGATGCCCTCACCTGGCCAATACGAGCAGTTCGCCAACGCATACGACGCGGAAAAGATCGGCGCGGGTCGTATGGCGACCACGCTTAATCTCAGCCTGCTGAACGATTTCCTACCTCACTACGATCCGAAACACGACGCGTATTTAGATTGGCTCGACCGCGATGCTTCCAAGATCATATACCACCTCGAACACCCTCAGTGCGATGGACGGGATTTCCGACCCGGCGCCTGAGTGTGCGCGCTACATCTCCTGCAGCCGTACGATGCGTCCGGTCCGCGCGGAATGATACGCGACCTCGATTGCGCGGACACACGCGATCGCTTCCGATGCGGGAGCGATCAACGGCTGCTCGCCCCGCAGTGCCGCGATGAAGTTTTCGTCCGGATTCGTGTGAGGAGGCAGTGCCGAATCGTCCACGACCTCTGCGGACTCACCCCAGACCTGGCGCCATAGCCGGCCATCGCCATTGGTTTTCCACAGCCCGGCACTGTCGCCCGTTGCAGAGAAGTGGCCCACGCCAAAGTAGCGTTGCGACGGCGGCCTCAGGTCGCCAATGGCCAGAACGTGGCCCATTGCGCCGTTACTGAATCGAAGGCTGACGTTTGCCCTGAGATCCAGTTCCGAGCTGTCCATGACAGCAGACACCTCGGTGACCACCAGTCCTGTACCGATCAATAGCGCGCTGAAGCAATGGCTTCCGACGTCCTGGAGATAGCCGCCGCCGCCAAGCGCCGCGTCCGCCCGGAAGCGGGTTGGTAGAACGGGGAACTCATCGGAGTTCGCCTGGAACTCAGAGTTCCCGTAAAATCCGAGAGCGTCGGCGTTGGCAAATGCGGAGCATTCGATGTGCGCGAGACGGCCCAGGGCTCCTGACTTCATCTGTTGCGCAGCAAAGCGGTAGATCGAATCGTAGGCGTGCCCAAAGAATACCGCGAGTTTGAGGTCACGCTGCGTCGCGATATCCACCAGGTCCTGAGCCTCCGAGCTATGAATGGCGAGAGGCTTATCCGTTAAGACGTGCAGTCCACGTAGGAGGGCCGCCTTCACGTGGGTATAGTGGAGCGCGTGAGGGGAACAGACGATCACGGCGTCGAGCGCGCATGAGTCGAGCATCTGTTCGTGATCTGTAAACGTGGCGGCGATGCCCGTCTTGACCGCAAAATCGGCAAGCCTATCGGGCTGGCGCCGGCATGCGGCCACGAGCTCCACATTCTTCAGAGCGAGCAGCGCCGGCACGTGGGTATTTGCGGCCCACCAGCCCGCGCCGATGATCCCAATCCTGAGCGGTTGTTTGTTCAAACAGGGCTCCCAACGCGCATCGGCTAAACAGCGTTTCGAAGGTGGTTCAAACGCTTGCACTCGCCGCCGTCCTCAATTCCAACGCGCAATGCCCGCTCGCGGCCGATACCAACTCCGTCCGGAGCACGGCGCGATTTTAAGTGCCAAAGTTGCACCTGGTCCGGCCGGCTTGTCGTTCTCAGGATCGCATCTTTACGACGGTAGCGCCTTCTCCGCCCTCGCTGCCCTCGCCAAGCCGGTATGAGTCGACCGATGGGTGGCCGTTCAAGAACTCCCAGACGGCTCTACGAAGTGCGCCGGTTCCTTTGCCGTGAATGATCCGCACCTGCCCAATGCCAGCCGCCGCCGCGTCGTCCATGTATTTGTCTAGAAGTGGCTGCGCTTCCTCAACCCTCATGGCCCTCAGCATCAGCTCCGGCGATATCTGAGCGGCCTTCTGCATAGCAATCTGACTCGCGCCGGACGTAGCGATTGAGCTCTTCCGCCGAGAGTGTTTGTCCGCCTCGGACATCTCCGCCTTCTTAAGCGGCCTGAGCTGTTCCAGCGGCAAGGGCACGCGCATCGCGCCAAGCTGCACCGAAGCCACGCCGTCGCGCGGAGCTTCCAGCAGGACGCCGTCCATATTGAGAGTGACGACACGCACGCGGTCGTTGACGCGGTAGACATCCGATGGATCGATGGGCTCAGGCGGCTCCTGTGGAGGCTCGTCCGAGTGCAGCGCGGAATAGGTTTCGGTCTTTAGCGTGTTGAGGCGCTGCCGCACCGAGGGCCCTTTGCGCGCGCCGAGATTCATCTTCTGCAGCTCTCGCAGAATGTTGTCCGCCTTCTCGGCAGCGCGCCGAATGACGTCGCGAGCCTCCTCCTGCGCCTGTTGTCTCACGGTGCGCTGAACGTCGGCTATCTGCCGCACTCGGGTCTCGTACTCTTCACGCGCTGAATTCGCCTCATTCCTTGCTCGTATTGCGTCCCTCTCCGCTTCGGTGGCGCTCTTCCGGCTCTGCTCGATCTGTTGCAGCAGTTCACCCGTTTCAATTTCGCGGCGAGAAAGAAATGAGCGCGCCTCCTCGACGATCTCGCGGGATAGACCCAGACGCGCCGCGATATAGAAAGCATTCGAGGAGCCCGGGACGCCGAGCAGCACCCGGTACGTTGGCGAGAGCGACTCCCGGTCGAACTCCACGCTGGCATTTTCGACGCCGGCACGGGCGTACGCGTACTCCTTGAGCTCGCCGTAGTGAGTCGTGGCGACCACGCGCGCCCCCCGGGCCATGAGGTGGTCGAACAGCGCCTTCGCAAGTGCGGCGCCCTCCGCGGGATCCGTTCCGGCGCCGACTTCGTCCATCAGTACGAGCGCGTTCGAACCGACGGTCTCCACAATTCGGACGATGTTCTTCAAGTGTGCGCTGAACGTCGAAAGACTCTGCTGGATATCCTGCTCATCTCCGATATCCGCGAATATCTGCTCGAACAGCGCGATCTCCGAGTCCGGCGATGCTGGTATCTGGAGGCCGGCTAGCGTCATCAGTGTAAGCAGGCCAATCGTCTTCAGCGTTACCGTTTTGCCGCCGGTGTTCGGCCCCGTAATTAGAAGAGTCGTGAATCTCTCCCCTACTTCGATATCGATTGGAACGACGTCGCCGGGCAGGAGCGGATGGCGCGCGTTTCTCAGTCTGACGATCCCGCGACGGTTCAACCGGGGTTCGTCGGCACCCATCTCCTCGGCGAGGACCGCCTTCGCGTGGATGACGTCGAGATGCCCAAGGATCGAGATAATGCGCTGCAGCTCGTCGTAATAACTCCCGACGAGACCAGAGAGGTCGGCAAGGATGCGAAAGACCTCCTGCTCCTCCCTTATCGTGAGCTGCTTCAGGTCATTGCCCAGTTCGACAACCTGCGCCGGCTCAATGAAGACCGTAGCTCCGGATTGGCTCGAGTCGTGCACCAGTCCGCCAAAGGGACGGGCGTACTCGGACTTGACCGGAATGCAGTACCGCCCCTCGCGGACCGTTACGACGAACTCCTGGATCATTGAGCGATACTTTTCGCTGCCGAGGACGCCCTGCAGTCGATCGGTAAGACGGTTCTGAGTAATCTTGATCTGGCTGCGCAGTCGCCCGAGCTCAGCGGACGCCGAATCCTTTACTTCCGCTCCCTCCGAGATACAGGATTCGATTCGGGTTTCAATAAGCTGTAGCAACGGAAGATTCTGCGCCATCTCGGCGAGCAAGGGAAATCTGTCTTGACGCGCTAGCAGGTAGACCCGCATGCGCCTCGCGGCTCCAGCCGTATGCATGATGTCAAGAAGCTCGTGCGCTGTCAGCAGCACGGCTATCCGCGCTCGCTCCGACGCATCGCGAATATCGCGAATCCCGCCCAGAGGCATGCCGCTGTCGGTATCACGAAGCGATCGCGCCTCTCGCGTCTCTTGCAGACGGCGAGTCACGGTTTCGGGGTACGGGAGCGGCTGAAGCTGTGATGCGTACTCGCGGCCGAGTGCGTTCGAGGTGTGCTCGATCAGGCGATCAATGATCTTTCGATATTCCAGGAGTTGAAGTGAGTGCGTGTCCATGTCAGCCCCGTTTAGCGTGGGAACGTGAAGTCCACGCCGACGCTTGTCGTTTCGGCGAGGCAATCCCTTTATCGCGGATTCGGCCCTCTTTGCTCATTATGGCAGATACGAACTATTTGTTGCCGGACTGTGGGGCGCGGCTAATTAGCAGAGCAGGCGAGTGCCAGTTCCCGCGTGTCACGAAGACGAGTCGCTATCGTAACCATTTGCATGCTCGCCCGTGCAAGCGGTGAGCCGCTGCATCCTACGACGTCAAATCCAGCAAAGGAGTCTGCCATGTACTTTGACTATGACGCACGACCTGCTCGTCAATGCCATGAACACCGCCGAACTCTACCTCTCAGGAGCTCCACGGCGAGTGGATATCTACTTGTCATCGTGCTGATCGGAATATTCGGATGCGGTGGTGGAGGATCGAGCAGCAAACTCGCCAGAGCGACGGCACGTGAGCGCGCCATCGCATCGGCCAGGCTCATGCGCGGCACGTTTGCTGTGGCCGGAATTGGACGGACGATTACTCGTGCGACGAACACTTTCCGTCCTCGCCTCAGGCTGCTGCTGGCCGCGCTGCGACCTGCGCGCGATACTCCTCCCGACCTTGACCCGGGTACCGGGCTGTTTTTCGTCACCGCCCTCGACGCCGACGGCTCCGGCCGCCAGGATCTCTTCGTTGACGCTTCACATCGGATCCCAGCGGGAATGTTCGCGTGGATGGCGCCCGCGTGGAAGGGCGGCGTCAAAAACGCCTATCCCGCGACGATTCGAAGCGACTTTCAGATTAATGGAGGGCAGTTCGCCGGGGAGAGAGGTACCATAGACTTCGCGGCAGCCGATTCCACGGGAGCCAACGGCTCGATGCACGTCGACATGACGACCCATGAGAACGAACACGTCGTCGCCGAATTCGACATCGTCAATGGAATGGTGAGGGCAAAGGACAGATGTACGCTACCGGATGGTACGACCTGGACGGAAGAGGATACACAGCAGCCCGATGGCGGGATGGTATGCACAATTGAGTTTCCGGATGGGAGTTCGGAGACGATTACGATGACGCCTGACGGAGACTCAACGGAGGTGTTGACCGGTCCCGACGGATCCACGGAAGCGACAGGCGCGATGAATATGAACGGGATGGACACCATCACGTTCGACGACGGATCGCATGACAGCGTGGATGTCGATACCGCCGATGCCGGCGATGGCGGTGGCTCAGGTGAATCGAACAGCTCGGACGATGGCGCCGACAAGGCGACTCCGATCGGCCAGAGTTCTTCTCGCGCTGCTGGATTGACACCTCGGAGGAGGCCATGAAGCTTTTAATTCTCGGTGGGACGGTGTTTCTCGGCAGGGCGCTTGTGGGGGTGGCGACGGCACGCGGGCACGAGGTTACGCTGTTCCACAGAGGCAAGCACAATCCGGAGTTGTTTCCAGATGTCGAGCGAATCATCGGAGACAGGGACACGGATCTGGGCCGACTCGAGGGAAGAAAGTGGGATGCGGTCGTCGACACGTGCGGCTATTTCCCGCGACAGGTGCGCGCCTCCGCAAGCCAGTTGGCGACGGCCACGGGACACTACACATTCGTTTCCAGCATCTCCGTTTTCGCGGACTTCGATACGCCTGGAATGGATGAATGCGCTCCCGTCGGCACGCTTCCCGACCCGACGATCGAGGAGATCACAGGCGAAAGCTACGGTCCGCTGAAGGCGCTGTGTGAGAAGGAGGCCGAGGCCGCGATGCCGGGGCGCGTCCTCAACATTCGCCCGGGTCTCATCGTCGGCGCTCACGATCCGAGCGATCGGTTTACCTACTGGCCGGTGCGCGTGGCACGCGGAGGCGACGTTCTGGCGCCGGAAAGGCCCGAGGTACTGGTGCAGATCATCGACGTGCGCGACCTTGCGGAATGGAATGTCCGAATGGTCGAGAGTGGGCTCACCGGGGTCTATAACGCGACCGGGCCGGACTATCCGCTTACGATGGGCGACGTGCTTGAGGCGTGCAAGACGGTGGCCGCGAGCGATGCCGTCTTTCGGTGGGCGCCCGTTCCGATCCTGAACGATGCCGGAGTGGCGGCCTGGACGGAGATGCCAATTTGGGTTCCGGAGAGCGAGGGCGCCGGATTCTCCGCGATCGACTGCACGAAAGCAATACGTGCGGGGCTGACGTTTCGACCGATCGAAGACACGGTACGCGCGACGCTTGAGTGGGCTGCGACATGGCCCGAGGATCGCGCGCTTCGCGCAGGCATATCTCCTGAGAAAGAGGCCGCGGCGCTTGCGCTCCTGAGTCAATGAACCAGGACTGGTCAGCTCGCATCAGGATGGACCGCGATCGGTCACCGAATGTACTTAATATCCTGTTGTACATTGCTTCCTGGGGATTCGCTCTGATGGTGTGATTCTGCTCTGTGTGGAACGAGCACGAACAGATCACACAGCTCACGCCACTCTACGAGCGTAAGACGAAGCGCTTCCGCGGGCGAATAGCCCTCCTTGCGATGACTGCGGAAGCTTTGAACCGCGGCGGCGCATGGCGGCAGGCCGGCCTCCGCACCCGCGTCCGTAAGTCCTGATTGATCGTTGTTTGACCGTGTTGCATGAACAGACATGCTGCTTAAGCCTGTAGAGTTGCGACTGCGATTCGAGTGTTCCAATCCGGAAACGTATCGAGTCATTTCGCTCTTGCCACGAATTGAA
The DNA here is from genome assembly GCA_038211235.1 of Chthonomonadales bacterium. Classification (GTDB taxonomy): domain Bacteria; phylum Armatimonadota; class Chthonomonadetes; order Chthonomonadales; family Chthonomonadaceae; genus DATGJU01. Next base: position 20,458 of record JBBQVV010000027.1, on the reverse strand, counting down.
CATTCCCACCTGATACATACCGATGGCCCGCCGGTCCGTGCACGGGTGGACGTTTTTCACGCCGGACGTCGCGTGCTTTTGGGGGCGGTGAGATGCGGCCCTGAGACACGATGAGCGGAAGGATTCGTTCCGCGGCACACCGAATGACCGCCCCTGGTATTGCCATCAAGTTCGGACTGGGGAGGAGATCATGATTCGATCGGGCGGCTACATTCGGGACATACTCTCCAGTCCTGCCGGAACCTCGGCAGTCGCCCACGGCTGGGTGAAAACGCGCCGCGATAGTAAAGGTCTCCACTTTGTCCAGATAAATGACGGCTCCTGTTTTGCGGACCTTCAGGTGGTGATTGAGGCCGGAGCGATTCCGGACGAGATCCTGAAGCACGTAACTACGGGAGCCGCCGTGCGCATCGCCGGCGATCTGGTCGAGTCCCCCGCCTCCGGCCAGGCCGTCGAGGTGAAAGCAGCCGAGATCGAAGTGTATGGGCCGGCTGACCCCGCAACCTATCCCCTGCAGAAAAAGGGCCACTCGATGGAGTACCTGCGGGAGATAGCGCATCTGCGGACGAGGTCCAACACATTCGGCGCGGTATTCCGCGTACGCAGCGCTCTGGCCGCCGCAGTCCATAAGTTCTTCCAGGATCGGGGCTTTCTGTATGTACACACACCGGTCATCACGTCATCCGACGCCGAAGGCGCCGGGGTCATGTTCGGCGTCACTACGCTGGACCTTATGAATTTGCCTCGCGTTTCGGAAGGCGCTAAGAGGGGTGGAATTGACTACAAGGCAGATTTTTTCGGCAAGCCTGCATACCTGACCGTCAGCGGCCAACTAGAGGCTGAAATCCTGGCGCTTGCGTTCTCCAATGTCTATACGTTCGGCCCAACCTTTAGGGCGGAGAACTCCAATACGCCGCGCCACCTCGCCGAGTTCTGGATGATCGAACCTGAGATGGCGTTCTGCGACCTGCGCGACAATACGGCTCTTGCGGAAGCGTTCCTAAAATCGATCATTCGCAGCGTCATGGAGACTTGCGCCGACGATCTGGATTTCTTCAACAAGCGGATCGACAATACCGTTCTCGATACTCTGGAAAACGTTGCGAATAGTGAGTTCGAGCATATCACCTACACCGAAGCAATCGCCATCCTGGAGAAGAGCGGCGAGGCGTGGGAGTTTCCAATCCACTGGGGGGCGGACCTTCAATCGGAGCACGAGCGGTACTTGACCGAGCGGACGTTCAAGAAACCGGTCATCGTTACGGACTACCCGAAGGAGATCAAGGCATTCTACATGCGCGATAACGAGGACGGAAAAACCGTTCGCGCGATGGACGTCCTTGCGCCACGGATTGGCGAGATCATCGGTGGAAGCCAGCGAGAGGAGCGGTACGAGGCGCTCCTTCAGAAGATCCGCTCGCACCAGTTGAGCGAAGAGTCCTACTGGTGGTATCTAGAGCTGCGCAAGTACGGATCGGCGCCACATTCCGGTTTCGGCCTAGGCTTCGAGCGGCTCATGCTCTACCTGACCGGTATGAAGAACATCCGAGACGTCATTCCGTTTCCCCGAACACCGGGCAGCGCGGAGTTCTAGTCCGGGCTTCCTCATAAACCAGGTCGGCCAATTATTCGTTTCGTGAACTCTCCCGACGATGCGATGTACGCCGGCCCGGCTGCTTAGGAAAAGAGGTCGAGAGTCGTCTGCGACTTGTGCGGCAGGCCCAGCGCCGTGGGCTTTGCGATCAACAGGTCGAACTTGCCGTCAAATCCGTCTTCGAGCCGCCTGGCAAATCGGTACAGTTTATCCATGTAGTACTTTGCGTTCTCGTCATTCTGATAGTCCGACAGAAGACCCAGGGTGCCGTCGGCTCGCTCATAAACCATTACGTGCTCACCGATGGAAACCCCCTCGGCAACCGCAGCCGAGCGGCGCTTCTGTTGGCTTTGAAATGTCTTTTCGGTAACGCGCTCTCGGCGCGCAAGGTCGCCAATCGGGATGCGGCGCTGAAGCAGATCTTCGATCGTCACCGCGTAGAGATCGGCGGCGCCTTGCAGGTCGTGCTCAAGCAGACAGTCGACCGCTTTTGCGAGAAAGCGCCGCCCAAAGCGCTCATCGGCGCGGGAGCGGAGTGATGCGCCCCTGAAGATTTTGCGACCGTCGGGCGTCTCCAACACATAGTTCTTGGTCTTGAGCGAAAGCATCCGCTTGAACCGTCCATCGAACGCAAGTCGGATGCCCTCGTCAAGCTTCTCACCGATCGCGGCGATGTAGCTTCTCTCCTCCGGCTCGTCCTTGACGCAGTCGGGAGGAGTGAAATAGACGCCGTCGGTGTCGATTTCGATCACAGTGCTGCCTGTCTGCTCGAGGTCCCGTGCAATTCCCTGCACGATGTTTCGTCCAAACTCGGTCACACGGCCTGCTGCCTGATAGTCGTTCCAATGGAAGGGCCCTCCCAGATAGCCATAGAACGAGTTGATAAGCACCTTGAACGACCCCTGCAAGCCGTCCCAGTATTCGTGTGATTGCATGGAATCCGCAGCCTCACTCTGAGTCACGCGACCTCTGGCCAACTCCGATTCATCGGTCGATTCTGGCACATCCCGGACCTCCGAGGACGTGTCATCATCTGAATGGTCCGCAGGCAAGGTCGACGGTTCCGCAGGGCAAAGCGCCGCCTGCGCTTTGCGTTTTGCATCCATTCGTCGTTCCGTCAGATCGCGCAAGGCGGGTAAAAAAATGCCCAGGTGGTCGGTAGCCGGCGCAATACCGTGCGTCAGCATGATACTGGGATACAGGCTTTCCACATCGGCCTTCACAACATGGTCAAGTACGCCTCTCCGCCTTACCTCCGTGTATCCTCCGGCATACGGACGAGAGGGCTGGGACTGGGGAACTGCGCGCCGCGCGGCGAGATAGGCTCGCACCAACATCGCATTGATCTTTTCACCGTTGCCGGTTACCGTCACCTGCCCATAGTTGTCGGGAACCATCTGCGTCTGGTAGAATTCGACTGGAGTGATGAGTTCGGCTAGCCTTCGCGTCTCAATAACGTCCTGAAGCGCGTATTCGCACACCCTCTCGGGCTGTTCCCTGTAGAGACGGGCCATATCCTCCCGTGGAAGCTCGATCCGATCCTGCACGGCTATACCGAAGTGACGCGCGCATTCCTTCAGACCATAGCTCGAGAGGGCGCCCTTGGCCCAATCGAACCGCTGAACAACCAGATACGTATCTATAATATGCCTTCCGTAGGCGAAGATGGGCGTAAATGGCCGCGTTGTCCCCCCGATGGAATAGCTGCGCTCCTGACCTGGCCGTAATTCCGAGCCGTCCCGGCCAAACACCAGGGTTACTCCGCGCCTCCGTGCGCGAGTCATAAGGAAGGGAAGGTCGAAACCGAGGAGGTTGTGACCCTCGATTACGTCCGGATCGCGCCTTGACACCAGATCGACTAATTTCGAGAGGAGATCCGCCTCATCTCCCTCCATCGCTTCGAGGAGACCTCGATTATCGGAGACTGCAATCATCAGAACGCGATTGCTCTCGGGATTGGGATCGAGTCCGTTCGTTTCGATGTCGATCTGCATGCGGACAATGTCGTGGAAAGTCATTCCCTTGAAGAGCGTCCGGCCAGACCTTACGAGCGCCGGTTTAGCCCCACCCGCGTACGTCAAGTGAGGCAGATGGCGATCGCGGATCTCAAAACGGGCGGCACGGAAATCGTCCTGTGAGGCGAATTCAGCGAGTACGTTCAGTCCGATGCCATCAAGGTGGGAATAGTCGGCGCCGGGCAGCGGTGAGGAAGGCCGCTCCGCGAGAAGTATCCACGGCTGGAAAGGCGATCGTTCCTGGCGGACGCCTTCCTGCGTACGACGATAAACAACAGTGCCAGTCCCTCGGTCTAACTCGACCGACACGAGCCACTCCATCGGATCCAATCCGAACAGAGTTTTGGATCCGGCCGAGGCTGTCCGCGTACCTGATGACGACATGGGCTTGATCACCTGTGATAAGGAGCGAAGATGAGAATCCGTTATTCCATTATACTGTCCGCAATGGCGCTAACCGGCGTGGTCTGCGTCGGCGCATTGCAGAATGGAGCCTCTAAGGGGGCCGCGAAGGACCATGATAAGGCGGTGAAGTCGACCACCAGGAAGCTGCCGTTCGACCGCGTGGTCAAGACGGAGTCGGAATGGAAGAAGATCCTGACTCCGGCGCAGTTCGAGGTGACGAGGATGGCCGGAACGGAGCCGGCGTTCCGCAACGAGTACTGGAATAACCACCAGGCGGGTGTCTATAAGTGCGTGGATTGCGGTCTGGATCTGTTCTCGTCGCGGACTAAGTTCGAATCCGGCACGGGATGGCCCAGCTTCTGGCAGCCAATCGACTCCCTTAGAATTACCAAGCGGTCGGACCATGATCTGGGTTACGAGCGACTCGAAGTTCGCTGCGCACGCTGTGACGCGCACCTCGGCCATATCTTCGATGACGGTCCCAAACCCACGGGGCAGCGCTACTGCATGAACTCCGCCGCTCTTAAGTTCGTGCGTGAATTCAAAGATAGGAAGGGCCAGGCCCCGGGAAAGCCGTAGTAACAGATCCGTGCCCGTAAAATGGTATAATAGTGGTCCCAATGCTCCCATAACCGGCGATGGATTACAGGCCGTTGCCGTTGTGTTCAGCTGTCGTTTGCGCCAGTCTGTTGGTAGGCGTCAGCGTGGCCGCCGCCATTCGATGCGGCCGGCGTGTATCCGGACATCCAGCTCGCGCGCCGGCGTCCATTTCACTGCTGAAGAGGAACGCCACGCCTGATGACAATCAGCACCCTCAAATCCTCCCTTGATTGGACGCCGCCCGAAGAGCGTGAAGACCTTTCGCGCCGCGCGGGCGTCGATCCCATGGATCGCGCCGTCGAAACCCTCGATCGTATTCTGAGCCGACTCAAAGTGTATCGCCCACAGGCCGACGCCGAGTTGGTACGCCGCGCCTTTGACTTTGCCGAAGAGAAGCACCGACCGCAAAAGCGTAAGAACGGCGAGCCCTACATCATCCATCCCGTCGAGGTTACCGAGATACTCGCCGATCTAGAGATGGACGAGAAGACCCTCGCCGCGGGCCTGCTCCATGATGTGGTAGAGGATTGCGAGGTTACGCATGAGGAGATTGAACGCGTCTTCGGAGCGGAGGTCGGTTACCTGGTAGACGGCGTGACGAAGCTGCAGATCAAGGGTGTTGACGAGGGTAAAGAGAGCGGGGAAGCCGAAGAAGACGAAGACATCAGTCCGGCGACGGCAGTGCGCGTCAAAAAGCAGGCGGAGATGGCCAAGAACGCGGCCAACATGCGCAAGCTCTTTGTCGCGATGGCGCGTGACCTGCGTGTGATCATCATCAAGTTGGCCGACCGCCTACACAATATGCGGACACTCGGAGCGCTTTCGCTTGCTCGGCAGTACCGAATGGCTGCGGAAACACTGCACATCTTTGCTCCGCTCGCGCACAGGCTCGGCATCTGGCAGCTCAAGTGGCAGCTTGAAGACCTGGCATTCAAGTACGTCAATCCGGAGGGATACGCGGAAGTCGCCGCCATGGTCGCAACGGGCCGTAAGGAGCGGCAGGATGAGGTCGACGAGGCAATAGCCCTGCTCCAGAAGGAGCTCCAGAGCAACGGTATCGATGCGCATGTCGCGGGACGCCCGAAGCACCTCTACAGCATCTACAACAAGATGCGCCAGCAGAGCCTGGAGTTTGCGGAGTTGTATGACCTGACCGCGCTTCGCGTCATCGTTCATACGCACAAGGAGTGCTACCACGCGCTGGGAGTGCTGAGCAGCCTCTGGCCGCCGATACCAGGAATGTTCAGCGACTACATCGCCCAGAGCAAGGGCAACATGTATCAGTCGCTTCACGTCAAGGTGCTTGGTCCCAGGCAGACTCCTCTGGAGGTGCAGATACGAACATGGGAGATGCACCGCACGGCGGAGTTCGGCATCGCGGCGCACTGGCAGTATAAGGAGGGCGGAAAGACCAACGACCAGTTCGAGCGCAGGCTCTCGTTTCTCCGGCAACAGATGTTCGACTGGCAGGCGGAGAACCGGGATCCAAACGATTTCCTACGCAATGTAACCGACGACCTGTTTACGGACCAGGTATTCGTGCGCACACCCAAAGGTGACGTGATCGATCTTCCATCCGGCAGCACCGCTGTGGACTTTGCCTATCGGGTACACAGCGACGTGGGGCAGCACACCGTCGGCGCGAAGGTTAACACGCGGCTGGTGCCGCTTAGCTACGCGTTCAAGAACGGTGACGTCGTGGAGATCATCACGAGGCCTAGCGCAAACCCGAGTCGGGACTGGCTGGCCTTTGTCAAGACGTCACACGCTCGGAGCCGCATTAAGAGCTACTTCAAGCGGCTGAACCACGCCGAGAACATTGAGATGGGCCGCTCGCTTCTGGAGAAGGAGCTCTCCACGCAGTTGGAGCGAGACCCGAAGCTATGGGGCGAAGAGCCTCGCAGCCTGCTCAAGGACGACTCGCTCCGAGCCATCGCCGCGCACTTCAACGTACCGAACGAAATCGAGCTGCTGGCGTCCGTAGGCTATGGAACGGTGCCGGCGATCCGCGTCCTGAACCGGCTCAAGCCCAGCGCCCCCGCCGTCGAAGCAGGCATCCAGATCGGCGGAAAACGATCGGACGATAACAAGCTCCAGATTATCGCAGGCGACCTGGATGCAAAGAACGTACTGTTTCGCCGCTCGCGGTGCTGCCTGCCCATTCCTGGTGACGACGTGATAGGCTATGTTACCCGAGGAACGGGCATGGCGCTTCACCGGCGCGAATGCCCCAACCTGGTTCATTACCTGCGTACGGAACCCGATCGCTGCACGCGCGTCGAGTATGTCGGCAACGATGGACAGGTCTATCAGGTGTTTCTAACCATAGAGTGCCTAGATCGGATCAACCTGCTGGCGGATGTCGGCACCATGTTTGGTGAGAACAAGACCAACATTACGGCGGTGCGAACCCAGTCCCATCCGGACAAGACCGCAACCCTTGAACTCGCCATCGAGGTGCGTAACACCGAGCACCTTGCGAATATCATGCAGCGAGTCCGGGCCATGGGCGACATCCTGGACATTCGCCGCGCAACTGCCATCCGCAAGGAGCCCAGACTCAAGTAGCGAGGACCCATGCCGGGCTTGGGCCCCGCGACACAATTCGATCTCGCACGTCCGCGCCGAGAAGTTTATCGTTCGATTCGAGAGCCGGGAGAGGTGTTGGCAGGGACACGCTGACTCTTGCGTTTGGAGACGCGCGGCGGGTGCGCAGGCTGAAGGTGCTGGGGTCGAACTGCCTTTAACGGTTTCCCGACCTGAACCACGCGTGACGGCCGGCCGGGCTCGGCTGGGCGCGTGGAGTGGAGCGCGATGATGGCAACTCCGAACAGCGCACAGACCCAGCACATCCAGGGACGAATCCAATCCACAATGCGGTAGATCATCGTACTCGCCGCCGGAGATCGATCATCCGACGAAGTGTCTTTGTAGCCACTTCGGAATCGGAGGCTCTGTTCTGTTCAGTATTACGCCGATAACGCTCGCACGATCAAGAGTGTCGATGGCGCGTGATACGATCTCTCGTGGCGTAGATCCTGCGCGCACCACCATCACGAACCCATCCATGTGCCTCCCGATGAGGCGCGCATCGGTGATCGGCAGGACAGGAGCGAGGTCCACGATCAAGTAGTCATTGGCCCGGCGAAGTTCTGCCATCGCTTCCGCGAGCCTCGACGACCTGGCGAGCCTGCCTGGTGTCGACGCAACGCTGCCGGCGGGCACGATCGTCAATCTCTCAGATTCCGTTCGGTGGACAATTTGCGACAGATCGCAGTCGCCTTCGAGAAAGTCCACCATGCCCACGCACGGCGGCAGTTTTAGCTGCATCTGCAGGTCGCAGCTCCTCAGGTTCAGATCGACGAGGGCCACACGCCGCTCGGAGTCCTCGGCGATCGATCCGGCGAGATTGATCGCAACAGTCGTCTTCCCTTCACCATACACCGCCGACGTCACGCCGACAACGAAGCAACCGCCGTAGACCGCCGACTTTTCGATTTCAGCATGAAGGCGCGCGTACTCGTCGGCACCGGGCATTTGCGATGCAAAGGATCGGCGGGGATCGGCGTGACGGTAGGTCCCCATAGAGTCGTCCTTACTCACGCGGGAGAGAGGACCCGCTCCACGCTCGCGCATATCGTCGTTCATTTCGAGCGTTCCTCGCAGATGCCGCTGTTGATCGCCAACGGTGGATGAGAGCCAGGGCCGGCTGCTTTGCCTGCCCGCACCGCCGCTAAGGCGGTGGCAGCGCCGTCTGTCCGCGGTTGTCGCCGGCGCCAAGTTCGAGGTGCGTGGCCTGTTCCGGATTCAGTTCTGGCAGCATTGCAAACACGGGTTTCGCAAGATACCTCTCAACATCTGTTGACGCTCGCAAAGCGTGATCAAACGATCCGATAACCAACGATAAGCCGGTTGCGGTCAGTGTACCAAGGATCGGACCCAACAGGATGAGAAGCGCGGTACCGGGCGTGGGTCCCTCGCGGCTCGCTGTCGGTTTCACAGTCATTACGATTTCAGACGCCGTTCGGCGCGCATCCTGCTTTCGAGCTACCTGAACGGCGCGAAGTCGATCCAGGAGGCTCGCACACATGGCCGCGACGGCGTCATATTCGTCTCCGAGGGATCTGTAATCGTAGCTCTGCTCCCCGGCCGCAAGCGCACGTGCCTTTTCTGTCTCCAACTGCCGCGACATGGTGTCTATGCCCGCACGCAGGGCTCTTAGCTCCGCGTCAGTCTGGTTGATGATTGCAGACGTCTTCACGTAGTCCTGGTTCACGACCTGTGTTGTGGATTGGATATTCGGCGCTGCCCTGCTCGAGTTCCCCGCGCTGACCAAGGCGGTCTCCGTTCGCTTAAGATGCTCGAGCGCCTCGCGCACCATCGGATGCGTGTCAAGGTACTTCGCTCTCAGCGCGTCCAGCGCCTGCTGCGCCTGGTTCCGGTTCTGAACGGCCGCCTGGTAGGCAGGAGTGGCTGTCGCCGGGGCAATGACCTCGGACGAGACGATCCGTGGGGCCATGGTCTTGATCTGCAGAGCGTACGCGTCTCGTAACTCCTGCTTCGACACCAGGTTAAGCTTCATTTCGTTCAGGGCAGTCTGCAGGCGGCTAAGCTCAGGCATCCCGTCGGCAGCCATTTCCGGCGGGTCCGCAATATGGTTGTGCCTATACGCGAGGAGCCTCGTCTCGATGCGCCCCTTTCGACCCGAATAGTCAGCAAGGAGACCTGTTAGCAGTGCTTCCTGTTGGGAGGAGGAGGTCGTTTCGCGCTGCACAACCTCGTTCCGGTACTCGCGTACAACGGCATTGACAATGTCTTCCGCCTCTCGAGTGGGCCACCGGCAGGAGACCTGGACAACCCCGCCGTGAGGCTCTATATGTAGAGCCTGGCTGGCGTCGCGCGCGTATTTGTCTAGTGCACTGTCGGTCATTCGCGCATCGAAGTGGTAATCTACACGGTGGGTGGTGAAAGGTCCGCGACCTCGCGCAACGGCGTTTGCCCGCGCCTGCGACGCCTTCGCGCTCACGACAGCCGACCTGACAAAAGTAGGGCTCTTAACGCAGACGGCAAGCAAGTTGAGCCTGTTTTCGGCACTGTCCGAACGTGCGTCGTTCGCCGACCCGAAGACCGACTGTGATTTCTCCGTCACCAGAACGACCCCTGCGGCGGAATAGTCGGCCGCGCGATTTACTGCCAGCGACGTCAGCAGAAGCGTCGATAGGACGATTGAAACGATGAAGAGCCGCCTGTACCTGAAGATGAAAGCTACCAGGCTATAGAGCGGAGAAGTTCCGTATGTGCTCACCAGAATACCTCGTCTCAACTGCTCCTCATTCGCTCGATTACAATCGCCGTGCGCGAATGTAATCGCAACCTATTCTCGGATACAATATCATAGTACTACAGGCCGCGCGGCGCAGGCCGGCGCTTTAGTTCAAGTTGAAGCGACCCAACTCAGGCTGGAAAGAGGGAAGCGGCAATAATGACCATGCTCCATGATAACCGTGACCGCAATGAGACTTGAGTCTCAGGACAAACCGAACCCAATGTTCGCCGAGAAACGGTCAGGCACGCCCCGGCGACCACGCGGGGCGGCGCCAGGCGCCGAGCAGGGAGACAAAACCGGGCAGTCGGACACGGCGCCTGACGATGAGCCTTCATCCCAGGCTGCGCCACCGTACGTAACATTCTGCGTTCTGGCGGTGATCACCGCGTTCTTTCTTGCCATGCTCCAGGCGGGACATGGAGATGTCACGAGCGTATGCGTAGCTTTTGGCGCCAAGGATAATACCCTGATCCATCAGGGACAGTTCTGGCGTCTTGTCACGCCGATATTTCTGCACGCGAGCTGGCCGCACCTGCTTGTCAACGGGTTTTCGCTCTACCGGCTCGGCGGATCCATGGAGCGGATCTACGGCGCGCGGAAGTACTTCATCGTGTTCATGGCGGCCGGTATCGCAGGCAACGCACTTAGCTACCAGTTATCTCCAACCTGGTCGCTTGGCGCTTCCGGCGCACTGGCCGGACTCGTCGGCGCGGGCCTGGTATTTCCAATCCGCTTTCGCCACCTATTGCCCGCGGAGGTGCGCTCATCTATTCTGCGCCAACTCACCCTTGTCGTCGTCGTCAACCTGGGCATCGGCTTCTCGCTGCGGGGAATCATCGATAACTGGGCGCATCTCGGCGGACTTCTCGGCGGTGCATTTGCGGCGCTGTTCCTGATTCCAGAGGTGCTCGAACCGGAAGCGGGATCCCGTGCCGCGGATCGACTTGTGACGGCGCTTGCCCTGCTCTCTGCCGGTCTCGTTGTTGGTTCATGGGCGCTTCAGTGGCGGTGGTCACGTCAGAATCCTAGTGTCCCGCTGGTCGCCTATCTACCCATGGAAAGCTCATGGTGGACGATCGCGGTGCCCGCCACATGGCGCCGCACAGATGGTGTATGGAGGGGCCCTGACGGCGCTACAATTGCAGTCACAGATCGCCCGCTTACCGATCCGGAGGTACAGAGGACGCTGCAGTCGATAGTCAAGAGTGGGGAGAAGGCAAACACGGACCTGGACGGAAGACCGGGGTGGTATGTGCCCACAAAGAGCCGAATTGCGTATCGTATTCCTTGCTTCGACCGCCTGTTCGAGCTGACGCTGGAGGGATCCCGATACCCTCTTAGCTCGACCGCAACGCGCGACTTCGCGATTGCAGCAGGAACGGTGAGGTTCATCCGACCTCCGACCGCTCCCAACGTGCCGCGTTCCGCACCCTAGGGGATTGGGACGATGCCTGTTCATTTGGCAGGGCGGATCGGCCTGCATGTGCGGTGCCGGCACGCACTTCGCGGCCTTGCGACACCCTATGGTGCCGGCCCCAGAGGCACCTCGACGGTTTGACTCTCCGCGCCAGCGGAATCCAGCGGCATCAGCGTCAGATCGATGACATCCGTCGATTCACTCGGAGTGAAGTCCAAGGGAAGGCTGACTGTCGTGACCCTGTCTGACGCGAGCTCCGCGACCCTGGCAACCGGCCTGGTTCCTGGATATGCCGCGCCGTTCTTTCGGACGAGCTGAACACGTACTTGATCGCGCCGAATCGCGCCGTTTACCTGTGGATGGGCCTGGAGTCGCAGTGTCAGTAGTCCCCCGCCCCTACCGTTCGGCGCCCATTGCACCTGTTCTGTCTGCAACGGAGGGGTTTGGTGAACGAGATTCATCAGTAGGCCGAGAGGTCCAAGACCGGCTCGCTGCACTTGAACGAACTCCGCGCCGAGCAGAAGGACCAGCACTACCGCGGCGTATGCAAACGCGTGCGGCTGCAGCAGCCCACGCCAAGAGCGCACGCGGCGCGGCGCGGCGGCAGCGTTCGACTGAATCTGTAGTTCCGCAGAGATTCTCTGCATTAAGGAAGAGTGAAACGATGTTGGCGGCTCGACCAGCGACATATCATCCAGTGTGTTCCAGAGCCGCCTCAGGCCCTCTACGGTGTCCGTGCAGGCCGAGCATGCATCCAGGTGGTTCTCGAGCGTGACGACGAGCGCTCGATCCATTTCGCCGGAGACATACTCAGATAGAAACTCATGTGCGTGTTCGCATTGCATACGTTTGTCCTGGCCGCGAAGCCCAGATGCCCCAATATCCCAAGTAGGTAAGTTTCGCCCACACTAAACTAATCGTCTGTAGCGGGAGGAGCTGTAGGCAAACAGTTCGATGCCGCTTCGCCGATACGGGAGTTCCAAGTTTCCGACGACATCACTTTCCGAAAAGTTCCTTGACCGGATCCAATTTGCTCTTCAACATGAGCCGTGCCCGATTCAGCCGCGACTTCACGGTACCGATCGGCAGAGAGAATACGGCGGCAATCTCCTCGTAGGAGAGGCCCTCTGTATGATAGAGAACAACCATGGCTCGCTGATAGTCCGGGAGGCCGTTTATGGCATTCTGGAGGAGTTCCGATCGCTCGTGCAGTTCAACAACCTCTTCCGGGCTTGGAGCCGGGTCCTCGACCTGACGTGCGACGCTGTTCTCCTCTAGCTCGATGTACTCCTCGAGTGAGAGGTGCTGCTTGTTGCGCGTCCGCTTTCGGCGATCGAGATAGACGTTGGTGACAATTCGGAAGAGCCATGTCGAGAAGTGCGCGTCACCGCGAAATAGGCGGATGGCCTGGAATACGCGCACGAACGAGTCGACGCTAATATCGTTGGCTTCATCGTAGCTGGCGGACAGGCGGTACGCCAGGCTATAGACGCGCTTCTCGTAGGTACGAACGAGTACGTCGAAAGCGGTACGGTCACCCGCCTTACATCGCTCGATAAGAACTGATTCTTCAATATCCGGCATTGGCATCGTTAGATCGTGACGTCTGTAAGTAATGACGATAATACCAGCAAGACCAGTGCCTTCGTAGTGCCGAGGTGAAGTAATTCGCTGGATAGTGACGGACACGGGAGGATCCGCACGTGATGCAATGGTCCATCGCTGCCGCGCGAGGAGCTCGTAGACCGACGCGCCCGCGTGCGCCGGGAGTAACGGGCCGTGGGACATCTGCGTAACTTAGTATGGCATTGACTGGAATTGCAGGCTTGATTGCAAGGCCGCAATGGAACGGGACCAGCGCGTGAATCAGACGGAGACCGATTATTCAAAGAGACTACACCTGGGAAAGCGCCAGACAGCCTTTGTCGGCGTTTTCCTGGTCGTAGTACTGCTCTTTGTATCTACCTTTTGCATGGGTGTCGTGCGAGGCGCTTCCATGGAGCCAACCTACCTGGACGGTCAGGTTGTTCTCGTCCGGCGAAGGACCCCACTGAGTCCGGCGCTTTCGCGAAACGATGTGGTGCTGCTGCAGCGGGACCGCGGCGAGGTCATCATCAAGCGTATCTTTAGACTACAGGGAGAAGAGGTAAAGCCAGGATACCCGTACCTGATTGGCCCGGCGAGAACGCGCGCCCTTACGGACTATTATGAGCAGGAGACCGCTAGCTCTCCGGAGGGCCGCACGATTCGTTATTCGGTGCCACCGGGATACATCGCGGTACTAGGCGACAACCCATCCATTTCCGAAGACAGCAGGTACTTCGGTCCCGTTCCAATTGCGAGCGTGCTCGGTACCGTCGTGGCCGCACCCGGCCCTCCGCCAATCGCCCCGGATCTACGATCGCGAATGACTGGTCCGGCAGCTACACAATAGCAGATTCGGTGTGACATTAGCACGCCGGCCGAAGTCCCGCGGCGCGGTATTGTAGCACGAACATCCGGTGATGTCCAAATAATGCTCGGCCGTGAGAAGGTCGATAGAGGGAGCGCGTGTGGATCAGATATTTCCGGTTGTGCAGTGGGGCGGTTCTTCCGTTTCCTTCCGGCCGTGGAGTATGGGCACGCAGAGCGATGACGCGGAGGCCGCCCTTGTATTTGCGTTCGACCGGGACCGTATCGTGTTGGCGGATATCCTACGGCGAGGCTGGTGCGTACCCGGCGGCCATCTTGAGACCGGCGAGAACGCGGAAACCGCGGCTCGGCGGGAGGCCCGGGAAGAGGCAGGCCTGGTATTGGGACCTCTTCGCCCGCTTGGCAGTACTGTGTTGCTGGACGCACCGTGCGGTGAGCATGTACTGGCGGCCGGCTTCATTACGACGGTCGACAGGTTCGGGCCGATCCTCAACCCCGCGGAATCGCGAGGCATCCAATTGGCCGCACGCCATGAAGTCGCACACTGCTACTTCATTTGGGATCCATTGATCGAAGCCATGTTCGACTATGCCTGGTCCCGCAATCGCGAGATCTCTTTCGGGCGATCCCGCTAACCTCGACCGCGGTCAACACTAATGGTTGGAGCTACTCACTCCACCGGATCGCCGAGTCTTGCCCGATGAACCAGTATGTGCGATCCTGATGGATCACTTTCATCGTATCCGTACTTACCCAGGCCGATGCCGCGATGGGTGGAGCGACCTTGGTCCACGATCGACTCTCCTTGCCGTAGCGATACACGCCGGAACTAGTCGGAACCCAGACGGCGTCTCTCTCTACCTGCATAAGATTGCCTGTCACCTCCGCGCCGAGATCGGTGCTGGGACTCAGCCTCTCGATTCGGCCACTGCGACGGTCGAAGCGAACGAGCAGTGACCTTGTCGCCTGGACGGCGCCGATCCGCGCACCATAGCGGGGCAGCAGCCAGACAGAGTCTCCGTCCAGCTCGATGGCAGCGATCTGCACCCAGGCGGTCCTATCGAGATCGCGGAGTGCGGCCGCCGATTCAATTGCGGCGGGCTTCTCTTCGCGGCCCAGCTGCGCAGAGACGTTCTCCCAACGATTCAGGTCGTGGCTCCAGTGGTAGCAGACGCCGGCCGCGACAGCCCACGCTCCCACGCCGTCCGGCAGGATGTTCGGCGGATACGCCGTTTCTGGAAACCCCTCTTTCTCTCCCCAGACGGTCCATTGATGGCTGGCCTTGTCCAGCCTGACCGCCAATGCCTGATTCCCGTTGCCGGGACGCGCAATGGACCATACTCCCGAGGCATCAACTGCCAGTCCATTGAGGTAGACGTCGCGCGTCATAAAGCCGGGCAGTTGGCTCCAAGAGTGTGTCCCGGTATGGAACGCCCAGACCCCCTGACTCGTCGCCACGTAAACGTTCTCCTGAAAGCGAACGGACTCGTTACCATTCTGGATCAGCGACAGACCCGGAGGGATATCGTATACCGTCCATGACTTGGTCGACCGCTGATAGCACATGAGGCTGCGCATACCGCCATCCAGCACCCAGACGCCGTCTCCATCCACATCTACGACCGTCATCATCTGAAGGCCATGCCCCGCGGGGGCTTTTGGCGCGACAGAGGTCCACGCTTCCGTTGCGGCATCGAAGCAGCGCACGGCCGCGTCTTCCTCCGATACCGGGATATAGGTGAGGGACCCGATGCTCAGGCAGGTCGGAGGCGAAGGATTCGGCCTGTTCGCGAGATGACCGATCGTCCATCTCTGCGTTGCCGGTAAATATGAGAGATAGAGCCACTTTTCGGGGTCCCTTCGATCCTGCATCCGAAACCACACGGCAGAGCTGCTCACTCCGAACGGAATCGGACGCTCATATCGCATGGTAATCTCAGGCGAGAGCGGCGCGAGGTCGACCGCTTCCGGCTCACCGGTCGCGGCATCCGGCCTGTATAGCAGGTTATCGGGCCCTCGCAATAGGGCGGAACCGTCGATTGTCCCGAGCAGCCGATAGCCCCCGTTCTGCGTAGAGAACACGGCGTCGAATAGTTTCGTCCCGGGGTCGTAAAGCAGCGCTGTCGTCGGAGTGCCGATCCAGAGCCGCACGCCGGCCGAAATCAGTCGTTCGTCATTCGGATTGAGATAGCTATTGCGCGGGAGACGCTGTGGTCGCCAGGTTGCCGCGTGTAGCGCGTGTAGATCGTATGCCTGTACATCGCCGGTTGACATCGCGTAGAGCGTTCCGTTCAGGACGGCCACCGCACTTACCTGCGGAGTCATCGTGAGGGGAGCCCGGCTCAGGCCGAACCGGCGAAGAGTGACGCCATGTTCGTCGGATTGAAGAATAGACCGTCCATCGGTCGACCAGATGGTGCCGTCTCGGTCCCGGCCGACCTGAGGATTTGCCGCCACGGGCGCCGTCACAGGTTCGGGCACGTCACGGCAGATCCACTCGCCAAGCCGCCATGGGTAGTAAACGGCCTGTAACGTCGTTCGCGGCAGCGTCGGCTGTGCAAGCGCGGCATCCGGAACTGCGTCGATCTCCTGAGGCGCCTGCGGCGAATAGGAGCGCCAGTGAGCACCGGATAGGTCCATTCTATAGAACGGGGCAACCACACTATTGACTGTGCGCACGCCGGGGGTGAGCCAGATGTTGTGATCGACCAGTGAGATTCCGGAGAACACGATCGGCAGCCTGCCGCCGTAGGCGAGCTGCCGGTTGCTCGATTCCGGCGCCAGGTAGTCCACTGCGGCGCCGGACTTAGGCGTGAAGTGTGTTACATACCAGTGGTCACCCCCAGGAGACGCGTCGAGTCCGGCCGGGCTGCCGTCAACGTGCGGCGCCTGGACTCCACTATAAGTGATCAGCCAGAGGGATGCATCGTCTGCTCGCGTTACGCCATATACCATCCGGTCCGGCAGGTAGCGATGCCACTGCCTCTCCCGATGCCGGTACCTCAGCAGGCCGGCTGTGGTCGCCATCCAGACGCCGTCGCGATCCACATCGATCCACGCAACACTCAGGCTCGTGCGGTCGCTCATAAATTCGGGAGGACAGAGAATCTCGTCCCAGGTGTTGAGCCTGCGGTCATAACATTGCACCAGGGTTCGATCGTCTCGCCGAATTGGACTGAGAGCGTAGCAGACTTTCTCGGGGCACGCCGCGACCAGTGCGTTTTCAAGCGGATCGCCGGGACCATATTGGCGATGAGAGCCGAAACTGTCTGGAACGGAAGGAACGATTGGCCGCGAGGCCGCGCGAAGGACGCGCCACCTCTTCGTAGTCCGCGTGAACTCGCAGAACTCAGCTGCGAATGCCTCGTTGCGCCTGGTAGCCACAATGGCCCAAGCTGCTTCCGGTGCAGCCGCGATGGCCACTACGCGCTCGTCCGGCAGCCCGTCCAATCGCGTAAAGTGCGTAACCGCACGGCGAGCCCTGTCCACCTCTTTGACGCCCGCATCGGTTGCCAGCCACGACTCGGCTCCGACAGTCGAACAGGCGTTGATCCGGTTTACTCCGCGGCTGTAGGCGGACCAACTTTCCCCGACGACCGTTAGTCCCAATGCCGCCTGCGGAGGCTGATAGTAGATCGACCGAGCCGCCGTGTCGAGGGCCTTAGTGGTTGTGGAAAGTGGGTGAACTGCTGAATGCGCAGAAATTACCGGAGACCCGTGCGCGCCTGGAGCGATAGCGACGAGGCATGAGGTCAGAAAGGCCAGCGCCGCAGCCGGCGGACGTACGAAGTATTGCATGCTGTCTTTCCAAAACTGTACGTATGAAATCCGAAACAACCGTACCGCGGTGCCGGTGAGTCGTCGCCGCTAAACCGGCGCGGCAGTTTTTGACGCCAACAAGGCCGCTCCATGTGCCGGGTGGCTTAGAGGCTGTTCCAATCGGAATCTCCCTCCGGGGACAGACTCGATCGCCAAAGCAAACCGTCCCGAGCCACACCATTGCGGATCGGCGAACTCCGATCGGAAGAATGCGCCCATTTGCCACAATCCACCGAGCGGATAGACGGCAATATCACGAGGCATCCATAGCGCATGACGAATCTGACGCACCGAGTGGCGCAGCCGCCGCGCCATCTCGGCGACCTGCCACCGTGCAGCCTCATCTCCTGCCTCTGCCAGCTCGCCAACAACTGGTGACAATGTTGCGACGCGCGGGGGGCTGAATTCGCCGTACAACCACTGGATGATCTCATTCTCAGATTGGGCGCCCGTGTGCACAAGTACGGCAGTTGCAAGCGGATCTACTGTCCCCGCTCTCATCTGCTCCAGCGTGTAGCGGAGCACGCGAAGGCCGAGATTGAATCCGCTGCCGCGGTCGCCCAGCAGAAAGCCGAGACCATCTTCCTTACGATCCTGGCCATCCATATTGCGGCCATATGCTACCGCTCCCGTTCCGGCGACCACGACAACCCCTGGACGTCCGTGTGTGGCGCCCCAATATGCAATGGCATAGTCCGGCTCGACCTGATGCCGTCTCGCATCGACCTCTTGCCTGATCAGGTTTTGATAGTCTGCGAGACGCTGTGAGGCAGAAAACCCGGCGACGCCCGCACACACCGCCTCGAAGCGGGTCGAGTGGGGCAGGTCGGCGGCGTCTAGAGCGCTCCGTACCGCATTCCCGAGCGTTAAGCGGAGTGTAATGTCATCGTTGTTCGCGATATTCCCAGGTCCACCCATGCCCGAGCCAAGCTCATCTCCGTTATCGTTTAGGATGAGAGCGGCTGTCTTGGTCCCACCACCGTCAATACCCAGGAATAGTCGCATGACGTCTCATTCTGTGGTCGCAGTCGGTTCTCCTGCTCCAACGGACGCGCCCCGCGGACCGACGGACGTACCATCCATTCGGGACAGGGTCACTGACCGATCGCCGTCTTGTCAAACCATGACAATTCTATTAGCGTGGGTGCTATCATAAGTATACGAAGATCGGCTTCGCACCAGTTCAAACGTCCGCGGGAGATGCATGAAGCTCCTCCAAATTGTGTCGAGTTCGCGTATATCCGGCGCGGAAAAGCATGTGGTGGTTCTCTCGAATCGGCTTCTGCGGCGAGGTCATGAGGTTCTCACCGTCTGTCCGCGTGGGAACTGGCTTCCGGGACAGCTAAGAGAGGCGTCCGTACCGCTGTGGGAGCATAACATTCGCGGTCTCTACGCCGTACAATGCCTGGCAGCCGTGCTCAGATATGTTAGAGCGAATCGAATCGATCTCATACATACTCATCTCACGAAGGCTACCTACATAGGATACGTAATCGGCAGGCTCACCGGGCTGCCCGTTGTAACCTCGCTCCACACGCGCACTACAGATCTCGTGTACAGGCGCCTGCTGCCCGGACCCAACAATCGCATCATCACGGTGTCAAACTTCCTGAGAGAGATGTTGATTCGTCAGGGCATACCTGCCTCGATGCTGACGACCATCTACAATGGCACGGAATTCTTTGAATCAGAGCAACACGCGAGCTCACCGGCCTCAAAAGAACCCTCTTCCGGAAGCGCTCCGGACCTGCCAATTCGCGCGGAATTGAGTCTTCCGAAGGATGCCGAACTGATTGGACTGTTCGGCCATGTCGATGAGCAGAAGGGCCATCCGCTGCTCGTTCAGGCTGCCCGCGCCATTGTCGATCGGCGACCACGCGCCTATTTCGTCTTTATCGGGCAGGCCGAGCCTCGCATGCAGAGGATGTTGTGGGAGATGGCCTCGGCGGACGGTATAGCAGATCGTCTTCGTTATACTGGAATTCGGAACGACATTCCGAGACTCATGGACGAAATGGACGTTGTAACCGTGCCCTCCCAGATCGAGTCCTTCGGAATGGTCATTATCGAAGCCATGGCGCGCCGAAAGGCGGTTGTGGCAGCTCGGGTCGGCGGCATACCCGAGCTTATCACCCACGGCGAGACCGGCGTCCTCGTCGATCGGAACCCTGCGGAGTTGGCCAACGCACTGGTGGCGCTTCTCGACAATCCCGAAGAGCGGAACCGGCTTGGGCGGCAGGGCTTTGAGCACGCGCGATCTCACTTTTCCGCCGAAACGATGGCACAGAATATTGAGGCGCTCTATGGTTCTATGTTGGAGCGAGATCGCTTCGCGGGAGGAGCGCGCCCGTGAGCGCAGACACGTCGGCGGCGATCTTGATGTATCACGCGGTCGGGTTAAAGTTCTCCGACCGGGAAAGCACGTTTCTAAACGTCTCGGCGCATGGTTTTCAGCGGCAGATGCGAGCCCTGGCATCGCTAGGTTACAAGGTCCGCAACTTCGGGGATATCGCTAGTGCCTGGATAGCGGGGAAGTCCCTGCCGCGACGCACAGTGGCCGTAACATTCGATGATGCATATCGATGCGTCGGCGAAATCGCCGCACCCATCCTCCGAACCCACGGATTTACCGGTACTCTATTCGTAGTATCTTCCTGGACCGGATCGAGTCTTCAAGGATCGGGCCGTAGAGTGCGGGCGGAAGCGCCAGTTCTTGATTGGATCGAACTTGAGGCGCTCGTTCGGGATGGCTGGGACGTTGGCGGCCACACGGTTACTCATCCTCATCTCGATGTGCTGGATGATATTCGCGCATACGAGGAGATCGATCGCGGCAAGCGAGAGATCGAGGATCGGCTAAACATCGGGCT
>JBBQVV010000026.1:0-28317 GCA_038211235.1 Chthonomonadales bacterium | reverse complement strand
CCCCCGCGGGCGAGGATGGCATCGCCTATCAAGCGACGATGGCAGCGCCATGGAACAGCCTCGGCACACATGATCGCAACGGTCATCAGCTCCTGCTGACTTATCAGCCAGTCAATGTGATCTGCGAACTCCGGTGTCTGCGTATAACCCGCATAACTCCGAAAGCTTTCGTTTAGCCAGCCGGTGTTAATGCTGTTTCTTGCGCGCCGGACGCCTGCCGCCGAGTCCCGCGCCCCACACAGCGCAAATGCCTTCCGACACTCTCCGCTTCGTAACGAGTGCACCGCCTATGGCTGCGAGTGCAACAGCAGCCCCAACTACAAACCAGTTGCGATGCAGGACAATCCCCACTTCTACGCTCGTCATCGTAGAACGGTCCGCAAACTTCCCTCGCGCGCTGTGTTTACCGGGAACGTAGTCATAGAGATTATTCGGTGCGTTTGGATCTTTTGGCTCATTGGGATCTGCTGTGACCTGTAGCCTGTTTTCCCGAGGTAGTAGTCCAGTAGTCCGGGAATGAACTTCTGCCCGATGATTGCCGCTACGATCGGTGTGCCGACCCAGTACTCACGACGCGGGTTTTTGGCCAGTCCGGCTGCCACTACAACCTCAGCCGTCAGTTCCGGCTCGTAGATAGGCGGCACAGGCTGCGTGTCGTTCGGCATGCGATTCTTGACCCAGTCGAACTGAGTTGTATTCATCGCCGGCATCTGGATCGCAGTCACCTTGACGTTGCTGTTGTCGTGATGGAGTTCGCAGCGCAATGAGTCAGTGAAGCCGTTGATGGCGTGTTTACAGGCGCAGTATGCTGATTGCAGGGGAATGGAGCGGTATGAAAGCGCCGAGCCGATCTGGATAATCGTACCCTCGTCTCGCGGTAGCATGCGCTCCAGTGCGGAGAGAGTTCCATGCACGAAGCCGAGGTAGAGGACATCCGTCACGCGCTTGTAGTCGGAGGGCTCCATCTCTTTGACGGGTGAGAAGACGCTGACCATGGCATCGTTGACCAGATATCAATGGGCCCGAATTCTTCCTTAACACGGGTCGCCGCTGCATCGACGGCTTCCGCATCGGATACGTCGAGCGGCAGTGCGATCGCCTGTCCTCCCAGCGCCTCGCACTCCTGTTTTGCCGCCTCCAGTGCTTCCGGGTTTCGGGCGATCAGACCGATTCGCGCACCGCGCTTTGCGAATCCATGAGCGATAGCTCTTCCCAAACCCGCGGAAGAACCCGTAACGACAACTACTTTTCCGGTAGACATAGACACGGCTTAAAGTGCGCTTTGAGACTGGCGCACCTTCTGTGCCTTTTTGGATGCATCCTGTAGCTCACAAAGAAACTATTGCCAATCTTTTCGTGATCACTCTTGACAACTTAGTCATCAGTTTTCGCAACACAATAGTGAGTGGGCGAAGAAAGCAGGCAGCAATGATCGAAGCAGGTGAGCGGTGCGCTTTGGTCGTCGCGGCCCTTGTTGATTCAAAGCTGGATGCCTTTATCTGCAGCGCTTCCACTGAGGTTCTTCTGCTGACGGGCTACTGGCCTGTGATGTCTGCGAGCATCGCGATACACACCGCCGATGGAGGGATCCGGCTGATCGTTCCCCAGGACGAGGTGGAGCTTGCCGAAAGAACCTCGTCAGCCAAGCTGATAGCTTACAAGCCTGCCGGTCTCGATACCTTGCAATCTCCTCTGGAACGTCTTCGTGCTCCGCTCCAAAGGGCTGTTGAGGAGTTGGGCCTGCTTGAGGGCACGATCGGCCTGCAGCTTGGCGAAGGCATGCAACCGTCCACCTATGCGGTCTCCTATGAGTTCCGTTCGTCTCTTCCGGAATTGTTGAGGCAGCTTATGCCGCATGGCAACTTCGAATCCTGTGACACGTTACTGGATTCTTTGAAGGCGGTCAAAACCGCCGGAGAACTAGCTCTTCTCGAGAACGCATGCCTGGTTGCGGGTGCGGCGTTTTCTCGGGCGGAGATGGTAATGACCTCCGGTCTGCGCGAGACTGACGTGGCCGCTGCTGTGCAGTCCGCCTTTGACACGGCGTCGGCGGCCCGGCAATTCGAGCGCAGCTACGGCTACTTTTTCTGCATGTCCGGGCCAAACTCGGCCAAAGCAGCGGCGGCTTTTGCGCGAACGCGCGACCGCAAGCTGGAGGAAGGTGATCTCGTCATGATCCATGGCAATACCTGTGCGGACGGATATTGGACTGACATCACCCGCACGTATACCGTAGGCGCACCTACAGGTCGCCAGGTGGAAATGCGAAAGGCCATTATGCAGGCAAGGGCAGAGGGCTTCGATGCCATAAGGCCGGGTGTTGTCGGGTGCGATGTAGACCAGGCCGTACGCAACGTGATGAAAGAGCACGGCCTGGGGGAGGCGTTCAAGCACGCAGCCGGACACGGAGTTGGCTTTGCAGCTGCCAATCCGAACGGCATCCCCCGCATCCACCCGCTCTCTCACGACGTGTTGCAAGCCGGTATGACATTCAATCTGGAGCCCGCAGCGTATTTCGATGGATATGGCGGCATGCGCCACTGCGATGTAGTGGCTGTTACAGAAGAGGGTGTAAAGGTTCTGACGCAATTTTAGAAGGATGGAGACGGGCGTGATGTTGAAGCAGGCCAAAATTACGGGTTTCACGGTTAGGGTGTACACGGTACCTACGGATGCTCCGGAAGCCGATGGCACCTTCGCGTGGACCAGCACCACCATGATTCTGGTAGCGCTGGAGTCGGGTGACAAGACCGGCCTGGGGTATACCTACGCCGCAGCTGCGACGGGCCACCTGGTGCAAAGCCTGCTGAAGAAGGTAGTTATAGGCCAGGATGTCTTTGCGCAGGGCGCGATCCTCCAAGCGCTGTATCACCAGGTCAGAAACTCGGGCGAGACGGGAATCGACATCATGGCGATCTCCGCCATCGATAACGCTTTGTGGGACTTGAAGGCGCGGCTGCTGGAAAGCGCGCTCGTCAACCTTCTGGGATCAGTACGATCTGGAATTCCCGTGTATGGGAGCGGCGGCTTCACGTCCTATGACGATGCACAGCTTGCCCATCAGTTGGGCGGCTGGGGTGAGCGCGGCTTGGGCATGGTGAAGATGAAGATCGGCACACACCCGGAAGACGATCCGCGCCGCGTGGAGCTGGCCCGCAAGACGATCGGCGAAGACGTGCAACTCTTTGTCGATGCCAACGGCGCGTATACCGTAGCCCAGGCAATTGAACTGGCTCATGTCTTTTCGGATCAAGGGGTCCGCTGGTTGGAGGAGCCTGTCAGTTCCGACAACCTTACCGGTCTGCGCCAGATTCGGGAGCGTGCGCCGCTTGGCATGGATATCGCCGCCGGGGAGTATGGGTATTCGGCATGGTACTTCAAACGCATGGTGGATGCAGAGGCCGTGACCATCCTACAGGCAGATGCGACCCGATGCGGCGGCATCAGCGGCTTTCTCCACGCCGCCTCGCTCTGCTGGGCCTCCAATATACCGCTCTCGTCCCACTGTGGCCCCAGCATGCACGTGCATGTCTGTTGTGCCGTTGCTCGCGCTATTCACATGGAGTACTTCCACGATCACGTAAGAATCGAACAGATGTTCTTCGATGGCTTCTGCGAGCCTGTCCTCGGCATCATGTCTCCGGACCGGTCCCGGCCAGGCATGGGCCTGGAACTCAAGGAGAAGGACGCAGCTCCCTACCTCGTTTCCTGATAGGCCTCGTCAGTACGTAAACCTACAGCAAACATTCAATGCAACAGGTTTCACAAGGAGAAAGAAAATGGCAAAGCAGGTTTCGGACCTCATCGTAGAACGGCTGATTGAATGGGGTGTCGACACCATCTTCGGCTTCCCCGGTGATGGTGTTGACGGCTTCTTTGAATCTCTGCGTACCCACCAGGAGAAGCTGCGATTCATTCAGGTGCGGCATGAAGAGGCGGCCGCATTCGCCGCTGTGGGCTATGCCAAGTACACCGGTCGGCTGGGTGTCTGCTGCGCCACCTCCGGCCCGGGCGGCGTGCACCTGCTTAATGGCCTTTATGACGCCAAATGCGATCAGCACCCGGTGCTTGCGATCACCGGCCACACCTTCTCTGACCTGATTGGGATGGATTATCAGCAGGACGTTGATCTCGACAAGCTGTTCATGGATGTCTCGGTCTTCAACGAGCGCGTTATGAGCGCGCCGCATGCGGTCAACGTCGTCGATATGGCGGTGCGTACAGCCTATGGACGCCGCGGTGTCTCGCACATCTGCATCCCCAAGGACATCCAGGAGTGGAAGGTCTCGGACGATCACCGTAGCAACGCCAACCCTAAAAATCACAGCGCCGACTACAAGGTGGGCTCCTTCGCCAAGCCCGCTCCCTCCACACTGCAGAAAGCCGCGGACCTTATCAACAACGGGACGAAGGTCGTTGTCTTTGTTGGGCGCGGCGCGCTGGGCTGTTCCGAAGAGGTCGCTCAATTGGCTGAAATTGTGGGAGGTCCAGTCGTCAAAGCCCTGCTCGGCAAGGCCGTGCTGCCGGACCGCAGCCCGTACACAACCGGCGGCCTGGGGCTGCTGGGCACGGCACCTTCTGTCGATGCGATGGACGAGTGCGACACGCTGATCATGATCGGCACCAGCTACCCCTACATGGACTTTCTTCCCAAGCCCGGCCAAGCCAAATGCGTGCAGATCGAGATCGACCCAACCCGCATCGGCCTGCGCCACCAGGTCGACGTAGGCCTGCTGGGTGACGCGAAGAGCATCCTTCCGGCGCTGCTTCCCTTGCTCAAGAAGAAAAACAACAAGTTCCTGAAGAAGAGCCAGGAGCGTATGCAGGACTGGTTCAAGCTGATGGAAGAGCGCGGCACCCGCAAAGACATGCCGATGAAGCCGCAGGTGGTCACGCACACGCTGAACAAGCTGCTCAAGGATGACGCGATCGTTTCGTCCGACTCGGGCACCATCGCCACTTGGACAGCGCGGCACGTGGACATTCGTGGAACCATGATGTTTTCGCTCTCGGGCTCACTTGCGACCATGGCCAACGGGCTCCCCTACTCGATCGGTGCGGCTGTGGCCTATCCCGGGAGACAGGTGGTTTGCGTCGTCGGCGACGGCGGCCTAACCATGCTGATGGGCGAGATTGCGACTCTGGTGAAGTACAAGCTTCAGGTCTGCGTCATCGTCATTAAGAACAACGTGCTGGGTCAGATCAAGTGGGAGCAGATGATTCTCGAAGGCAATCCAGAGTTCGGCGTGGAACTCGAACCCATCGACTTCGCCATGGTCGCTACCGCATGCGGCGCCAAGGGTTTCACCATTAACCGTCCCGAGGATGCCGAGAGCGTTCTGCGCGAAGCAC
This sequence comes from Chthonomonadales bacterium, assembly GCA_038211235.1. Taxonomy (GTDB): domain Bacteria; phylum Armatimonadota; class Chthonomonadetes; order Chthonomonadales; family Chthonomonadaceae; genus DATGJU01. Next base: position 22,965 of record JBBQVV010000026.1, on the reverse strand, counting down.
TGAGTCATTCCGGACCGACCGTGGTGCAGGCTGTTGTCGATCCGAACGAGCCGCCCATGCCGGGCAAGATCAGCACGCAACAGGCGATTAAGTTTGCGGAGGCACTGGCGCGTGGGCAAAAGGATGCCACGGGCATCATTAAGACCGTGCTCACCGACAAGATCCGCGAGGTCATCTAAACTGTGGCGAGCGGAACAGCACTCTCCTTCGAGAACCCAGAAAAGGATCTCGCGGTCGTTGCCAACGCCATCCGCGAGGGGCGCTTTCAACGCAGCCTCTCCTTGCTGACTGCGCTGACCAGCATTGTCAGCGGTCTGGAGGTGGCATACGAGCACTACCGCGGAAGCTATAGCCGGCGTGTAATGTACACACCGGTAATCCTGAGCGTGCTGCTGGCGATGGCCGGGTTCGCCGCGTTTTTCAGCCGCCGAGCCGCGCGAACCTTGCTTCGGTTGATCGCCTTCGTCACTCTGGTAGATGCTGGTGTCGGCTTTTACTTCCATGTCCGCGGGATCTATCGCAAGCCCGGCGGTTGGCGACTGCCCATGACGAACATGATTATGGGGCCTCCGATCTTTGCGCCTCTGCTCTTTGGCACCAGCGCTTACCTTGGTCTGATCGCCTCGTATCTGCAGCGCGAAGAGAGCACGGGTAACGCCTCCACCAGCGGCAAGGACGGCTGGCTTGCGCATCTGCTGCCGGATGGTGCGGCCCGTGAGTCGATGAGCGACGAACAGGACATCCGTGAGGGCAGGTTCCAGCGCCAGGTCGCCATCGTGACTGGTATCAGCGCGCTCCTGAGCGGCTTTGAGGCCTACTACTCGCACTATAAGAACAACTTTCGCTACTGGGTGCAGTGGACGCCGATCGTTATTGCGCCTGTACTGGCGGGCGTAGCGTTCGGTTCGGTCAAGAGCCGCCGTCTGGCGACGACCGCGCTCCCCGCGCTCTCCGTCCTCGCCGGAGCGGATGCCGCCGTAGGCTTCTTCTACCACGGCCGCGGCATACTGCGCCGGCCGGGCGGACGCAAACACCTTCTTTACAACATCATGTACGGTCCGCCCATCTTTGCGCCGTTGCTCTTCGGCGCCGCGGGCATGCTCGGCGTTCTGGCCAGCCTGCTGCGCAGGAGGAGACCATGAAAGCCACTGCGAACGTGACCGACCCTGCCCTAATGCCGCGTGATCCGAAGACCAGCGAAGGGCTCGCACCCAAGAAGCAGCCAGGGTATTATCCCGGCTTCAGCACCATGTCGCAGAGCCCCTTTTGGGACGAGACCACGCGCGATGTGATCGACAAGCGTGTGCAGAAGCCGCCTGCACGTTCCTTCTTCACGGAAGAGGCATGGGCGTTCTGGACGGCTGTCTTCGCGCACCTGATCCCGCAGACGGACCGCACCGCCGATCGCCAGATTCCCCTGGTCCCCATGCTTGACGAACGCCTGGCCAAGAACAAGACCGTGGGCTACCGGTATGAGGACATGCCGCACGACCGCGTGGTGTATGAGATCGGCATCGAGGCCATCGACAAGGAAGCCGAGCACCGTTACGGCGGCAAATTCCTGCTCCTGCCGCAACTCCAGCAGGACGAGGTGCTGCAGGGAATAGGAAAGGGCAAACCCGAGGCCGCACCCGAAATCTGGGCGAAGATGTCCGTTAAGCGCTTTTGGCAAATGATCATGGCGGATGCCATCGACGCGTATTACGCGCATCCCTGGGCGTGGGATGAGATCGGCTTTGGCGGCCCTGCCTACCCCCGCGCCTATACGCGTCTGGAACGTGGCGAGCCGGAACCGTGGGAGGTAGAGGAGAAACGTTATGACTGGCTGGCTCCAGCGATAGCCGTATCCGGCGAGGTCTCCGCACCTGACGAAAACGACACCCAGAGCCACCACGGGAGCGGAGGCACTCATTGAAGAGGCCAATTCTGGGAGCTTTCGAAGCTCCCTCAAACGACAAGCACAAGGTGGGTCCTCTACAGACCATTCACGCACCCATGCGCCGCTTCAAGGACGAAGACGAAGTGGATTATGTCATCGTCGGACTAGGCTCCGCGGGAGGTGTTCTGCTGCAAAGGCTGTCGCGTGCCGGCTTCAATGTGGTCGGCCTGGAGTCGGGTCCTTTCTGGGATACAGAGCGTGACTGGGTCAGTGACGAGGCCGGTTCGTACAAACTTTACTGGACCGAACCCCGCGTCACCGGAGGCTCGGACCCTCTGGCTCTTGGCGCCAATAACTGCGGCCAAGGTGTGGGTGGTGGATCGGTACACTGGGCGGCGTTCACGCCACGATTACACCCGTCCGACTTCAAGGTGTACACGCAGGATGGCGTGGGTGCGGACTGGCCCATCGACTACGAAGACATCAAGCCCTACTACGAGCAACTAGAGCTGGAGATGCCTGTGGCCGGTCCTGCGTATTACCCGTGGGGGCACCCACACGGCTACGCTTATGGCCCCCATCCCATGGGTGGCGTGGGCAATGCGCTCATTAAGGGTTGCACCGCGCTCAATATTCCGGTGTCCATCGGTGGTCCAGTCGCGATTCTCTCCGGTTCGCACGGAGACCGACCGCACTGCATCTACCGCGGCTTCTGCATTCAGGGTTGCAAGGTCGGCGCAAAAGCCAGCACGCTGGTCACGCACATTCCGGATGCCGTAAGAACCGGGGGCGAAGTCCGTCCGCAGTGCATGGTATCGAGGGTGGAACTGGGCAAGAACAATCGCGTCACCGGCGTTCACTATATCGATCACGACGGCCAATCGCATTTTCAAAGAGCCAAAGCCGTGATCGTCTCCGGCTATGCGATCGAGACACCGCGGCTGCTGCTGAACTCGGCCTGTCCGGGATACGAGCATGGCTTAGCCAATTCCAGCGGGGTACTGGGCAAATACCTCATGGCTCAGGCCGGCAATGTGATCATGGGACGCTTCGAGCAGCCGGTGCGCATGTACAAGGCTCCTCCCGCACATGCGCTCACCGAGGAGTTCTATGAGACAAGCCCAAAGAACGATTTCGCCCGCGGCTTTGCCATCCAGACCGTCGGGCCGCTGCCTCAGGCCTTCGCCAAACAGATGTTTGCGGCCAAGCAGGCCTGGGGATGGGGCCTCCGCAAGGAGATGATGGATTACAACCATTGGGCCGCGTTCGGCCTGCTGGGTGAAATTCTTCCCTGGGACGACAACCGCGTCACCATTGCCGAGGACAAGGATCGCTTTGGTCTGCCCGTAGCTCACGTTACTTTCAACCTGCATGACAACGACAAGAAGCTGATCAAGGCGGCACGGAAAAAAACCGAAGAGGTGATGCAGGCAGCCGGCGCGACCGAAGTGGTGCAGGAAGCGCGTTACGCGCATCTCGTCGGGGCATGCCGTATGGGTTCCGATCCGCGCACCTCGGTGGTTGACAAGTTCGGCCGTACCCACGACATCGCTAACCTGTTCGTCTGCGATGGCAGCGTATTCCCGACGCAGGGCTCTGCCAACCCTGGTCTCACCATCCAGGCACTTGCCGCGCGCACAGCCGACTACCTCATCAGCCAGGGAGACCGGGTTTTCACCAGCAACGATCGCGATATGACGCAGCCGCCGATACGCCGGGAGCTTGCGCCACCGGAGACATGGGGCAAGGGCGTTCCTCGCCTCAAATAAACTGCTAAAGGCACCATCAACTTCTGGATCCCCCTTATGTATGCCAAGCCTGCGGCGTTACTACTGTACTTGACGCCCGACATTCCGGTCCTGAATCCGCAGCCCGCCGACGACTAAGAAGATGGTTCCAGTGATGCTGAGCGTAAGGATCGAGAGACGAAAGATCTCATGCGCGGGTGTCGCCGCGGGAGCGAAGATGTTGGTCGGCGCGGAATGATCAAGCAGGAGCATTGCTTTCCTCAAGCCAAATTACAAGCTGCGTGCAGAACGCAAGTCAAACGAAAGCAAAACCTTTAGACTGGGTCGAAGTCTACTACCTTTGTTTGGGAGCGCGTCCGGCGCGCCTCATCAGCTTTTCAGTTTTGGGTCCGCAGTTGAAAGCGGAACAGGCACGCGTCCGAATATGCTGTCAAGAAGCCAATCGCCCAAGATCCTTCCTCGTTGAGCCACGCTGGGCATCTTAGCTAGATAGATGGCGCGCCACATCGCCCATGCGAGAGGCCCGGAAAAGTTGTGTCCGTAGATGCGAGCGACACCCGAGTGCCGGCCCACCAAGGCAAGCTCTCCGACAGGCGTGTAGCGAAAGGGCTGTGGTGCTTCGCCGCGCAGAGTGCGAATAATGTTCTGAGCCACAAGCTTGCCCTCACGCGTGGCGTTCTGTGCAGTCGGTGCATAGGTTCCATGACCATCCGGCTTTGGGATTTCCGCACAATCCCCGAGTGCCCATACTCCTGCATGGCCCGGCACCCTGCAGCAACCGTCGACTTCTAACCCATGGTGTTTGCCCTTTGCCGCGGGGAGCGTATCGATCAACGGATTCGGCGTCACTCCAGCCGCCCAGATTAGGGTATGCGCGGCGATCTTCTCTCCGTCTTTGAGCTCGACAACACCCTCGTTGGCTCCAGCAACCTCGATATTGAGTTGGATCTCCACTTTCCGTTGCTTCAGCTTTTCCGTCGCATAGCGGGCGAGTTCCGGGCTGAGTTCAGGCAGCAGGCGATCGCCTGGCTGCACCAGGATCGTGCGCACGTCCTCTTCGGGAATACCCGGCTGCCTGCGAGCGCTGGCCCGGATGAAATCGTTGATGGCAGCCATCGTCTCCACGCCGGTAAACCCACCTCCGGCGACTACGAAGGTAAGCAGCTTCTTGCGCTTGTCACGATCGCTTTCCATGCTGGCGCGCTCCAGGCAACCTGAAATCCACTGGAAGATTACCCGCGAATCGTGGAGCTTTTTCATCGGGATCGCATTCGCTTCCACACCCGGAGTTCCATGGAAGTTCACAACGGAACCCAACGCAATAACAAGGTGATCCGCCTGAAAGGTCTGCTTCGCCGGATCGAGGTCTGCAGCCCCGGTCTCGATCTCCACCTGCCTGTTCGCCAGATCGACACTGAGAATCCGGCCCTGCACGAAACGAATCCTCGGATCCATCGTCCGCAGTGAGCTGACGATGTGCCTGGTCTCGAGCTCCCCACCTGCCGCCTCGGTCAGCATAGGGGTAAACAGCAGGTAATTGTCCTCATCGATCAGAATAATCTCACCGGTCGCCGGCGCAGGAAGCAGGTGGGCGAGTTCCTGGGCCACGCCCGTTCCTGCGAAGCCGCCCCCAAGCACAAGGATGCGCTTGCCTTGAGCGAGATTCGCGTTGGCCACGCGCTCCTCCGTCCGGCGGAGAGTGGACCAGAGGGCGTACACACATGCCAGACCGGCTCCTATTTGGACTGCGGACCGTGTAACGGACTTGCGGCTCATCTGAATCTCCTTTTGTTGTTTGCTAGGTGGGCGAGTCGAGAAGAACCTGCCGGCGTGGTGAGCCATGCCGGTACGTTTAGGTCTACAGACTGCCTGCGTTTCTGAGCATCCCGCCATCGATGAAGTGGGTGCTTCCGGTCACGTACGAAGCGTCGTCGGAGGCCAGGTAGACAGCCAATTCACCAACCTCTTCCGGCTTGCCCCAGCGGTGTAAGGGGATCTCATTCAGGATCTCATCGTTGAGCTTCGCATCGCTCTCCACATCCTTGTCGATCGGCGTGTAGATCGCGCCCGGACCGATGTTGCTCACCGTAATCTTATGCGGTGCGAGTTCAACCGCGATCGTTCTCATGAACATCCGCAGGCCGCCTTTGGACGCGCAGTAGGGCGAATTTGTCGGCATCGGCAGATCCTCGTGAACGGAGGAGATGTTGATGATCCGGCCACCATTACCCTGCGCAATCATCTGCTTCGCGGCTGCCTGCGAGCAGATGAAGGGACCTGTTAGATTGACCGCCATGATCTTCTGCCACTCATCGAGCGGGAAATCGACGAAAGCGAACTTCTTCTCGATCCCGGCGTTGTTGACGAAGATGTCCAGCTTCCCAAATTTCGCGACCGTCTGCTGGACCAGGGAGTCCACGTCCTTCGGATTCGTGACATCCGCATCGATGCCGATCGCCTTCCCGCCCATCTTCGTGACCTGATCGATTGTGTCCTGGGAGATGGAGGCGTTGCCGACGTAGTCGACGACCACGCTGGCTCCGGCGCGAGCAAAAGCAAGCGCTATTCCCTGACCGATTCCCGTTCCCGCTCCCGTAACGATCCCGACCTTACCTTGCAGTTTCATAGAACGTCTCCTTTGCATCTCAGATGCGGTGTCACTCTTTCGGGGGACCTGCTATGAATGGATTTCTGAAGGGTGCGCTCAAGCGGAATGCGAGCAAGTTGGGCGTCGATAAGATTTACCGAGAGCACGAATCGTGATCACCAGGGAAGGCAAGGGAATCAAACATGAAAGCACTCAGGAATAATGAGGCCTTTGGTAAACCCGGCATCGAAGCCCGCTGGACGCATAGTAATAAATCGGGAGTCGGAACCGCATTTTCCTCCTCCAGCCATCTCTGGTTCACGGTGTGGGACGGCATCGTGACAGAAGTCTACTATCCGACTGTGGACCGCCCCCAGATCAGGGATCTGGAGTATCTGGTGACGGACGGGAAGACGTTCTTCCATGAGGAGAAGCGTGATCTGACCGTGAAGATGGAGCGCCTCTCCAACCATGCCCTCGGATATAGGTGCATCAATGCTGATCCTAAGGGAAAGTACAGCATCGAGAAACAGATCATCAGCAATCCTGAGTCTGCCTGCCTCATACAACATACGCGAGTCACGAGTGGCGATCCCAAGTTCCTGTCAGGCTTGAAGCTTTACGCCCTGTGCGCGCCGCATCTTGAGGTTGGCGGAGCCGGGAACAACGGCTATCTCGCCAAGGGGAACGGCCACACAGTCCTGATGGCACAGAAACAGGGACGGTGGCTCGCCATGGGCGCGACAGTCCCTTTCTCCCGGGTATCCTGTGGCTATGTCGGCAAGAGCGATGGTTGGACCGACCTCCACGAAAACTTCGAAATGGACTGGCAGTTTGAATCTGCAAGCGATGGCAACATCGCGCTGACCGGAGAGATCGATCTTGCCCACAATACTGAATTCACGCTCGGCCTCGCCTTCGGCGACAGTGAGCATCGTGCGATCGCCAATCTGCTCCAGAGTCTCGGCAGACCCTTTGAGAAGCACCTGAAAGACTACATAGCAGGGTGGGATGGAGTGGCTGGCCAAATGGGCCCACTGGCTGCTAAATCACTTGACAAGGGCAATCTTTACAACAGCAGCTACAGCGTCCTCCTTGCCCACGAGGATAAAGCGTTCGCCGGCGCTCTGGTCGCGTCCCTGTCGATTCCGTGGGGCGAAGTCAAGGGAGACGGCGACCAAGGTGGTTACCACTTGGTGTGGACACGCGATATGGTGAACAGCGCCGGCGCGCTTTTGGCCGCGGGTGAGAAGGAAGTACCCTTCCGCGCGCTCATCTACCTTGCCGTCGCGCAAAACTCCGATGGCGGCTTCGCGCAAAACTTCTGGGTCACGGGCGATGCGTATTGGAAGGGAGTTCAACTGGATGAGACAGCCTTTCCCCTAATGCTCGCGTTTAGGCTTTATCGCGAGAAAGCACTTCAAGACTTCGACCCGCTAAACTTCGTTCACGGGGGAGTGTCTTACCTGATAAGGAACGGACCTGTGACGCAGGAGGAGCGCTGGGAAGAGGCCGCTGGTTATTCCCCTTCACACTCGCCGCGGTCATCGCCGCTCTCGTCGGCGCCTCTGTGCTCTTTCACGACCATGGGGATCACGAGAGCGCTACCTTCATTGAAGAATACGCAGATTATCTTGAAGGTCATCTCGAAGACTGGACCCTCACCACGACAGGGTCGCTGGTCGACGGCATATCGACCTATTACATGCGCATTCTTCCAGAGCGGGTCGGCCAGCACCATCCCGGCGAAGACAAGGAATCCAGAGTCCTCCACATTGCAAACCTCCCATCGGGAGAACAAAGCGATTATCCAGCCCGCAACGTGGTCGATGGAGGATTTCTGGAGCTGGTGCGTTATGGAATTCGCCGTCACGATGATCCGTCCGTGCTCGCTACGGTAAAGGTAATTGACGCCGTGCTGAAAACAGAAACGCCAGCAGGTCCAACATGGCACCGTTACAACCACGACGGGTACGGCCAACGTGCCGACGGGGGTCCGTGGATGGGCGCAGGTGTCGGTCGGGTGTGGCCATTGTTGACGGGCGAACGTGGACATTACGAATTAGCGGCTGGTCGCAGCACGGAACGTTACCTTCGTACGATGGAAGGGCTTGCATCCAAAACTGGTCTACTTCCAGAGCAGTCGTGGGATCAACCCGATAAACCCGAGGTATACATGTGGCTCGGACAACCAACGGGTTCTGCAATGCCGCTCATGTGGGCACACGCGGAATATGTGAAGCTACTCCGCTCCACGGCGGATGGCAAGGTGTATGACCTCATTCCCGAGGTCGCCGCGCGCTATCTTGGAGCACGGCCAACTACCCGCAAACGCTTTGAGGTCTGGAATCCGAACCGCCAGGTCCGCTTCATGAAGCGGGGAGAAATTCTCCGCGTGCTCGGGATGGCCCCGTTTACCCTACATTGGGCGGCCGACGATTGGAAGACCGTCGAGGACACCAAGTCCATCCGGACCGCACTTGGCGTTGACTACGTTGATATCCCCTCGACAATAGCCAAGTCGGGGACGTGCTTTCACTTCACCTTTCTTTGGATGGAGACCAATAAATGGGAAGGACAAGACTTCGCGGTGACGGTCGCCTGAGTCCGACCATCGGAGTACCCCGCCTTCCACGCGGGAGTGGAGGCACGCCTGGTAAGAAAGGCGGCTACCCTGAGTTCCGGTTGCCCTCACCAGCCGATCTCGCATCCAAATATTTAGGAATTTCAGCCGAAGTATTATCTCTAATGAATGGAGAACATCATGTCTGATCCCGCCACTGCCCCGAGCGCATCGATCACCCGCGAACAGCTCATCGAACTTCTCAACGAAGACTTGGCCCGCGAGTACCAAGCCATCATCGCTTATGTGAACTATTCTCAGGTGCTCGATGGTGCGGCTTACATGAACATTGCCGCGGAACTGGCGGTACACGCCCACGAAGAGCTGGAACATGCATTGATCATCTCCGACCAGATTGACTACCTGAACGGAATGCCTACAGTCGTGCCCAAGCCGGTCAAGACATCAAAGAACAACGATGATATGCTGCGTTTCGATCTCGACAACGAGGGGCAGACGATCCGGAATTACCGGCGCCGCGTGAAGCAGTGTGACGAACTTGGTGAATTTGCCATGGCCGAGCTCATACGCAAGATATTGATCCAAGAGCAGGACCATCAACATGCTCTTGCAACTGCACTTAGTATCGACGTGCCTCAAGTGGGCATTGCCGATTGACAGCTGCGGGACGAGAGTGCAGTGCGCAACCCCGCGTGACCCCCGCGTTATTTCATCGACCTCGTTTTACCCGCGCCTCTCACCCCTCGCGAGAATTTCATCAACTATCGCAATCGGGGAAGGCTCATGACCAGACTTGGCCATACTTTGTGGCACGTTGGTCCTCGCTACTTATGCGGCGCATGGGCAGGATGCCAAACAATTCGTCCAGCAGGCTGTACAAACCGAACTCAAGGCCGATGTTGCGGACCACTCGCACTGGCTCTACTTTGAAAGCGATCGCAAGCCGGACGACAGCGTGAAGCAGTGGGTAGCCGAAACGGGCAATGACGATCTCACCCGAGTGGTGGAGAAAAACGGAAACGCGGCTCCCCCGGGCCGTCTTCTGCTCCGGAGCCGTGAGGGGACGAGCCGGGGCATAAGTCAGCAAGGATTGATTCTCACCATCGCTGCTACAGGTGTGGGTATGCCGACGAAGGTGCAGAAGAGAATCTTTTGAACCCTTCTTCACCACAAAGGGCATAGGTGGACTAGGACTAGGGTTATGGGTCAGTCAGGAGATCGTCACTCGCCATCGCGGAACACTTCGGGTGCGGAGCTGTCCGGCAGAAAGTCGGAGCGGGACTGTATTTTGTTTATTTCTGCCCTACGACGCCGCCCGTCAATAATTTCACCCGGGTCGGCGTGTTCCGAACAGGCCCGTCCAGCGTTCCGTCGGGTTCCCCGTCTCTCTCCCGCATCCCTTATCCGCATCTAAAAACCATGTCAAATCCGACCGAAGGTGCGCTGGCAGCGGAGAAGGAACCCGGACCAAGGGAGCACGTCATCAAGCCGGAGGGCTATCGCCACTGTTGCATTGTGGTACAAAACACGCCCTACCAGATCGAGAATCGCGAGCATAACGGTATGCCCCCAGAAGGGGGCGTACTTCCTATGGGAACGGTCGTCTGGGTGAAGCAACGCCATGCCCAAGGTGCGGACCTTCGGGTGCTGGGGTACGCCGAAGGAATTGGCATCATCTCAGTAGAACCGCGTTATCTTCGTCCTTCTTGCTGACATAACGAGAACGGGGAAGCCGGATAGGTATGTAGGCACGACGATTCTCGCGCGCTTCCCTTTCGTCGTCTCGGCACGCAAGGAGACGAGACGATGTGAAAGGTCCAGATCGCGATAGCTCAACGCGCATGCTTTCTCCGTAAAAGTGATGTCAGACAGAACAGTGTCCAACGGGCTACATTCGCGCGCAAAAAGTACGCCGCCGAACACGAATGCTTCCCAACCGAGCAGCGGCCACGGCACTGGTCACGGTACCACTCACGCACTCGCATACGGTTCGATATTCCTGGTAACGTGTCTGTTTGCGGGGAACTTCCTTGCCGGCAAGTACGCCTTGCTGGGCTTCGTCCCTCCCGCGCTTGCTCAGTTGAGAGTTGCAGCCGCTGCCCTGATGCTGGCCGGCATTTTCCTCGCCCACGGCAGACATTCGCGTGTTCCTTCTAGCCTCAAGGAATGGCTCTTCCTGGCGCTCCTGGCCTCCCTCGGCATCACCATCAATCAGTTGTGTTTTGTGACCGTGCTGGGGCGTACTTCCGTGCTTCACGCGGGCCTTATCGGCGGCTTCGGCCCTATAATCATCTTCGGCCTGTCAGTGGCGACCGGCGTGGAGAAACTCACGCTCCTGAAGACTACCGGAACGCTGATCTCGTCGGGCATAGTGCTGTTCGTCACGCAGAAAACAGGACCAGGCGCACAGGCCAGTCTGGTCGGAGATGCCATCGTTTTCGCTGGTCCAGTGGCGTTTTCAGGTTACACAATTCTTGAAAAGAGAACCGCTGGTAAGTACGACAATCTCACCCTGAATGCCTTTGTATTTGGCCTGGGCACCCTGCTCATGCTGCCGTTCACGGTGCGATCAATTGCCGCGTCAGTTGGAGCGCCGTTCCACTCCGCGCCTGGTGGGGACTCGGATTCATGGCGCTCGGCGGATCGGTGATCGCGTACGTACTGTATGCTTTCGCCCTGAGCGGGCTTACCGCGTCCAAGGTCGGTGCGTTCGCCTACGTTCAGCCGATCCTGGTTGCGATCCTCGCGGTCCTATTTACCACGAACACGTCACCACGATGGAGCTTGTGGGCGGAGTGCTTGTCCTTTTGGGGATGTACCTCGCGGGGCGCCCACCAGCAAGAAAGTTCAATCGCTTGGCCCACGGCGGTGCATAGGCAGTGGCAGAGAGCGGTGTCGTTCGCCCAGTCGCATGCGTGGTCCCGTAGGGGCATACATTCTGCACGCCGCAGTACGTACATCCTGCGCGCTGCGTATCAGGCGTACAATGTGATAAACTGTAATCATGATGATGATCGTTCCAACGTGGACGTGCGCACTACCTGAAGCCAGCATCTGCAATGCCCGATAAACACTACCCGGCCGCAGCAGATATTCCCGGACAGAAGCTCCCGTATCCGGCCAGTCAGGCGGGCATGCACCCCGCACCCGACAGTGACCTGTCCAACTACCGCCCCGCTGCCAAGCTTGCGGGCAAGGTCGCGCTCATAACTGGTGCTGACTCCGGTATCGGGCGCGCCGTCGCGATCGCATACGCAATGGAAGGCGCCGACGTCGCGATTCTCTACAACGAGAACGACGGCGACGCTGATACCACTCGCCAGATGGTCGAAGCGAAAGGATTACCGAAAGGACGGCGCTGTCATGTTATCCGTACCGACGTGCGCGAGCCGGATGCGTGTCGAGCAGCGGTCGAGCAGACGGTTGCCGCGCTCGGCGGACTCAATGTCCTCGTCAACAACGCCGCGTTCCAGATGGCACAGGAAAACTTCGAGGACATCACCGACGAACAGTTCCGGCGCACGATGGAGACGAACATCTTCGGATACTTCTACATGGCGAAGGCCGCGCTGCCGCATCTCAAAGACGGCGACTCGATCATCAATACGGGGAGCATTGTCGGCCTGACCGGCATCCCGATCCTGATCGATTACAGCGCGAGCAAGGGCGCCATTCACGCGTTCACCAAATCACTCGCACTGGCCTTGGGCAAACGCAACATCCGGGTGAACTGTGTGGTACCGGGCCCGGTGTGGACGCCGAACATTCCAGGCACAATGCCGATAAGTGAGGTTCAGGACTTCGGTCATGAGGTGGCCCTTGGCCGACCGGGCCAACCGGAAGAGCTCGCGCCCGCATACGTCTTTCTCGCGTCGAGCGACGCCAGCTTCGTCACCGGGAGCCTGATCCAGGTTACGGGCGGGAAGATGTCCAGTTGACGGAGAGTTAATGTCAGAACAAAAGCCCACGAACGGTCCCAAGAACGGGCCTGCGACGAAGCCCGCGAGCGGTCCTGCGAAAGAGCAGCAACCAGAAGGTCCAGACTTCTCCGTGAACGGGATCGCGCTTACCGAACTCGCGGACGGTACGATGATGCTCGGCCACATGAGTGGCGATCCGGTCATATTGATTCGCCGTGGTGAAGAGATCTTTGCTATCGGCGCCAAGTGCACGCATTACGGTGCACCGCTGATCAAAGGGCTGCTCGTGGGCGACACACTCCGCTGTCCTTGGCACCACGCAGAATTCAGTCTGCGCACGGGAGAAGCAAATCGTCCTCCCGCGCTCAATCCGCTCCCCTGCTGGGCTGTAGAGCGCCGCGATGGCCGAGCGTACGTTGCCGGTAAGCACGTTCGCGATCCACTTACTCCGACAGCACAGGACCTCGCGATCGTTGGCCATACGCCGCCCCTTACGGTGGTAATTGTCGGCGCAGGCGCGGCGGGAAGTGCGGCGGCCGAGATGCTGCGGCGCGATGGATACAAGGGACGCATTACGATGATCGACAGCGATGATGCCGCGCCGTACGACCGTCCCAAGGTCTCCAAGGATTATCTGTCAGGCGCGGCTCCTGAAGAGGCCGTCCCGCTCAGACCGGTTGGTTCCTACGAGGAGCACGGTATCGACCAGGTGCGCTCGAGTGTGACTTCAATCGATGTGGATGGCCGAAAGGTGCACCTCGCCGATGGCTCGTCACACGAATACGGCGCTCTTCTCCTGGCTACTGGGGCCGAGCCGCGGAAGCTGGGCATTCCAGGCCACGATCTGCCGCATGTGCACGTGCTTCGCTCGCTGGCGGATAGTACCGCAATCATCGCACTGGCCGAGCACTCGCACCGCGCCGTGGTCATGGGTGCGAGCTTTATCGGACTCGAGGTCGCAGCTTCGCTGCGCGCCAGGGGTCTGGAGGTCCATGTTGTGGCTCCCGACAAGAAGCCGCTCGTGAAGGTGTTGGGCGACGAGCTGGGTACGATGATCCAGAATCTGCATGAAGAGCACGGCGTCGTGTTTCACCTGGAGCAAACGGCCACAAGTATCGACCAGAACTCGGTGGTTCTGAAGAGCGGAGAGCGTCTATCGGCCGACTTGGTGGTGGTTGGAATTGGTGTAATTCCGCGCCTCGATCTCGCCAAGGCGGCCGGGCTCACGCTTGATCGCGGCGTAGTCGTGAACGAATATCTGGAAACGAGCGCGCCTGGCATCTACGCCGCCGGTGACATCGCACGCTGGCCGGACCCACACACGGGTGAACACATTCGCGTGGAGCACTGGGTAGTCGCGCAGCGCCAGGGTCAGACGGCGGCGCGTAACATCCTGGGCGCGCGTGAGCGATTCGATGCCGTACCGTTCTTCTGGAGCAAGCACTACGACGTGTCCATTCGCTACACCGGACATGCCGAACACTGGGATCACGAGGTGATCGATGGTGATGTCATGAAGCGCGACTGTTCCGTCGCATTCGACGCAAACGGGAAGACGCTGGCGGTTGCAAGCGTGAAGCAAGATCTGGAGAACCTCGAGGCCGAGCTCGTTATGGAAGCAAATGACGAGGCTGCGCTCGCGCGGATATTGACAGCATGACGGGCCACGATATGACGGGGCCTGATATGACTGGCCTCGCTCGCACCGTCGTACTGCCGGAGCCGCTTCCGGCCGCTGCCGACGAGCCCCAAAACGCGAAATACCCGCGCGGGACGACGCAACGTTTGCTCCCGACCGACCTGGTCACTCCCAAAACGCGCGAAGTGCTTGCGGCGAGGATCGCGGCATATGAAAAACCGGGCGCACCGGAGCCACGCTTCTTTACGACTGCGGAGTTCGCGACGCTCGAGGCGGTCTGCGCCCGTCTTATCCCACAACCAGATCGCGAGCACCCCATCGACCTGGCAGTCGCCATCGACCAGCGGCTCGCGGCCGGTAAAGGGAATGGCTGGCGCTATGACACCATGCCACCCGACGGAGAGGCATTCAGGCGCGCGATCCAGGGGCTGAACGAGGCCGCGCGTGCTGTCTCGACCGCCGCTGCAGGCCACTCGGCGGAGGCTCGCTTCGAGACACTTGGGCCGTCGGAGCAGGATGCAGTACTCGCGGCGGTGCAGCGCGGTGACGCGACAGAGCCGGTCTGGAGCACCATGCCGTCGACCCGATTCTTCGAAGAGTTACTCACCGAGCTCGCCTCGTCGTACTACAGCCACCCACTAGGACAGGACGAGATCGGCTTCGCCGGATACGCCGACGCGCATGGGTGGCAGCGAATCGGGCTCAATGAGATGGAGCGCTTCGAGCCACTCGCACTGGGCGAAGCGCCTGACCCAGAAGCCGGTGGATCCAATGCCTGAGCACGCAAAAACCCACGCACATACGCACGCACCGATGCACACGGCCGCACGCACGGAGCCGTATGCCGCAAATGACCCTGTCGATGTCGTCGTGATCGGCACGGGTGCCGGTGGTGCACCGGTGATCGCGAAACTGGCTCAGGCCGGCTGCTCAGTGGTTGCACTCGAAGCGGGCAAGCACTGGAATCCAGCAATTGATTTCGCTACGGACGAGCGGGAGCAGGGCAAGCTGGCCTGGAGCGACGAGCGCCTGAGCGCGGGCGGCACCCCGGTCCATTTCGGCCATAACAACTCAGGCATAGGCGTGGGCGGCACGACGCTCCATTTCACGGCTTACGTGCCTCGGCCGGCTCCGGAAGATTTTCATCTCCACACCGACCTCGGCGTTGGTGTCGACTGGCCAATCACGTACTACGACCTCGAACCGTACTACGACGAGGTGGAACGCTTCATCGGCGTGTCGGGACCATCGCCGTATCCGTGGGGTCCTCCCCGCACGCCGTACCCGCTCCAGCCGCTCCCTTTGAACGGCGCCGCACAACTCATGCAGCGCGGCTGCGCTTCCCTCGGGATCCGTAGTTCCCCGGCCGCCAACGCATCGCTCTCCGGCTCGTACTACCAGGCCGGAGTCGGCTGGCGGGCGGCCTGCACCAACCGTGGTTTCTGCGAGGCTGGGTGTAGCACGGGCGCAAAGGGGAGCATGGACGTTACGTACATCCCGCTCGCGCTGTCGCACGGAGCGGATCTCCGCCCTGAGTGCTTCGCCACGCAACTCGAGATGGATCACGCCGGACGCGTTACCGGAGTGGTTTACGTGCACGACGCCGTGGAGCAGCACCAGCGTTGCCGGTCGGTGTTTCTCTGCGGCGGCGCCATCGAGACACCGCGGCTGCTCCTGCTTAACGGTCTCGCTAATTCCAGCGGCCAGGTCGGACGCAACTTCATGGCGCACACCGGGCTCCAGATCTGGGGCGAGTTCGACGAGTTCGTGCGTCCATTCAAGGGAATGCCGGGCACGCTGATCTCCGAGGACATGCGCCGGCCCCCGGATGCGGACTTCGCCGGTGGCTACCTGCTGCAGAGTATCGGGATCATGCCCGTCACCTACGCGGCGCAATTCGCGAGAAGTCGCGGGATCTGGGGCACGGCACTCCGCGAGCACATGCGCAGCTACAATCACCGCGCCGGAATAAACATTCTGGGCGAGTGTCTCCCGTCCGAGGGCAACTTCATGGAGTTGTCCGATGAGCTGGATGATCGCAGGCTGCCCAAGCCGCGCATCCACTACACGTACGGCGAGAATGAAAATCGACTCGTCGCGCACGGCAACCGCGTAATGAGCGAGATCTGGAGCCGAGCCGGAGCGCACGACGTCTGGCACTATCCAAGACAGGCGCACATCATCGGCACCTGCCGCATGGGAACGGACCCGGCGAGCGCCGTGGTGGACGCGGACGGCCGGACATTCGACGTCCCGAACCTGTACATCTCGGACAACTCGACGTTCCCGAGCGCGCTCGTCGCCAACGCCTCACTCACGATCATGGCCATCGCTCTCCGCACGGCCGATCGATATCTGGAGCGGCGTAGCCGCGGAGAGTCATAAAGTGGCAAAGAAGGGATTCCTCGACGCGATCAAACATGCTCACCTCGACTCCTCCGGCGATCGGTACGGCGGCGCTACCGGCTCCGACGGTAGCGGCCTGCCCACCGGGACGCCCCGGAACTTCATGTTCGCGACAGGGATCGAGTGCTCGTATCCCACCATCGACAACGGGCGCGTGCGACGAGACGAGCTTGCGGAGTGCGGACACTACAACAACTGGCAAGAGGACCTGCATCTGGTGAAGGATCTGGGAATCAAGGTGCTACGCTACGGTCTGGCGTACTACCATACGCACCTCGGGCCCGGGAAGTACGATTGGGGCTTCGCCGATCAGATCATGGCCGAGATGAAGCGGCTGGAGATCACGCCCATCCTGGACCTGATGCACTTCGGCGTTCCCGACTGGATCGGCAACTATCAGAACCCCGAGCTGCCGATCCACTTCGCCGCATACGCCGATGCCGTGGCCGAGCGATATCCGTGGGTCAAGTACTACACTCCCATTAACGAGATCTACGTCACGGCGCGCGTGAGTGCCAAGGACGGCAAGTGGAACGAACAGCTCAAGAGCGACGAGAGCTACGTTACGGCGATGAAGAACATCGTCGCCGCCAGTACTCTTGCCACGCACAGCATCGCGCGCCGTCGGCCGGACTGCGTGATCATCCAGAGCGAGAGCGCGGAGTATATGCACGACGCATCCGCATCGCCCTCCGAAGACATAGCGCTCGGCAACAAGCTGCGCTTCCTCTCACTCGACTTACTGTACGCGCACGTGCCGGATGCGGACGTGTGCATGTACCTCATGGACAACGGCATGACGCGCGAGGAATACGACTGGTTCATGCGCGGCGAGCCACCCGGCTACCAGGTGATGGGGAACGATTACTACGGCGGCAACGAACGCATCCACCTGCCGGACGGGAGCATATGCAGCGGTACAGATGTGTTTGGGTGGTATCTCATCACCAAGAAGTACTACGACCGCTACAAGAAACCCGTCATGCACACGGAGACCAATGTGTTCGACGCTGAGCGGGCGCCAACGTGGCTCTGGAAAGAGTGGATGAACGTGCTGAAAATACGCGCCGACGGCGTGCCGGTACTTGGGTTCACGTGGTATAGCCTCATCGACCAGATTGACTGGGACGTGGAGCTGACCCAGAAGTTGGGTCACGTAAACCCCTGCGGGCTGTACGATCTGAATCGTAAGCCACGTCCCGTATCAGCCGCATATCGCATGCTACTCGAGGCGTTCGGACAGATCACGATCGTGCCAAACGGTGAGATGTTCGAGGTGACCGACCGCGCCGCGAGCCTCAAGGTCCAGGTGTAAGCAGATCAACGAGATCGACGAATAGCTGCTGATAACGACGGAATGCCGCAAATCGAAGTGAACAGCGCCAACCTGTACGTCAGCGATCAGGGTAGCGCTGACCCAGCGCTGGTCTTCCTCCACTACTTCGCCGGGTCATCACGTTCGTGGGACGGGGTGATCGATCGGATGCGGAGCGCGTACAGGTGTGTCGCGCCTGATCTGCGCGGGTTCGGCGACTCCTCGGCACCGGCATCCAACTATGCGGTAAAGGACTACGCTGATGATGTTGAGGATCTGATAAGCTCGCTTGGGCTTGAAAGCTACATTCTCATCGGCCACTCGATGGGAGGTAAGTTCGCGATGGCGCTGGCGGCACGCCGTCCTGCGGGCCTAGGTGCACTCGTGCTCGTAGATCCGTCCCCACCTACGCCCGAGCCGATGTCCAAGTCAGATCGGGAGCACCTACTGGCGAGTCACGGTGACCGTTCCGCAATGGTGGCGCTGATCCAGAAAGTCACCGTGCGCCCGCTGCCAGACCTGGCCTTCGATACTGCCGTGAATGACAACCTGCGCAGCTCGCTCGCAGCGTGGTGCGCGTGGCTGGAACATGGGAGTCGCGAGAATATCGCCGAGCACATGTCCAATATTTGCGTGCCGACGCTCGTCATCCGGGGTGCCGAAGACAGTGTGATGCATCACGATCTTCTCCAGCGCGAAGTCGTCGATCGCCTCAATGACGCGCGAATGATCGAGATCCCCGAAGTAGGGCATCTCGCGCCTCTGGAGGCACCAATGGCGATAACGGCGTTCGTCCGGGGCGTGGCCGAAAACAGCTCTAGCTCTGCTTCAGGTCATGCCACTCGCCGCCGGCTGCGATGACCCGGTCGGCTTCGGCGGGACCCCACGTATTAGGCTCGTACTCGAGAACCGGCGTCGCATTTCCGAGGACTGGATCAACCACCCGCCATGCGGCTTCCACAGCTCCTTGGCGGGCAAAGAGCATTGGGTTGCCACGGACGGCATCGCCGAGCAGTCGTTCGTATGGCGTCTTTTCACCGGCCGCCGTCTGCCGCACGAGGAGCTCGACGGCCTCACCGATCATCGCTTCTCCGGGCGCCTTGACGCGCGCACCCAACGAGATCGAGACGTCCGGGCTGAGACGGAAGCGAACGTAGTCTCCATCGCCGGACTGCGTCGTGTCGAACACGGCTTTCGACGGAGACTTGACATCAACCCGAATTTCGCTCGCCGTGAGCGGCAGGCGCTTTCCCGCGCGGATGTAGAATGGCACGCTGGCCCATCGTGGCGTGTCGATGTATAACCGCAAGGCCGCGAATGTTTCGACCTTCGAATCCGCAGCTACACCTTTCTGATCGCGATAGCCCTTGAACTGCCCGCGGACGACGTCCGCTGGCGCGAGGGGTCGCATGGCTCGAAACGCGCGCTCCTTCTCGTCGCGTAACGCATCCGGGTGATCGCCGGACGGTGCTTCCATGGTCAGTAGTGCCACCATCTCCAGGATGTGGTTCTGCACGACATCCAGGATCGCGCCGACCCCTTCATGAAAGCTCCCGCGGCCTTCAACGCCGAGCTCTTCTGCCATGGTTATCTGCACGCTCTGGATCCACTGATGGTTCCAGACCGGCTCCAGGAGTGAATTTGCGAATCGGAAATACAGCAGGTTCTGAACGGGTTCCTTTCCGAGGTAATGGTCGATCCGAAATCGCCGATTCCGCGAAAGTATGATGCAGTGTCTGGTTCAGCGCCTGGGCAGAGGCGAGGTCGCGGCCAAACGGTTTCTCAACGACCACGCGCGCACCCTGATGGCAACCGGAACCGCTCAATCCCTCGGCGATCGTCGCGAACAGATCTGGCGGAATGGCCAGGTAATACAGAGGACGCTTCGCATCACCGAGCGCTTGTCGCAGCTTTTGATACGTCTCGGGATCGTGGTAGTCGCCATTCATGTACTGCAGGCGCGCCGACAGCGTCGCAAAGGCGCGTGGATCCACACCGCCGTGCGCTTCGATACTCTTTCGCGCTCGCTCCCTGAGCGCGTCCACGCCTGTCGCAGATCTCGACACCCCGATGATCGGCATATCGAAATTGTCGTGCTGAATCATCGCCTGGAGAGCCGGGAATATCTGCCGGTAGGCCAGGTCGCCAGTCGCGCCCAGAAAGACGAACGCGTCCGATTCGGGATTTGTCACGTCAATCGTGGCGCACAGTGGCGCACATGTGATTGTCCAGACAGCGACACGGCTATGCCTTTTTCT
Organism: Chthonomonadales bacterium; assembly: GCA_038211235.1. Lineage (GTDB taxonomy): Bacteria > Armatimonadota > Chthonomonadetes > Chthonomonadales > Chthonomonadaceae > DATGJU01. The sequence continues at coordinate 2,629 of JBBQVV010000026.1, read as the reverse complement.
CTACGTGTCCACCGAACTCATAACGCATCGCCGACAGGAGCCGATCGGCGAATTCTGCCTGGCCGCGCGAACTGAAGCTCATACAGTGCGGCGCTCAGCACTGGTGCGGGCACAGCCTCGTCGATGGCCGCGTTGATCGTCCAGCGGCCTTCGCCGGACACGCGTCCGCTGAATTTCGTGAGCTCGGGGTCGGCGACCAGCGCATCCGCGGTGAGGTCGAGGAGCCAGGACGCGATGACACTGCCGCGACGCCACACTTCGGCGATGTCGGGAAGGTTGAGGTCGTACTGATACAACTCCGGATCACGAAGCGGCGTTGTTTCCGCGTCGGCGCTGGTCGTCTGCTTGCCGATATTCGCGTGCCGCAGGATGTTCAGCCCCTCAGCATACGATGCCATCATTCCGTACTCGATGCCGTTGTGCACCATTTTGACGAAATGGCCGGCGCCATTTGGCCCACAACGCAGGTACCCGTGTTCCGCCGTTCCACCGGCCTCGCCGTCTCGGCTGGGCGTGCGCGGCGCCGAATCGACGGTAGGTGCCAGGGTCGCGAAAAGCGGATCGAGGTGTGTAACGATGTCCGGCTCTCCGCCAATCATGTGACAGAAGCCGCGATCGAGTCCCCACACCCCGCCGCTGGTTCCCGAATCCACGTAGTGTATGCGGCCCGTGGCCAGCAGTTGTGCGCGTCGAATATCATCGACGTAATGCGAGTTGCCGCCGTCCACGAGTATGTCGCCCGGCTCGAAGCGATGTGACAGCTCTTCGACGGTCTGCTCGACGATCGCGGCTGGCAGCATCATACACGCGACCCTCGGTTTATTCAGTGTCGCCACGAAATCATCGTGCGACGCCGCACCGACGCCACCTTCCTTCACGATGCTCGCGATGGCATCGGCGGTGATGTAGCGCAAAAAAGGGCACTGTTGCATTAACCCGGGAACCTGCATCTTCGGGCGCTACCATGGTTCATGTTTAGACGTCGGCGCTTCCAGTCGGGATCATCTTGGTCTGTGTTCGTTGGTACTGCAAGTACGGGATCTCGTACCGCGACCTGGCGGAGATGATGCAGGAGCGAGGCGTGGAAGTGGACCCATCTACGATCATGCGCTGGGTCCATCGGTATGCCCCCGAGCTCGAGAAGCGAGTGCGCGCTTATCAGGGTTACGGCTCTGCGTCCTGGCGAGTGGACGAGACCTATGTCAAGGTGGGCGGCCGCTGGAAGTACCTGTTCCGTGCTGTCGATAAGCATGGCGTGCTCATCGACTTCATGCTCTCGGATCGCCGAAACACTCGTGCAGCACATCGTTTCCTCGCAAAAGCACTGACGACGATGCGGAACTGGCCACCATCGTCGATCACCACAGACAAGCTTCGCTCATACCCAAAGGCGATCGCAAGGCTCAAGCGTGACGGCCAGCTATCGAAGGAGACTAGGCACCGAACCTCGAAGTACCTGAACAACAACATCGAGGCAGATCACGGGGCATTGAAACAAGTCATCAAGCCAACGCGAAGTTTTCACACCATGAAGACAGCCATATCCACGATCAAAGGCTTCGAAATTATGCGGATGATTCGGCGCGGACATTGCCTCACGTGCAAGCCAGGCGTCCGCGACGAGATCCGCTTTGTGAACCAGCTCTTCCAGGTTGCTGCTTAATCACTTGCCCAATATGCCAAAACTGCGCTCCAGCGAGTTAATGCAACAGAGCCGCAAAACCCGCTTTCTACTCCTACACGTATCCAGCGCCGCCCGGCTACAAGACGGCAACCGTCAGACCCGCCGCCGCACGTGTCGACGCCAAACTTGGCGAGTTCGTGCTGGACTACGACGACGTGCGCCGCTCCGCCGCTCCGGAAAGGACGATTCTGGAATTTCTGCAGAGTACGTATGAGGCTGGTGCGACGCTAGCGCGCTGGGATCGCGCTGCGCTCGAAAAATCTGGCCCGGCTGTGGGTCGCAACCTCGGTGCAAAAGCAGGAAGCGAAACCGACGATCCGATACTGAAAACTTGATGCTGGTTCAACGAGAACTTAACCACACAGAGTACCGGAGCTACAGACGATGGCGACAAAGCGCTTCAATGTTGGTGATCACGTCAGTTGGAACTCGGAGGCTGGTCACGTGAGCGGTACGATCAGCAAAGTAGTCACATCCGAGATCGAGTTCAAAAATTATAAGGTCCATGCAAGCGAGGATGAACCGCAGTACGAGATCAAGAGCGACAAGACGGACCACATCGCCATGCACAAGGGCTCAGCGCTGACCAGGCTCTGAGGGTGGGTGGCTGACGCGTTTGCATGTGGAAGATGCATGAAGCCAGAACCAATTTCGCGGCCAACTACCGATGAGATCCGCGCCGCGATGGGCTGCTGTATACCCGACCTCATCGCGCCGGAGCTCCAGGCCCTTTTCTGCGGCATTAACCCAGGGCTCTACTCCGCAGCAACGAAGCGCCATTTTGCGCGCCCTGGCAACAGATTCTGGCCGGCTCTGCACCTCGCCGGATTCACGCCTCGGGTATTAGCACCGGGAGAGAATCGTGATCTCCTCGAATTGGGGTATGGGATCACGAGCTTGGTAGACCGCGCCACAGCCACAGCTCGTGAATTAGCACCGTCGGAA
>JBBQVV010000025.1:0-28960 GCA_038211235.1 Chthonomonadales bacterium | reverse complement strand
GACCTCGATGTCGTCCCACCAGACAGCGCCTCGCGTCGCCCAGGCGAGCGCAAGATCGAGGTGACAACTGTGCGCGCGATCGGGCGCCGGAGCGTTCAAGTCTAGCGGCGTCCATGCGCCGTCGCGCCGGCCCGGCCGCGCGTAGTCCGGCTGTCCGACGCGCTGCCCTTTTTCGTCGAGCCAATCCACCTTCATCCAGATCGATCGACGCTCGAACTCAACGCCCTCGGCCCGATAACATGAGTGAAAACTATAGTGATGGCCGGGAAGAATTCCGTCGATGGTGTGTCGCCAGGCACCGCATGCCGCGGGATTGCCGTCGGCCCGAATCTCGAGGGCTGCCTTACCGCCGCGCCCTCCTTCCGCATCCGCCTTGAAGTGGGGAGCGATCTCCTTCGCGACCGTACTGGTCGTCCAGCCCTTCACCTCGTCGGCGTGCCTCGCGCTCAGCACGACGTCATGGAACTGGAGCAGCGGCTGCATAGGAGTCTCTCCTTTCGTGCTTACCGAAAGCAAGCCGAGGGCTAGCAGGATGCCCAGCGTACAAGCGGAACGTGCCATTTCATCTCCTGAGGCCCGACTCATCTGGAGTTACATCGACCGGCTGATCGGATCAGACGCAGCCGGGATAGGATCGGCCCGCAATCTGATCAAACTCCGGCTGCGGTGGGTCACCCGTGTAGCGCGAAGTCGCGCGCATGTAGGCGGTGGTCATGGCGCGGCGTGGATTTGCCGTGCGGTTCGGCGCGGTTTCGTGCAGGATTAGACTGTGGTGAAAGGTGCAGCTTCCCGCTGGAATCTCGACCGCCACCTCATCCGGCCGCTTTGACATCGACTCCCACCCCTCGGGGACGATGTGTGGTCCTTCCAGATGGTAATGCTTTAGGGACCCCAGCTTGTGCGTGCCGGGTAGGAAGCGCATGCAGCCATTCTCGACGGTCGAGTCGTCGAACGCCATCCAGCAGGTCGCCAGCTCCATGGGATCTATCGGCCAGTAGACCGAGTCTTGATGATAGGGCTTGGCCGACCCGTGCAACGGCGGCTTGAGAAGCATCTGGTCCGTGTAGAGCTTGATATCTGGACCGAGCAGATCAACAGCCGCTTCTACAATCTTCGGGTGGCGGGCGTACTCCTGGAACACCGGATCGTAGCGCGTGAGATTCCAGAGTTTGCGAACGCGGAACACCGGGTCGATCTTTGCGCCCAGCTCTCCCTCAAGCTCAGGCTCGATCTGTAGGTACTGGGCGGGGAATGGGACATCACCTCGAATGATCTCCTCGGTGCGCTGCTTTAGCGCGGCGACCTCTTCGGGAGTCAATACGTTGGTTACGATCACGAATCCATCTCGCCAGAATGTTGTTACCTGCTCTTCGCTGAGTCCCATGGGGTCGCTGTCCTTTCGAATGCGCCAGCCTTCTGCGTCGTCGACCTCGCGCCGTCTGCCCACGATCCTCATTTGCGCGTGCGTTTGACCATCGAGGCGCTTGCCGGCCTTTCGAAGGCCCTGTATGGAAAGGCCCGGCTCTGCACTGTTCCCGGCGAATCTTGGTGAATCGTGCAGGCTAAGTGTAACATACGGCCATGGGAGTGTCAACTGAATTCGACCTGTATTGGACCCTTGGAAATTGTACGCCGGTCAGTCGATAACCCGAAAAACCGGTCGATTGCCGTTGCGCTGAAATGGCAATACCTGCTACAATATGATCATCAGGGGAGTTCATCCGACCCCGTTTGTGAAATTTCCCACAGTCTTGGGAGAGCGTTGTCCCGGCGAGGATCGAGGCGCAATGTGAAGGTGCGCTGGGTCCGTGAAGACGACTAAGGAGCAGAACGAAGTATGGCAACCGGACACATCGTGCAGGTGCAGGGCCCCGTTGTGGATCTCGGGTTTGCGGCGGGTGAACTGCCCTCGATCTACAACGCGGTTACGATCAAAGAGGCGGCACGTAAGATCAACCTCACCGTCGAGGTAGCGCAGCATCTCGGAAATGATGTCGTCCGGTGTATCGCCATGTCCAGTACCGACGGCCTGGTGCGCGGTATGCCGGCCGAAGATACCGGCCAGCCGATCACGGTTCCCGTAGGCGAGGCGACACTCGGCAGAATCCTCAATCTGCTTGGCGAGCCGGTAGACGAGAAGGGTCCTATTGATGCGGTGGACCACTGGGCCATCCATCGCCCGGCTCCGACATTTGCAGATCAGAGCAGCGCGCAGGACGTGCTTGAAACCGGTCTCAAGGTCGTCGATCTGCTGACGCCGTTCCTCAAGGGCGGAAAGATCGGTCTCTTTGGCGGCGCGGGGCTGGGCAAGACGGTACTTATCCAGGAGCTGATCACAAATATCGCAACGGAGCATGGTGGATATTCCGTTTTCGCGGGCGTCGGCGAGCGAACACGAGAGGGGAACGATCTCTGGCTCGAAATGACCGACTCCGGAGTAATCAAGAAGACCGCCATGGTCTTTGGCCAGATGAACGAGCCGCCGGGCGCTCGGCTGCGCGTCGCACTTTCGGCGCTGACGATCGCCGAGTATTTCCGAGACACGCAGGGTCAGGACGTTCTACTGTTCGTGGATAACATTTTCCGCTTCGTGCAGGCCGGATCCGAGGTTTCTGCGCTGCTGGGCCGCATCCCGAGCGCGGTCGGATACCAGCCGACCCTGGGAACCGAAATGGGTCAGCTCCAGGAGCGCATCACGTCGACTAAGAAGGGTTCCGTAACCTCCGTTCAGGCGATCTACGTGCCGGCAGACGATCCTACCGATCCAGCGCCGGCGACTACGTTTGCCCACCTTGACGCCTATATCTACCTGGAGCGCAAGATCGCGGAGAAGGCGATCTTCCCGGCCGTCGATCCGTTGAACTCTACGTCACGCATCCTGCAGCCTCACATCGTCGGTCAGGAGCACTATGAGGTTGCCCGCCAGGTGCAGATGATCCTCCAGAGGTACAAAGAGCTGCAGGACATCATCGCGATCCTGGGGATCGACGAGCTCTCGGACGACGATAAGCTAGTGGTCTCTCGCGCTCGCAAGATCGAGCGGTTCCTATCGCAGCCGTTCCGTGTCGCGGAGCAGTTTACGGGGACGCCGGGCAAGTACGTGCCACTGAAGGAGACTATCCGGTCGTTCAAGGAGGTCGTAGCCGGTCAGCATGACGATCTGCCCGAGCAGGCGTTCTATATGGTCGGCACCATTGAAGAGGCGATCGAGAAGGGCAAGTCGTACGCCGAGTAGCGGGCTGGGCTGCACGGGTTACGATGGGAGAGTGCCGCGCCGCCTGTCACCGGCGGGCCACTAGTCCCTCCTTGGCTGCAGCTTCATAGGAGTAGAACAGGAGCATCGAAATGGCAACGTTTCCGCTTGAGTTGGTGACTCCGGAGCGAATTCTGTTCTCCGAGGAGGTCCAGGCGGTGCGCGCCCCCGGCGTCGACGGTTCGCTTGGAGTGCTCGCCAGGCACGCCCCAATGCTCACCGAGCTGAGGACTGGCCTTATCAAGCTGACGCTCGCCAACGGCTTCGAGGCGTTCATCGCGACCAGTGGGGGATTCATGGAGGTGTCGCGGCAGAAGGTGATCATCCTCGCCGATGCCGCCGAGCTGTCCGAGGAGATCGACGTCGACAAGGCGCGTGAGGCGGCGGACCGGGCCAGAAAGCTGCTGGATGTTCCCGACAGCAACATCGACGCGGAGGCGGTCCGCAAAGAGCTGGAGCACGCGGAAAACCTGATAAAGGTGGCCCAGATGCGGCACTAGGGAGCTGGTCGCCTTTATCCTCCCATACGGGCCGTACCGCACCCTACCTTGTCCCTCCACGGTCCGCAAGCGGTCAGGGAGAGAGGGAATAGAACGCCGGTCAACTTCATTCGTAAACCAGAACGCAAACCGTCCGGCATACTTCACTTGGTTCGGAGCGCGTGTTGTGGCAACTCCGTCCCGGTTAGCAGGCTAGAATTGGCACGGGCAGGGCGTCCGAAATAAGGCCGTGGTCCCGGCACTTTCTTTGGAAGACCTGAAGCGCGTGGATCTGCACCGGTTTCAGGTCGTAGTCCATAACGTCTATCAGATACTCGCGGCAGCGATCCAGCGGCAGATTCATTTTGGACGACCAGGCTGCCGCGATCTCCTCAAGGTGTTCCACACCCCATCTCTTCGCGTTCGTCAGCAGGCGAGTCATCTCCGTCGACGCGCGGTCCTCGCGCGCCAACCATGCGGCATAAACAAACGGAAGCCCCGTCAGATCTTTCCACCCCTGTCCCAGGTCGAACACGATCGTGTCCGCCCGTAGATCAAACAGCTTGAGATCGCCAATAATCAGTCCTGCGTCGTTGTCCTCCAACATTGACTCGATGTCCGGCGCGTGATGGCGGTAGAGCGGGGCAACGCCGAAGGACTCCGTCAATAGGATTCTGGTCAAGGCGGAGGATGTGAGGGAGCTGGTGTCGAGGGCTACGCTGCGGATCTTGGACAGGGGAACCTTGCTGAAGAGGCGGACACTCTTTACGGCGCCATCCGCCGAGATCGAAATGTCGGGAACGACCGCCAATCCGGCCTGCTGAAACGCTTCGAATATGGAGCAGTTCGCCACGTCGATCTGGCCGGATCGCAGCATCATCGCAAGCTGAGACGGGACGTCGTACGCGATCTTCACGTCGCCTTCGGACCTCTCGCTGTGGAACCAGTCCACCAGCGGCTTGCCGTTCAGGTACGGCACACTTCCAATCCGGATCAAAGGCGAATTCTCCGAGACATCAGTGTCCTTGCACCACGCGATCGGGCCGCGTCACGCAGCCACGCAATGCCCAGTACCCATTACTCAGTTCCCAACACCCACACCATCCCATATGCGCGGCTTTCAACGCACAAAGATACGATCGAGCAGAACAAATCCGAACAGGCTTATGCTGACCCATCCGTTGAGTGTGAAGAAGGCGAGGTTGATCCGGCTCAGGTCGGTGGGCTTGACGAGACTCTGTTCGTAGGCGATCAGCGCAACCACGACCACGACTCCGATGAAATAGAGCGCGTGGAGGTGCGCCTGCGCGCCGACCATAACGAGCAGCACAATCATCGCCGCGTGCATGATTCGAGAGACGACGAGCGCCCGGGACATTCCGAGGCGCCTAGGTATGGAAAACAGGCCGGAGCGCACATCAAGTTCATAGTCCTGAAGCGCATAGATAATATCGAAGCCGCCGATCCAGAGCATTACCGCGGCGCCCAGCAGCAGCGGAATCGGGCTCCAGTCTCCGCGAACCGCCAACCATGCGCCGATGGGCGCGATGCCGGTGGCGACACCGAGTACAAGGTGGCACAGCGATGTGAAGCGTTTCGTATAGGAGTAGCCGAACAGGAACAGGAGCGCGATCGGCGAGAGCGCGAAGCAGAGGGGGTTGAGTCTCCACGCCGAGAACTCGAAGAGGGCAGTCGCGACAGCAAGGAATGCCCACACCGGGGCGCGGCCGATGAGCCCGGCGGGGATGTGCCGGGTTGCGGTACGCGGATTCTTAGCGTCGATCTCGGCATCCGCCAGGCGATTGAACGCCATGGCGGCGCTGCGGGCGCCGACCATCGCTCCCAGCACCCAGACCAGCGTCATGCCACCCGGCGCCAGCAGTGGCCTGGCAGCAAGCAGTACGCCGATGAGCGCAAACGGCAGCGCAAAGACGGTATGCTCGAACTTTATCATCTCAAGAATCAGCCGAGTCCGCATCCACATCGCTGTCATTGATTTGCCTCGCCTAACCTGTACCCAACGTCCAACCCATCGCGCGCTACTCCTCGTGCTGCCACTCCGGCGTCAGCCGATGATCGACTCCAAGCTGCTGCAAAATTCGGGCGACCACATGGTCGACTAGATCGTCGATCGTCTTCGGCAGATGGTAAAAGCCTGGAGACGCCGGCAGTATGGTCGCGCCTGCCTCCGCCAACTGCGTCAGATTTCTCAAGTGGATAAGGTTCCATGGAGTCTCACGCGGAACGAGTATCAGCCGACGTCTCTCCTTCAGGCAGACGTCGGCGGCGCGCGTTACAAGGTCGTCGCTGACGCCATTCGCGATCCTGCCGGCGGTACCCATCGAGCACGGTACGATGACCATGCCATCGTGACGGAACGATCCGCTGGCCGGCGGTGAGAAAAAGTCCTGTCTGTCGATCAAGCGAACGTTATCGGCGGGCTGGCCAAGAAGCCGCTCGATCGAGAGATTGCCCGCGTTTACGTCGCGTCCCGTCTCCAGGCTGATGACCTGCAGCGCCTGAGTGGAGAGCGTGATGTAGAGCTCCTGATAGTGCGGGATCGCGCATTGTAGAAGACGCAGCGCATACCTGGCGCCGCTGGCGCCGGTAATTGCGACGACCAGCCGCCGGATGTTGCTTGCGCTATCGGGCAGGGCGCTGTCCATGTTGTGGCTCATCGACCTCTTCTCCCAAGTAAGCGCGAAGCTCGGCACTATCCTGGACGCGCCGGAGCGCCTCCAGACCTTCCCGCATCAGCAGCTTATCATGGCTCAAGAGACGCTGCTCGCAGTCCGCAAGCGTGAACAGGGCGCGCTCCAGGACAATCCCGGCCGGATCACCGTTAAACGGATCGAGAGCCCGAATTTTCCCAACGTACATCGCCATATAGCTGTAATCGTATGGATATACGCGACCCGGGAGCCGCTCCGTATACTCGATCTTGATCACGGCATAGAGCAGGTAACCAGGCTCGACAAAAGCATTCGCCTCTTCGTATACCTCGCGGCTCATGGCCTGCTCGCGAGATTCTCCGCGATCGAGGCGGCCGCCCGGAAACCCGTACACTCCCTTTCGATCGCGTACTACCAGCAGGCGAGCGCCGAACAGTCCTACGATATGCACCGAAGTGACGGGAGCGTCTTGCGGAAGGCTGTCGCGCAACCAGGCCGTGAGACGGACCGGCTGCTGGCCCCAGTTCATCTCGACAACGAAGAGCGGGCTTTCGAATACCGCGGAAGTTGTAACTGCATCTGACGTTATCAAACTAAATTCCTAGCTCATTCCACATGGCGTCGACACGTGCCTTCACGACTGGAGACATCTCGATCACATCCGGCCATTCGCGGTCGAAGCCTTCCGCCGGCAGCTTTCGAGTACAATCGAAGCCGATTTTGGATCCGAATCCCAGCGATCTCGAGGAGTGGTCAAGGACGTCGATCGGGCCCCGGACCATGCACATGTCACGCTCCGGATCGATATTGTTCCCGAGCCGCCACAAGCACTCTTTGACGTCCTGAACGTTCACGTCGTGATCGAACACGAAGATCATCTTGGTGAACATCGCCTGGCCCAGTCCCCAGAAAGCGTGCATCACTTTGAATGCGTGCCCGGGATATCGCTTCTTGATTGAGACGAGAGCGATGTTATGGAAGATGCCTTCCACAGGCAGGTTGAGGTCCACGACCTCCGGCAGTGTGAGCCGGAGCAGCGGGAGGAATAGCCGCTCAGTGGCCTTGCCCAGCCAGCCGTCCTCCATTGGCGGGCGGCCGACAATCGTGCAGGGATAGACCGGATTCCTGCGGTGAGTGATCGCCGTGACGTGCATCACGGGATACATATCCGCCAACGAATAGTAGCCGGTATGGTCGCCGAAGGGTCCCTCCATTCGGCTCTCATGAGGATCAATTCGGCCCTCGATCACGATCTCTGCATCTTCAGGTACCTCGACGTCGATTGTCTTTGCCTTGACCAGATGGATCGGCCGTTTCCGGAGGAACCCCGCGAACAGCATCTCGTCGATGGCCGGAGGCAGGGGAGCCGTGGCCGCGTATGTCAAGGCGGGATCGCCACCAAGAACGATCGCGACATCGATCATGCTGCGTTTCTCGGCGCTTATGCGCGCATGCTCCGCGCCGACCTTGTGCATCTGCCAGTGCATGCCGACAGTCCGCTCGTCGAATACCTGGACACGGTACATGCCGACGTTGCGCTTGCCCGTGTTCGGATCGTGCGTAATGACAAGTGGAAGGGTAATGTAGCGCCCGCCATCCTGAGGCCAACAGTGGAGAATCGGAAGCTTTCCGAGATCTGCGTCGTCGCCCATCATAACTAGTTCCTGGCACCGGCCGGCTCCATGATCGTGCCGCGGAGGCATCCGGGCAAGTACGCCCAGCTTTGGAAGCAACTCACGGGCCGCGCCGAGAAGGCCGCCACGCGGCACCTCCGGCTTCAGCAGTTCGGTGATTTCGCAGGCGATCTCCTCGATGTCGGCGACGCCGAGCGCCATACTGATCCGTTTTCGCGAGCCAAATACGTTTATCGCGAGCGGAATGGCCGAGCCCTTAGGGTTCGAGAAGAGGAGCGCCGGACCGCCCTCCGGCATCTTCATCACTCGATCCGCCACCTCCGTGACCTCCAGGTACGGATCGACAGCCGCCGTAATGCGTTTGAGCTCACCTTCTCGTTCCAGGTGGGCCAGAAAGTCCTGGAAGTCGGTATAGGCCATATTCCTGTTTCATCCTTGGCAGGACCGCGAGCTTGCAACCGGCGCCACGGCGCAGTCGGAACGCGGTCTTTCAGAGTATACCTGTGGCGTTATCGCAAGTCAATGCGATGGAGCTAACATTGAACATTTTTTCACAAACTACGCGCTCGCTTGGCTATCGGAGCGGTTGGCAATCGAGTCCACCTTGTGTTTTGACCGTCTCCGCTGTTATAATGGAGTTGATAACTAGTAGAAAGTCGTTGCAGTACCTGCCAATAATGGAAAGCGCGATGCGTAGTACGATCCGAGTCATGCACTTCGCCGATACCCACTTCGGAGTCGAGCTTTACGGCCGTCTCGATCCCGAGTCGGGCCTCAACACGCGCCTGCAGGACTTCCGCAAGTCGCTCGTGACCGCCATCGATATTGCGATCGATGAGGGCGTACAGCTCGCGGTATTTGCGGGTGACGCGTACAAGACGCGAGATCCGCGCCAGACTGAGCAGCGCGAGTTCGCGGCCTGCATCCGCCGTCTTACCGACCGGGGGATCCCCGTCGTGCTGCTTACCGGCAACCACGACATGCCGGCGATACGGGGCCGTGCGAATGCAATAGAGATCTACCGCACGCTCGGCGTCACGAATGTTCACGTGTTGAGCCGCCCTGAGCCGCTGATTGTATCTACATCGGCCGGGCCAGTCCGGATCGCGCCGATGCCGTATCTGATCAAGGGCTACTCCGTATCCCGCGAGGAGTTTCAGGGCAAGACACTGGATCAGACGCGCAGCATGATCGAAGGCCTTTACATTGAGTACATCCAGCGGCTTGCCCGCGCGGTCGAAGAGGCCGCGGACGATGTTCCCACGATCCTGCTGGGTCACTTCTGGGCAACCGGAGCCGCGCTGTCGCACTGGCAGAAGGGCTACTTCGACGTCAACGAGCCGCAGGTTCCGGTCTCGGCGCTTACGAATCCCGCGTTCGACTACGTCGCGCTGGGGCATATCCACAAGCACCAGGACCTGAATCGGGGCGGTCAGCCGCACGTTGTCTACTCCGGGAGCCCTGATCGCATCGATTTCGGCGAACGGGAAGAGGCCAAAGGGTTTGTGCTCGTCGATCTGCGGAAGGGCGGAGCGGAATACACTCACGTCGAACTTGAGGGCAGCCGTCCGCTGCTCGACATAGACGTCCATGCGGAGAATGACGAGCCGACCGAGACGATCCTGGCGGCAATTCGGAAGCATGCGCTCAGAAATGCCATCGTTAAGCTGACGTACCACATCGACGAGGGACGGCAGGCACAGGTGCGTGAGCGCGAGATTCGCGAGGCGCTTGCGCCGGCATTCCTGGTCGTCTCAATCAACCGGAAGGTCCGGAGGGATGCCGCGATCCGCAGCAAGATGCTGACAGAAACCAGGACGCCGCGAGAGGCCCTGGAGCTGTTCATCGATACGCAGGACGCGCTTAAGCCCAGGAAAGAGCCGTTGATGGCAGCAGCGGACGTGCTGTTCCGCGAACTCCAGGAAGAGTCACGATGATTCCCGTCAGTTTGACGCTTAAGAACTTCATGAGCTATGGCGAAGAGGGACAGACGCTCTCCTTCAAGGGACTGCATGTCGTATGCCTTTCCGGTGACAACGGCAACGGCAAATCGGCGCTGCTCGATGCGATGACATGGGCGCTCTGGGGAAAGACCCGCGCCTCGACCGTACAGAGCGTATCCGAGGATGACTTGATTCGCAGATTCGCCGACGAGATGGAAGTGAGATTCGAGTTCGAGCTGAACGACCAGAACTACCGCGTGGTGCGCAGACGCAAGCGCGGTAAGCCGGGCGACTGGCAGCTCGCCCAGGCTGTCGAGGGCGGACAGTATGTACCGATCGGCGGGACCTCGCGTGAGATCGGGAGGCAGATCTCCCAGCTTCTAAGCATGGAGTATGAAACGTTTCTCGCCTCCGCCTATCTTCAGCAGGGCCATGCGGACGAGTTTACGCGTCAAAAGCCGGCGCAGCGAAAGCAGATACTGGGAGAGATACTGGGTCTGGAGCAGTACGATCGGCTGGAGTCACGTGCGCGCGAACGGGCACGCGAGCTGAAGGCAGCCATGGACGAGCTCGACGGACAGCTTAGAATTCTGGATGCGCAGGCGGCTCGGCGCGGTTCGGTAGAGGATGAGCTTGCCGTTACTCGCGCCGAGATCGCCATCCTGGCTTCTGCGCGATCCGACCAGGAGGCGACCGCGGCCCAGTGGCGCGATCGGCGTACCCGACTGGATCAGCTTGCCCAGCGACGCGCTGAGATGGAGACAAGCGCTCAGCGCCAGGAGAGCGAGCTTCGCGATGCGCGCGCGGCCCTGGTCAAGCAGCAGGAGCGCCTGCAGAGACTAGTCGATATGATCGGCCAGCGAGATTCGATCGTGCGTGACTATCAGTCACTTGTGAACGCGCGACAGAAGCGCGAGCAGCTGGAACCGCAAGTTCAGGAGTTTAACGACAAGACGGCCGAACGGCAACTGGTCCAGAGCACGATCGACATCGAGCGCACGAAGCTGGAGGGCGAAGCGAGGGCGGTTGAACAGCAAGAGTTGGCCGCCGTACGGCAAGTCGCCGAGCTCGACCGGATTAAGGCGCAGATTTCGACCTTTACCGCGGAGCTGGAGGGTGAGCCGGAACTTCAGGCTGAAGTGACGGCGTCACAGTGCGATCTCGAACATGCCAGAGAGCAGTTTGAGGCGCTCAGGGCCCGCAATCGCGAGCTCACCGAGGCGCTAAAGGAGCTGGCCGAGGTGCTCGATCTGCTCCGGCGTCCGCTGGCGACATGCCCGGTATGTGAGACCGACCTGACGGGTACTCGGCGTGAGCGCGTGCTTGCGAAACAGGAGTCCAAGCGTGCCGAACTGACTGTGATACAGGCCGGCGTTCAGCGCGAGGGAGTGGCATGCAAGCGCGCGATGGAGTCGGCGCAATCGACGGTGAAGGATCTGCTGGTTCGGCGAGACGAGCTCACCGCGCACCGATCTCGGCTGGAAGAGCTGATTCGACTATGTGAATCACTGCGGAGCGCGCCCGAGGAGCTGATCTCGTCTCGCGGTCGAGCCGCTGCGATCCAGAGGCAACTGGAGACGGATGACTACGCGCACGCAAAGCGGCTTCAGAGGCGAATGCTCGACCAGGAGCTATCGCGACTCGGCCTGATCAAGGCAGAGTACGAAACCGTTGTCGACCGGGCGCGCATACTAGCCGAGGCCGAAATACGCCATGATAGGCTGCGCGATGCCGAACAGCATCTGGAGCCGGAGCGTACTGAACTGGCCCAGCGCGAAAAGCTGGCGGCATCGAAACTGGAGTCGCTCGCCGAGCATCGGGCGGCGATGGACGAGCTTACAACCAGCCTGTCCTGCCTCGACGAGGTACGTATCAACTCGGCGAAAGCGGATGCGGCGCTTGCGCTGCTAGACGGAGACTTGGCGGACCAGCGTCGCCGCGAGGGCGCTCACCTGGGCTTTCTCGAGGACTGCGAAAGAGCGGCACAGTCGCGCAAGGACAAGGAGGGGGAGCGAAAGCGAGTACATCAGGATTATTGGACTTACGATAAGCTTGCAAGCTGTTTCGGCAAGAAAGGCATCCAGGCGCTCATCATTGAGAACGCGATCCCGGAGCTGGAGGAAGAGGCGAACGAACTGCTCGCCCGCATGACCGACAACGGGATGCAGGTTCGGTTCCTGACGACTCGTTCCGGCAGGACCGCTCGCGCGGAGATTGAGACGCTGGATATATCGATCACGGACGATGCCGGCCCGCGTCCTTACGAGCTGTTCAGCGGCGGCGAGGCATTTCGCGTCAACTTCGCGATACGAATCGCGCTCTCACGACTGCTCGCGACGCGCTCGGGAGCCCGGCTGCAGACGCTGATCCTGGACGAAGGTTTCGGTACGCAGGACGGCAAGGGGCGGGAAAAACTGGTGGAAGCCATCGACGCCATAAAGGGCGATTTCGAGAAGATTCTCGTCATCACCCATGTAGAGGAGCTGAAAGACTCTTTTCCGCAGCGGATCGAGGTGTCTAAAGACGGGAGGGGCTCAAGAATTTATGTCTACTAATGCATCGGTCGCGCTCCCCGATCAGAAGAAAAGGATTGACGAAACCCGGCAGGGAAGCGGGTACATCGTGATTGTCTACGACAACGACAAGAACACCTGGGACGAGGTCACCGGTATCCTGCAGAAAGCCACGGGATGTACGTTGGAGGAGGCGGAGATCGAAACGTGGGAGGTTGACACGCTGGGTAAATCGGTCGTACATCACGGGGGCAAAGAAGAGTGCAGCCGCGCCGCGGGGATCATCGGTACGATCGGAATCCGCGTAGAAGTCGTCGAGGAGTAGGAGAAGCCCATGCTCCCAACTTCCGACCTGGAGCGGATGTTCGATTCTCTTTCGGGCGATCGTGACGGTTCGAGGCACGAGGACGCACTCGCCGCAATCGACGACGCCGCGGCTTTGGGTGAATACCTCAAGTCCGAGCGGCGAAAGCTCATCGACCGGATTCTATCCTACGTGAGCGGGCCGGTATCGGGCGCACCGGCCGGCGGCCTGCAGATGTCGCGCGAGTTCAGCGACCTGACCGACGCCGTTGTCCATCGAATGTTTGTGATCGCGTGCCGGCGCGCCTCCACCGACCACGCGACGGTTCCACTGGCGATCGTCGCGACCGGCGGATATGGCAGAAGGGAGCTGGCGGCCTTCTCCGATATCGATATCACATTTGTCCCCCAGCGCGACGGGCATCCGACATTAGATCGCGTCATTCGCGAGATGTTCTCGCTGGTCATGGACGTGTGCATCGCGCGATGCGGGTTGGAGGTGGGTTACGCCTACCGTCTGATGGAAGACTGTGCGCAGCTTGACCATCAGACAATCTGCGGCCTGCTGGACGCGAGGCTGATCGGCGGGAGCAATCGCCTGTTCATTCAGTTCGAAGACGCCTTCTGGACCGGATTCAACCCGACGGACTTTATCTTCGCTAAGCTTCGCGAGCGAGAGATGTCGCTGGCGAAGTGGGGACTCACGCCGCGAGTCGTCGAGCCGCACCTGAAGGAGGGACCAGGCGGCCTGCGAGACCTGCAGACGGCCGTGTGGCTGACGCAGGCTCGATGGCAGTTTGCCGCAGCTCGAGTGCGTGGGCCGCGCAGTCTCGATGCGCTGATTCGCGAGGCGGACGTTCCCCCAGCGGACGCAGCAAATCTGGCTATGGCCAAGGAGAAGCTATTCCAGGTTCGGAACGCGCTCCATGCAATCGCCGGTGCCGAACGAGATCAACTGGTGGTAACTCGCCAGGAGGAGGTTGCAAGGCTATTAGGCTTCCGCTCGGAGGCGGACCGGCAGATGGAGTCGCCGTGCGGCGCGCCTCCGGTCGAACGGTTCATGGCGGAGCTCTACCCGGCGCTAGCACGGATTCGGCGCGTTTCCGACCAGGTGATGCGAAAGATAGGGAACAGCCGCCTGATTCTCGGTATCGGGCTCGACTGCAAGAACCGGCGCATCGTTCCGGCCAACGACTCGCTCGAGTCGGACGATCCGACCTGGATGCTCTGGATGTGCGAGCTGGCACAAAAATATGGCATCGAATATGGCGGGGCGGTCGAGCGGTCGGCGGTCGGCTTGATCGCGCTCAATCCCGTCATTTCCGAGCCGGTTGCGGCCGCTCAGCTGTTTATTACCATCCTTTCGCGCATGACAAACCTCTATGAAACCCTTCAGAAGATGGCGGACCTCGGCATCTTGGGATGGTTCCTGCCGGAGTTCTCCGTTCTCCTCGATCTTATCCCGTACGATCCTTCTCACGATCACACCGTTGGACAGCACACGATTCTCATCGTCAAATACCTTGAGGCACTCACGACCTCAACGAGGGAGGAGGACGCTGAGATGAGGCGGATTCTCGAAGACCTCGCCCATCCGGAGCAGTTGATGCTGGCCGTGCTCCTCCATGATAGTGGGAAGGCAGTACCCGGAACGCCGCACTCGGAGACTGGCGAAGTCATCGCCGCATCGGTCTGCAAGCGACTGGGGCTTTCCGCGGAAGCCTCCGCCAACGTTTGTTTCCTTGTTGCCAACCACCTGCTCATGGCGGAGACCTCGCGGCTGCGCGATCTCAATCTCGATGAGACCCTTCGAGAGTTTACAGACAGAGTAGGGGACATCGAACGCCTGAACATGCTCTACCTGCTCACGTATGCGGATACGCGGGCAGTTGGCGAGGGAGTTTGGACGCAGGTAAAAGGACGCTTCCTTCGGGAACTCTGGCAGCGGGCTACAGCCGTACTATCAGATGAGGAGCCGCTTGCATACGATGATGCCGCTATCGCGCGGGCGCGCCGCCGATTGCGGAAAGACCTATCGGTCGAGAATCTGCCGGAGGCAGACGTCGCCGAACACATACAATCAATGCCACCGCACTACCTCTTGAGTCAGGACCTCAAGCAGATCGGGCTTCACATCGGCTTCGTACGCCGTGTGCGCGACGGACAGCCCGTGGTGGATTTTCACGGCGAGCGAGATGCGACCTACACCGAGCTGACGGTTTGCGCCCTGGACGACCCACGGCCCGGCCTGCTCGCCAAGATTGCCGGCGTCCTCGCCGCCGCGGACGTGAACGTCCATGGAGCGCAGGTGGCGACCCGTGCAACCTCCGAAGACCGGATCGCTCTCGACACGCTGTTAGTCGATTTCCGCGGACGTCAGCTCTCTCCAGGCAAGCGGCGTGAGGTCGCGTCGAATCTGACGTCCGTGCTAACCGGCGCGCAGTCTGTCGAGGCGCTCCTGACCAGGCGCAGGGCGTCGCCAGGGCACTCCCGAACAGGCGCAGAAATGGGTGACATGGCGCCGCGCGTCTCAATCCGCCGGGATGTGTCGGAAACGCTGACGCTCGTTGAGATTGCGGCTTCCGATTCGATCGGTACATTCTACCGATTTTGCGATGCCATATCGCGGCTTGGCTGGGATATACACAGCGCCCGGGTCTCAACGTGGCGAAACGAAGCCAGGGCCGGATTCTATGTAACGGGATGCTGCGCCCTTTCAGACGAGGACATTGCCCGCGCGCTAAAATGCGCGGTCGCCGCAACGTAAGTTCCGGCGAAGATCACGTTGACTTTCGCATGGGCGGACCGTATACTGTATTCGGAATCATCTCTAAATCGCAGTCATCATTTGCTGCGCGACGAACTTTGTGGATCGATCAAGGGGTCTTATACTATGTCATCAAACGCCAAGCGGCGGGCCAGAACCTCGCCAACAACCGTCATACTCGTGATCGTGCTGCTCGCCGCCGCCGCCGGAGCTTCGCGTCTTGTCACCCCTCCCCCGGCGCTGCCCATTGTGGTATCCAAGGAGGACATCGCGGCGAACGACGCCAAGCTCCAGAAGATGCAGGAGATGAAGCAGGACTCGACGCGTAAGCAGTACGAGATGCGGAATAAGATGATGGGCTACGGTTTGAAGATCAAGAAGGTTGAAGATCCGAACACCATCGAGGTGGACAACGGCTACTTTAAACATACGAAGCCGGGCGATGCCGGGATAAAACAGGTTGACGAGCAGACGGCAAAACGGAAGGCAGCTTATGCCGTGTACCAGCAGCAGGTTGCCGCCGCTCGCCTGAACGCAAACGGCAAGCCGGTGGACAAACCGGTGCTCGTACCGCGATCAGGGACGCCAAACCCAGTGACCAGTAAATAGCATCTTCCGGTCCGAGCTATCCGGTCAAACCAACAGACGGCGGATGCGAGACATCCGCCGTCTGAATGATTCCAGTGTTTTTGCAGGGGATCGGTCAAATCTCTTGACGAAACCTGCGCGAATGTGTTACAGTTTCCGGACCACCTAGACTCCTGCTCGCATTTCAGCATGACCTAATAATATTTGGCACATCTTGTGCGCCAGACGTTTCCCACCACAAGCGCGGGCCGGCCGCGGCAATTGCTACTTGCACTACCTGTTCGACCTGAAACATCGGTTTTGAAATGTCACTCGTCCAGCGGAGCCTCGTGGCTCGGAGATTGGGCGGGGCAAATGAAGAGAGCGCCGTCGGAGCGCTGGGACGGCGGAACTCCATTCGGTTAAAGGGGAGACAACCAATGAAAAGGATGGCTTGCGCTGTCGCGCTCGCCGCGGGATCCGGATTGGCCGGACTGTCGGCAATGCCCTCGATCGCAGAGCCCAGGGCGGCAATAGCCGCTGCGGGGCTGCAGATCAACGTTGTACCGCCGGGACCGGTGTCCGGTGACGCGTCGATCCCACTCGACGTAAAGTTTCATGGCGGAAACATCCGGGTCATCGAGCTGTTTGTCGACGGCGCACGCCTCACGCGGCAGGCGCTCTCGACTCGCGACGGGCGCGGCAACGTTCACTTCTCTCTTGATCCCACGCTCCTTTCCGAAGGCATCCATGAGGTGCTGATCAAGGCCTACGAAGCGGACGGGACGTGCGCCACGGCGACTACTCAGCTCGTGATTGCGTCCGCCGACAGCAATTCGCTCGCACAGTTCGAGTGGCCGAAGCGTAATGCCGAAGTCCAGACCGTAGTTCCGATCAAAGTCAAGATCGACCCGTCGATCGCGGAACCCTATGTAACCTACACGGTTGACAACGATTTCCTCGCACTGCGAAACTACGCTCCATACGTCTACAACTGGGACACTTCCAAGGTGGCGAACGGCCCGCACATCATAGGCATTGAGGTAATGGACGGCAAGACGCTACAGGTCGTGCAAAAGATGTCGATCCCGATCATCGTCAAAAACAGTGGCGGCTTCACGACGCTCCAACATCCATCGGCCTCGAACGCGCATCAGGACGGGCCGATCGCGGAAGCGATCAAGGGTGCTGCGGAGAGCGTGCTGCCGGATCCCACGCTATCGCCTCACGACTTCGTATCCGGTTTAGCTCGCGCCTCGGCTGGCGCTGCCCAATCACATGCGCGCCTCAATGCGATGACCCCGGGACTGCGGAGCAGCACCGTGCCACGTAATGGCCGAGCCGCCACATATGGTCCGCACGGCTCTCCGGCCAAGGGCAGTCCCATCGATACTCGTGCGCCGTTTTCTCCAATCGGCGCTCCCGATTCCCGCATGCCGATCTCCAATCCAGGCGGCATCCACCTGGCGCCTGGTCTTGAGGCCCTCACCACGAATCCCGCGGACTTGATGCCCGTCCAGGCGAAGGCGACCTTCGGTCTTGCCCGGCAGGCCGTTAGTCTTCGTCGATTGAGCGGAATTGCATTGCGGCCCGGTACGGAGCGCCGAATCGCGCGAGGAACTACGGCTTCCAGTCCTCGACCCGCACTTCGCATCCGTGGACGCAAGACTTTCGACGTGGCGTTCAACAACACGATTATCAACTTTGACGTGCCGCCTCGTGTGGAGAACGGCCTTCCGCTCGCTCCGTTCCGGGCGATCTTTGAGCACAACGGTGGAACCGTGACGTGGTTCAACGATGCCAAGGTGGTTCGAGCGTTCGATAATGCACGTGAAATCGAGATCAAGATCGGCAACAAAGAGGCTAAGGTCAACAATGTTCCGGTTGCGATGGAGGCCGTGCCCTATATCGATCACGGCCGCACGATTGTACCCCTCTCATTCGTTCGAGACGCCATGGATCTTAAGGTCACATTCGACCAGGCGTCCGGCCATCTGATGATCGAGAAGAAGTAGCGGCCCGGTTTCCGGACCGATGGCAAACAGTCGCGCCCTGCTCTTCGTTATTGGAAGAGCAGGGCGCATGTTCTTGCGTCTCGATCTACTATCAGCTCGAATCCGCGGCTTTGGAAGCGGACTCCGACTTTGTTTCCGCCTTGGCTTCGGTCGCCGTTGAAGGCGACGAATCGTTCTTCGCGGAGGACGCCGGTTTTGTCTCGGAGCCTTTGTCTTCGCCATCCTTCTTTTCGGCCGGCGCGGCGCCGTTTTCCGAAGTGTCGGGTTTGCGCGAGTCGTTGATGTACCATCCGGAGCCCTTGAAGACAATTCCCACGGGATAGAGCAGGCGCTTTACGAATCCGGCGCAGTCCGGGCAGACGGCAACGGGATCGTCCTTCATACTTTGAAAGACGGAAAACTCGTTCTTGCAGTCAACACATTGATATCCATAGGTCGGCAATACAGTCACCTCGTCTTCCAGATCGCAGTCGCTAGTGCCGCGAAACGACACCAGGAGCGGCTATCGCAACCTATATTATAGCCAATAACTGCCTGGTTTGCAAGCAAAATGAATCCCTCATCCCTGCTCCGCACGATTCGCGAGAGGAGCGATTCACAGGTGACTATGGACTTCCTTGGGTCCGATCGGGCCCTCATCATAGGGCTAATGTCCGGCACTTCCGCCGACGGTATCGATGCCGCGCTCGTCGAGGTATGGGATGATGGCGGCGGAATCCGCTGGCGGCTTGTCAGTCACGCCGCCGTGTCCTGGCCGGACGCGATAAGAGCCGCGATCCTCGACGCCTGTTGCGCTGAGGCGCCTGTCCAGCATGTAACGGCGCTGAATTTCCTGCTCGGCCGAGAGTTCGCGCGCGCGGCTATCCAGGCGGCACGAGAGGCGGATGTCGCGATAGACCAGGTTGCCGCCATCGCGTCACACGGACAGACCGTGTGGCACCAGCCGACTCCCTTCGGCGTCGGCGGTTCCGAGGCGGTCGGAACTCTACAGATCGGCGAACCCGCGGTCATCGCGGCGCAAACCGGTCGGATCGTCGTAGCCGATTTTCGTGTCGCCGACATGGCTGTCGGAGGTCACGGCGCTCCGCTTGTGCCGTTTGCGGACGCCATCCTATTTGGCAGTGACGACGAGACGCGTGCCGTGCAGAACCTGGGTGGAATCGCAAACGTGACGCTACTCCCCTTGGGCCGGGGTCCGGCAGACTTGCTGGCGTTCGACACCGGCCCGGGAAACCTGGTAATCGATGCGATGGCGGAGCGCGTTTCCGGAGGGATGACCAGGATCGATCGTGACGGCACGCTAGCGGCAGCCGGAACGCCGGACGTTGAACTCGTCGACGAGTGGCTGCGGGATCCCTACTTCTCGAAAAATCCACCCAAGTCTACCGGCCGCGAGATGTTCGGCGCAGAGTATGCGGACATGGTCTATGCCGCAGCCCAGTCCCGTGCGTTGTCCGCGGCCGATCTGCTAGCTACGGTTACAGCGCTCACCGTCGAGAGTATCCGCGATGCGTATCACCGGTTTCTGTTACCCCGTTGCGCCGTCGATAGCGTCATACTCGGCGGAGGAGGCACGCGCAATCCCGTTCTCGTCGCCGGGTTGCGACACCGCCTGTCGCCGGCAAAGGTCCTGACACATGCGGATTTCGGGATACCGAACGAGGCAAAGGAGGCGATTGCTTTCGCGCTGCTGGGGTACTCGACACTTCGTGGCCGACCTTCCAATGTTCCCGTGGCAACCGGCGCTAGGCGCGCAGCCGTGCTCGGGAAGATCGTGCTTCCGCCGTGCGCCGCGTGAAGGATTGTGCGATCCCCGCTAGAAGTGAAATCCGAGGTTTGCGAGCAGCGAGCTAGCCTTGTAGTTGAGCGAAGCGTTTGTCGGGTCGGCATACTTGTGGTCTTGTAGCTGCCAACCGAGCTCGAAGGCCATCGTCCGCGTAATTCCGTACCGGAGCCCGAAGCTGAGATTACTCTCCGTATTGCCCAGATATCCCGTAGTGGTCCCGAGCAGCGATCGGACAAATACCGTCTGACGGCTCGACAGCGGATAGTCCACCTCGAAACCAAGGTTGGACAGATTGGTGCTGGTGTCGGTCAATCCTGTCGTGGGCGTCGATAACCCGCTAGTCAAACCGGCCGGCGTCACCGAGGCGAAATTGAATGCGCTCTTAGTTCGGAGCAGCGACCAGTTGAGCTGCACGTCGAGCTTTCCTCCGAACGGTCGCCCCTGGATGCCGAGAACCATGGTCGTGCTGGCCGAGCTTCCCTGGCCTCCTGTGTAGGTAAGGTTCTGTAACCCGTAGCTCGCCGTCAGCTGCACGCGTCGCAGCTGCCAGTAGATATTGAAAGCCATGTCGTCCCGGCTGCTGTTGAACTGGTAGTCGCCGACGCTCGAGCCCTTCAGAAACTGCGTGCCGATGTGAAAGTTCGACCAGGGCTGGTAGTCTATTCCCAGGGTGTGCTGATAGCTCTTGCCTCCATAGCTTGTCAGGCCATAGTTGCTGAGCGCACCGCCTCCGAGACCCCCGCTATAGTTACCAAGACCGCCCAGATTGCTGTTAACTCCTCCACCTAATAGAGAGCCAATGGAGCCGCTATTATTGAAGTTCGTCGTCCCGCTCAATCCCGATGTCGAACCACCTGCGACGATATCGCGGCTCTGCATTCGCGCAACCCAGAGCGGTAAGAGCACCGCCCGCACGTTGGCTCCGTTCCCAAGCGCCGTCGTATTACCGGTGGCGCCCGTAGGCGTACCCGTAAGAGAGGTGAGCAGCTGGCTTGCCGCGCCATTGCCGGTATCTGAAAGCGTAAAGTTGTAGTTGATATGTAGGCCGCGGATCAGGCTGAACTGCGCGTCGAGCGATGTATCGCGGGCATTCGAGTGCGTATTAGACGTCGTTCCGCCGGAGGTGATATCGTTGTCTGAAATCGTTCCATGCAGGTGCAGCCACGATTTTGGCTGCCAGCCGACACCGAGGCGCTTGCTGAACGTAGAGCTGGTCGTGCCGAAGAGCTGAGACGCATTCCCACTGGTCGGGGTGAGGCCCAACAGCGCATAACTTGACGACACATTGCTCTGATTCTGGCTCAGGCTGGCTTCAAACGTGAGCCTGGCTCGTTCGAGGTTGTAGTTCAGCCCGAGTGTGTTGTTGTCGTTTACGCTCTGGCCGCCAAGGGCAAACTTGCTGCTGAGACTGTTGCGCTGCAGAGTGAGAGAGGCGTTCTTCGCAAAGCCGTAGTTGACGCCGACGCCGTACTGACTGTACTGGTCGGTGCCATTGGTCGCCACCGTGAATTGACTGCCGCTTGCGTACGAAGGGCGGCGTGAATCCGTGTAGTTCATATTCAGGTGGAGACGGTCGGTCGGACTGTAGTCCGTGGCAATCTCCAGTGCCTTTTCGTTGCGGTTGAAACCGGGACTCTGTACCGAGGAGAACGTCGGGCTGATATCGCGCAGCGCTACGGTCGTGTGCACCTTGGCGAACGGGTTCAGGTCGGCGCGTACCTGCCAGGCGTGCCCGGAGACATTGCTGTCGACCAGGCTAAGGCCGGAAAGGGCGGTTTCAAGCGTGAGCGATCCAAGTTTGCCCAGCCGGAGCGTGCTGTCGAGACCGACGATGTTGCGGCTCCCAGGTGTTGGATTGCTGTTATAGGGGATGTACTGCAGGCGAACGATGGATTCGAAGGGAATCGTGAGCTTGATGAAGATCCGATTCGTATAGAGAGTCGAGTTATCCACCACGTATTCGCCAAGGCCCAGTTGTCGCCCTTCCACAAATACAAAAAGCGTCTTCGTCAGGTCAATCGGCGAATTCGTCGTATAGAACTGCGGCGCGCCCAGCCCGTGCTGCTCCTCGGTCTGCAGTTGGAACCCGGTGGTTCCTCGTGACTGTTGACCGACGTACGTCATCCCAAAGTTCAGAGAGTGGTTGAGCTTGTACTCCACGCGGCCGCCATAAACCGTCCCCTGACCCTGGCCCGTGCCGAGCGACTCGTATGATATCGCGATCGTGGATGTGTGCGGGATGATGCGGTTGTTGAGAAACTTCAACTCGCCGGTAAAGGGATCGAGCTGATAGTCTTCGCCCTTGCGAAGCTCAGCGCTGTTATCGACCCGCACGTGCTCACTGCCCTCGACGATCTGCCCGGAATAGACAAAATACGGTCCCGCGGAGTCGTTACCGGGCACCACGATCGTGCGCGGTTCGGCCTTGGTCTGAGAATAGAGGAGCGTGGTCTTGAATGAGCTGCTCCAGTCTCGCGTCAACTTCACGCCATGCAGGTAGCGAGAGAAGTCGATCAACGAGTTGCCCTGGAACTGCGCGTTGAGGTCGCCCCATTCGACTTCGGTATGCTTGTCCTTATAATCGAGCTTTACGGTGTTATCGTTGGGGTTGTGGAAGAGACTGTTACTGACGCGCGTTGTATAGTGGAAATACTTGAACACGGTAGCATCGACGGTCAGGTCAGTCTGGTTGTAGAATCCGTTTGAGCCGCGTCCAAAATCCTGCTCGCTCTGGAATGAAGAGGCCTGGCCGGAAACACTATCCGCCCGCATGCTCAAAGTACTGCTGCCGGTGGCCGTAATTTTTGTGCCGGTGGACTTCTCCAGATTGTTGAACCATTCACCAAAGGCCCCGAACATGCCGCGGCGCGTTTTCTTCGCCGCTTCAGCATTCGCTGCGGCATCGTCCGGCGCCGGTATCGTGAACCCTGGGATCGGGCCGAGTGGCTGCCTCAGCGTGCCGTGCGCGGTAAACGTTCCCGTCGGAGGCATGTTATAACCCACGGCCTCCACGGAGGTGCGATTGAGAATATCCCACAGGGAGTCTGACTCGGAGGCGCGGGCGGAGGACGCCAATGCCGGTTCCAGGGCAACGACAGCCAGAAGTACGAAGGCGCGCCGCTTGTAGGATGTGAGCATAGTTAACCCTGCGCCTCATGGGCCGGACGCCTCAGCTTCGCGTAAGCGGAGCTCGGGTCCTTGAATCCACGGCGGCATCCAGCAGAGGGGTCGTAATCTTGCGCCGGGGAGCGGCGTCTGTCCGACCTGTTGGCGAACGGGGGGAAACTTGCCCTATTATACCAGAGTTTTGCCGAACGCGGCGACCAATCCCGGCAACTTTTCGAATGACAACGACCTGTTGGCTGGCCGATCATCGATTGCGTTTTACTGCGACTTCACCGCTGACGTCGCAGACGGATAGAGCGTCTCCGGAGATAGATAGAAGCCGCCACGATAGTGGATCTTGCGAACGTCGCGATATAGCAGCTCAAGTGGTTTCGGAATGATCCCAAGGTCGAAGAAAACCTTGTCCAGCGTTGTCGCCATTTTGAGCCGTTCGACCGCGGCGGCGGTATTTCCTTTCAGGTCGAAGTAGATCGAGGCCGCCGCCTGGATATCGGCTCCCTGCGGGTTACGGCGTACTAGGTCGGCAAGCACCGGTTCCGCCACCGGTATTCGCTTCAGGTACAGCAGGAGCAGCACCTTCACAAGTTTGGCGCTCTGATTCTCCGGATCCGTCTTAAGAGCCAGGTCCGTGAGAAGTACTGCTGTATCAGCTCTATTGGCTCGATCGTTCAACATGGCATATCGCACGGCATAGTCGATTAGTGGGCCGGTCTGAAACGGTGACGTCGCGATCGCGCGGATCGTCTCGGCTTCGGACTCATCGAGCTTCGGAAGCGTCATAGAGAGGGCATAATGGATCTCTCCAACGCCCGGCAGAAGCTGCGCTGCCTCATTCGCCTCCCGACCGGCCCTTTGGGCATTTCCTAGCACGGCGTCCGCGTACGCGGCGACGATCAGGCTTGCGGGATTGTGCGCCGCCATATCGGCGTCAACGGCCTGTCTTGCCTCGGCGAAACGTCGCGATCTCAGAAGAGCAAGCCCGAGCACCGCCCGCGAAGCGCCATCGTCGTGCTTGTCCTTCATTACCGGCCTGAGCAGAATCATCGCTTCCTGTGGCTGCTCATTCAGGGTATAGGCCAGAGCGAGACGGTTCGTTGAGCTCAACTGTCCACTGTCAGCCGACCGCGAATACTGCTGGATCGCCTCGCGATATCGTGCCGCGCGAACCAGTGCGTCGCCTAGCGTCTCATCGGTCTGGGACTGACCGGCAGGAAGGTTCATTGCCTTCAGATTGTCGATCGAGGCATCGGCTGCCTTACGTCGAAGCGCCAAGGCAGAGTCGAAGTCCGAAATAAGGTTCGCACTATTCTCCGGAAGTACACCGCGCTGCATGCGATAACTGGCGAGTTCCAACATCGCCGGCACGCTTTGTGAGAGGCTCTTCATGTTTTCCAGAGCGCGAATGGCTCGATCCCAATTCTGTCTGCCGGCCAGGTAGGATGCCATCGCTCGTGCGGCTTCGATGTTGTCTGGATCGGCCTTGAGGGCGCGCCGGCTATATCTGTACGCCGCGTCTGTGTCATTCGCCCCAAGCGCGGCACGCGCTCTCGCGGCAAGGGCCGGCGCGCCGAGAGGAATCTCGTTGTCTATCGTGAGCGAGAGCGTCTCCGTCTTCTTCACGCCATTGGCATCAATCGCCGTTACCGCCAGCGTATGCGCTCCCTCCGTATCGGTGATCGTATCCCACTTGAAGGTATAAGGACTGCTTCCCGTGCTGAAACGCGGTTGGTCATCGACCGCAAACTCCACCTTGTCGACACCAACTCCACCGTCGGCTCGCACGATCACAACCTCGACGTCGCTGATCTTGTCTCCACTCTTCAGTCCGTCGAACGTCATGGTGATGTCGGCTCGCGCCTGCGAAGTGAGGCCCAGAAGAAGCGCGATAAGGCCGACGACCTGGACCGGGCCGACCTGGCGGAGGTTCAGAAGATATGAGAAACGAATCGGACGGCGAGCCATGTTGATCATCCTCGAACTGATGTGATCGTGAAACAGTTACCAATTGGCCGGACGCAGATGCGCGGCCGCTCCCGCGCTAAAGTAGGAGATATCCCCGACGCAACGCATACCACCGGGACTGGCAGCGGGCTGGCGTAATACAAAGGTGGCGCGCACAGATTGAGCCGGCGCAAGCGTTTCGAACAGGGCGGGCTCCATCGGATCGCATCGGACTCCGGCCGGCAGAGCATCTCGATCGATGCCAATCTTTATCAACCGGGCCGGCCGCGAGCCCAGATTTGACAGATTTACTGTAACAAGGAACGTACCTGCGCCATACGTCTTCTGCTCACCAGAGGCGCTCGACAGCGAGTGAGGTGTATTCGCGGCCTGGTTCGGAGCCGGAGACACCACGATGCCCGGAACGAGACCTAGCAGTGTTGCGCTTGTATCCGCCAGCGCCGCGCTAAGTCTCTCCAGGGCGAACCGAAACCTTTCACCGGGAACTGTTTGGACGGTTCGCGCCTCCTGAAAGTTACGAAGGATCGAGTACGCCTGCCCGAGGACCAGCAGATACCGATGGATTTCCGCGCACCGCCTGTCGGCGCCGACTCGGCACGACGCGGAAATTGCCTGCTCACAACCGCGCCCACTGAATATGACATGTAGTCGATTCGCCAGCTCGGATGACGCAGCGGAGAGGCTAGCCAGCTGCTCCCGCACCTCGTTCAGTGCCAGCCGGCTCGCATATGCGGTATCGGTAAACCGAAGGATTGCGAGCTCGCCCGGGTTCACGTCCATGGGTACGATCACCGTCCCGTAGGTTCCCAGGCTTACTCCCTTCAATCGAGATAGGTCCGCTCTCGTTTGAAGCAGTTCGGCGCTCGCGGCGGCAGGTCCACCTTGCGGAACGGGCTGGTGTCCAGACAGGTTCCGCGAGGGCCTGGTCAGCGTCAGGCGTTCAACTCTGTATGGAGCTCCCGACAGCTGCGCCCTGACTTCTGTCACGAGAGCGACCTGCGACCTGCTCGCAACACATACGGAAACGCCGTCCTTGGAGCGTGCCGCATACAGATCGATGAGCTCACCGGCAGTGCTGGGGCTGATTCGGGTCGGTGCCGACGAGGTTTCCAATCGCGCCCAGCGAATGCATTCTGACAAAGCTGGATCGGCGCTGCGTCTTTCGCTTTGCGACTTGATTTCGACTGTGGCATCGATATCGAAAATCGAGTGAAATGCAGCTGGCTGAGGGGCAGCCGCGCGGATGCCGTCGACATCGATCCAGATCGGTTTGGGCGTACGGGCCGGCTCATGGTTTGAAGTCTCGGTTACTACAGAGGAGGCCTTGGAGACGGCGACAAGAGTCGAATAGCGGTTCTCATCCCGGACGATGGCCTGCCGAAGGATGAGCGCGAACAGAATCCCCGCGCCAAACGTAGAGGTGGCCAGAAAAGAGGGGGAAAGCTGGTAATTACCCGGCCGGCGACGTCTGCTCAAGACGCATCCTCCGTTCTAACCGGGACAGACGGAACGACAACGATTTGCCGAATGCGGCGCTCGAACTCCTCACGCTCCAGCATCACGCGGCGGCCACATCCGGAGCATAACATGCCGACGTCCGCACCGCTCCGCGTTACGGTCCATACGTCGGCGCCGCACGCATGCTTTTTCCGGAGGCGAACCTCCATACCAACTACGACCGGGATTCGCTGCATCATGGCCACGAATGGATTCGACCTCGGAATTCGGGACTCGAATCCGAGATCCTGTCCCAAATCAACTACTCGATGAAGCCGGACGAGCCCGTGGGGCGCGCGAGGTCGCTGGCGATTTTGAAGCAGAAGGCCGCGCGCCTCCACGCGAGGTGGATCGGGACGCCGTAACGGGCTTTACGGTTCGGAGCGATTTAATCTTTTCACGGATCCGCTCCTCTTCGCGTTTGCGTGAACGGTGTATTTCCTTGGCTCGAATTCGCACGAATGGCTCCTTTTTGCTTGCGGGTATTCTACTAAGGCCCCGAGTGCAATCCCGGAAAATGGCAGATGTCGACTCCGACAGACCGCACCACTATACCACTTCACCAGAAGCCTGTCAAGGAACAGCCGAACCCATACCAGACAGACGTCGAGTTCAATCGGGAAGACTCCAACGGCAGCACGGCCCGCGAAGCCGTCCGCGGCAATTCGCGCTACGGGCCAGGCGTCGCGATTGGGGCCGGAACTGCCGCAGCGGGCGGAAGACCTGTGCCGGGCGGATTGTGCGCCAGCGCGCGTAACTTCTCGAAGTCAAACCCTAACGGATCGCTCTTCCGGCCAGCCGGTACTGCTATTTGAGCGTGGCTTACGATACGCTCGTCCGGCACCGCATACCGAGATCGAATATAACGGATGATGCCGGCCACGGCCTCCATCTGCTCCTGTGGATAGGGATCGTCGGCATCGTTCAAGTTTACCATCTCGATACCGACGCTATAGTCGTTCACTTTCGGCACACCGTCAAGCACCGATGCGCCGGCATGCCACGCACGCTTCTCGACGGGGACCATCTGCACGACCCGGCCGTCCCGCCCGACCACGAAATGAGCGGACACTCGGCGAGCCGGCGTTTCGAAGATCTTCATCGTCCCTTCGGTGGTCGGTTCGACTGTTGAGTGTAGGACGATGCAGTTCACTATCGCATCGGCGGGCCGGTCGTCGCAATTCGGAGACGGTGCGAACGCATATGGAATCGAGAGCGGCTGTTGCGCGGGCTGCATTGCACGAGGATGAATGAATAGGCCTGTCAGGATCAGGACGGCGACTAGCGAGAGCAGCAGCCCCCCGCGTCTGCGGAAGGCACGTGAGGCGCCATGACGAAGCAGGCCAGTGACCGCGGCGGTATCAATCCGTGGACTATAATTGGACCACGATCCTGCCCCGGATGTGGATTGGGCGGGTTCCTGCCCATCGATCGTCATGTCGACCTCCTCTTCGATCGCTCGCCGATGCTCGTTACGGATTGACCTGATCGTAGTACCACGTGACGTGCGGGCTGGCTTTGATCTCATCCGGGAATACGGCGAAATAGGCCGTCGGCGCCGCATACGGATTAAACCAGTTGTGCACGGTAAACCAAGCGAGATAGTGCCAGTCGTTGCTGTCAAGATCGACGCCACTCTTATTGTAGATGCTCCAGACGAGCTGCGAGCAGTAGACGCCCTCCTGATAGTAGGTCTTATCCCAGGGCGGCCAGACATGGTAAGGCGTTCGTCCGTCGCCGCCATAGGCTTCCAGGGCAGCCGAGGTAATCTGCGCGGCGCGTGCTGGCGAGATGCCCTGTACGTGGCCGAGCGCGACATGCAGACCTGGTCGGAGCCATTTCCTACCCATCACAGACTGGCGCACACCGAGGGCGGGGCTATGCGCTTCGAGCGTCCAGCGCACCATCCCATGCGCGCGCGACGACGTCTCTCCCAGATAGATCGCGCTGTGCGTGCATTTCGATGCAAATAGTGATATCGCGACTCGCACGAGCGGTGGACCGGACCGGTCGTCCCAAATCATAATGTCGCCCGGCCGCATCTGATCGAATGGAAGGGTTCCACGCTTGCTGACTGCCGGGCTGCGCACGGCGGCCGCGGGTTGCGCTGCGTCCCTCGCCAGGCGTCGATCCAGCGCGTCTATCGCGTACTGATAGGTCTTGTCCTCCCGCATGGTCAGCTCGATGGACTTTCGCATGGCCGGCCAGCCTTTTGAAAGCGTAAGCGAGCGCCCATTTATCATCGCAAGGTAGGCCCTACGGCCGCGCTCCTGTGCACGGCGAGTTGCCTGAGAGCGCGGCAGTATCTCTTCGAGGCGCAGCAGGGCTCCAAACAGACGAGGATCCGGGCCCGACCTCGGAGATCGAGAGTTGCGGAGGCGTTTGATCGTCTGGAGCTGCGCTTCAACGTCCGGCGAAAGGGTTGCGGCGGCGGCGGCGCGAG
>JBBQVV010000024.1:0-29686 GCA_038211235.1 Chthonomonadales bacterium | reverse complement strand
CTCCGATACGCTCATTCGGTGTTGGCTCCCGTGTTCGGTCGTGCTGTTGTACTCTAGGTACGTCCCATTTACGCGGCCCTGAGCGGGCTAGTTCCCCTGCAGCTCGACTTCTGATTCGGACACGGCGACGCCGGGTCTTGGCAGAAAGAGATACAGGTACCAGAGCAGGCCGTTTATCCCGGCAAACGTGAGCCGGACTGGCGCCGGGATCGGCAGATGCGAAAACATCCCCTCGACGATACCAGCAAAAATAAATAGGGGAAACGTGCCGATGACAAGCCGAATGGCATTGGCGCCGGCACGCTTAAAGGACTCGACGCGATGATACCGGCCCGGGAAGAGCAGCGATACTCCCATCAGCAGCCCGGCAGCGCCGCAGATGAATATCGCGGTCAGCTCCGCAAATCCGTGCGGCAGGATTCCGGGCCAGAAGTGCTGGTGCTGATGAACTTGCGTCATCAGCGCCGCCATGGCGCCTAGCATCGCGCCGTTTTCGAACATGAAATAGGCGGTCGGAAAGGCCAGGATCGGCCCGAGCGCGAACG
The DNA here is from genome assembly GCA_038211235.1 of Chthonomonadales bacterium. Classification (GTDB taxonomy): domain Bacteria; phylum Armatimonadota; class Chthonomonadetes; order Chthonomonadales; family Chthonomonadaceae; genus DATGJU01. The sequence goes on along the minus strand of JBBQVV010000024.1, from coordinate 29,141 downwards.
CCAGTAGACCGACGGTCTGGTTGTGGGTCATCAACCATGCCGAGACGCTGGCATACGCCGGGCCGGCGACCTTGCCCTCTTTCCAGACATCGACCGAGGAACGGAGGTTCTCGGGAATGAACAGGCTCAGCTTGTCCGGATGGGTGATGACCAGCCAGTAGGCGAATATCCCTCCCACAACCGAGATGCCGACCGCCGCAAGAAAATATCCGACGTGCTTCTGAAGGAGCGCTGGAAACTCGTTTACATAGAAATGAATGAGAGACTGCCCGGCGGAGCGAGGTCTCTCCGCCTCGAACATCAGCGCATGCGCGCTGCCTACGAGGCCGTTCAGGTGGACGACCAGGTCGGCGCTGGTCGCATGCAGGCGGGCATATGCCAGATCCGACGATACGCGCCGGTAGAGAGGGCCTAGCACTTGCACGTCCTCACGACTTAGCCCGCGAACCCCGCGCCTTCCCCCGGCCTTCGCGATGATCGCCGCCAGCCGATCCCAGTCGGCCCGCTTCTTATTGGCGAAGTCGCGCTCGTTCATATCTGATTATAGCATAGCCGTCGTTCAGTACCCGCGCTCGGCAACGAAGAGATTGTCGAGTGTCTCGCCCTGGATATAACGACTAAGGTTTTCGGTGAAGAGCCCCGCGGCGCGCGCGAAATAGTGCGGAGTGATGCCGGCCGTGTGCGGCGTGATGAGCACATTTGGGAGAGTCCAAAGCGGGCTTTCGGGCGGCAGCGGCTCCGTCTCGAACACGTCGAGGCCCGCTCCGGCGATTGCTCCCGTGTGCAGCGCGTCGATCAGCGCCGCCTCATCGACGATCCTTCCGCGCGCAACGTTATAGAGGTAGGCGCCGGGCTTGCAGTGGCCGAGCAGCCTGGCGTCGAAGAGATGGTGCGTTTGCAGCGTGTATGCCAGCGCAATGCAGACATGGTCCGACTCCGCCAGCAGCTCTTCGACTCGGTCCAGCCCGTAGACGGCCTCGATCGGTCCGCGACCGTGCCTAGAGGAGGGGTCTCGCTTCACGGCGACGACCCGCATTCCGAAGGCGCTGGCTCTGACGGCGAGCGCCTCACCGATTCTGCCCAGTCCGACGATGCCAAGCGTCTGTCCCGTCAGCTCGTCGGCGCCGGCCTTGTTCGCCGGAAGTCCTCGCTCCCATCGCCCCTGGAGCTGCGAACGGAAGTGTACGTCCATCCGACGCGTGAACATCAGCATGAAACAGATCACGTGCTCGGCTATGTTGGGGCCGTGGACACCACTTGCGTTCGTCAGCAGCAGGCGGCGATCCCGCATCCGCGCGGTGACCTTGCCGTCCATCCCGGCGCTCCAGAACGAGATCCAGCGCAGGGTTTGCGCTCGATCGATCTGCTCCTCCGACAGATTGCCGCATACGATGACTTCCGCGTCCGGGAGTAAGGCATCCAGCGCGTCGCCGCGCCCGAACCGGAGATCGATTCGGTCCCGAAGGTCCGGCCGGCGGTCGATCGCTTCCCGAAATGCGTCGGCGTCGACATCGTCCGGTTCCAGGGCTATCACGATGAGAAGTTTTGGTGTTGCGGTTCGGGAAGTGGATTGCAATGAGATGAGCTCCGTGTAGTAGCAGCGGCGGTCATCGAACGTTCACGCGGCGAGACGCCGCGGCTACGTTGCGACGAAGAATGTCAGGCCGCCCCGGTGACTAACGTGCCGCCATAAAGGAGAAGAGGGCACGGTACGGTATATTGAAGTGACTGATGACATTATCCTGTCGGCGGAGCGTGATTGGGCCGCTTTTCATTACTTACTGGAGAGACACGATGACGATTATATTGGACGATGAGTTATCGTCCTGGCTGGCACAGGAGGCGAAGCGCAGAGGCAGGAAGGTTGACGAAGTTGCGGCATTGCTGCTTCGCGCTAGTATGAGAAGAATCCCTCCCGACGCTCATGACCTCCGCTCAGTAATGGACTTCGCCGGAATTGGCGCCGGCCGTCATGGAGCGCTGGGCGGCAAAGACGCGCAAAAGCACATCGACGAGTTGCGGACTGAGTGGGATGACCGGGAACGGCAATGGGACCGCTAACTTCGTCGTCTCGGCTTGCCGTTGCGGACGCTTTGCGGGCCGTGACCCGGCTGGGTCTGGATACGGCGCCCGTCATCTACTTTGTAGAAGGCAACCCGACCTATTTTCCCGTATGTGACTCTGTCTTTCGGATGACTGGCGGCCCGCTGACCGCCATCACGTCGTATCTGACACTAACGGAGACGCTTCCATTGTCGATCAGAAATGGCGATCAGGTGCTTGAGTACGCCTATCGCGGACTTCTCCTCTCATCGGCCGGAATCGAAACTGTTCCCATCGACGAACAGGTTGCCAGCAGCGCCGCCAGGCTTCGTGCTCGCTATGGCCTTCGGACGCCCGATGCTTTACAGGTCGCGACTGCAATCGAGCATGGCTGCCAGGCGTTTCTGACGGGCGATCGCGCTCTTGGGCGCGTAACCGAAATCAACGTTCTTGTCGTCGGTGATATGACGCCCTGACGAGCACCCGCTTCTGCTGACATCGCGCCGTAGTAGTAGTAGCGGCGGTCATCGAACGTTCACGCGGCGAGACGCCGCGTCCACGTAGCAGCGGCGTCTCATACGGGCCATAGGCCCGCCGCTGGCATCGGCAATCGCGCAGTAGCCGCAGATACTACCTTCTCGCGGGCGGACGCCGCGGTTACATTGGGACTCAGGGCCGCGGCAAGGCGAAGGCGATGTACCTGCCGCCTTTTGGGTCGTTTGGGCGGCCCTTGCTGCCCTCCGAGTTCACCACAATGAACTGGCGCCCGCCTGCTGAGTAGACCGCGGGGGTCGCATTGGAGGAGAACGGAAGTGTGGTCTCCCAGAGCAGTTTTCCAGTGGATTTGTCGAATGCGCGGAGCTTCCGATCGTAGATCGTTGCGGCGATGAACACCAGCCCGCCCGCGGTGACGACCGGGCCGCCGTAGCTCTCGCTGCCGGTGTCTTTTCCGTACGGACCCGTGCCGGTTCCAGACGGACCCGTTCCGGGCATGCTCTTATTTGCCAGCTCCGGGTATTCGCCCAACGGGATCTTCCAGGCATATTCGCCGGTGTTCAGGTTGATAGCGTTTAGCGTGCCCCACGGTGGCGAAATCGCAGGATAGCCTTCCGGATCCAGGAACTTGTGATAGCCGGTAAATCGATACTCCAGCGTCACCGCCGCCGGCTCGTCGGATTCGATCGGTTTGCTCTCTCCACTCAGGACGTACTGCGATACCGCCGTTACCTCGGCATCGGAAAGGTTCGGGAAGCTGGGCATCCGCCCAGCGCCCTGGCGGGTGATTTTGGAAATCGCGGCCAGGTCCCACTTCAGGCCCATCTTCAGCAGCTTCGGAAGCTGGGGCGGCGATCCTGCGAGCGTGTCGCCATGGCAGTTTGCACAGTTGTGAAGGTAGAGTCCGCGGGCGGATCTGGCCTCCTCGTTCTTGGTCAGGTGCGATGTCCAGGCCATCTCGTTTGCGTTCACGTAGAGGAGCCCTGTCTCCGGGTCGAACGCGGGACCACCCCATTCCGCACCGCCGTCGAAACCGGGGAAAATGATCGTCTCCTGGTCGGCGCGGAAGGGCACGAACTGGGTGCCACCGTGGAACGACCTGAACTGCTCCACGGCCCACAGGTGCGCCTCGGGCGTCCGGGTGGTCAGCATCTCCTCCGTCAGGACCTGGCGAGCAAACGGCGCCGGCTTCGTTGGCAGCGGCTGTGTCTTGGCTGCAACTTCGCCGGGAACCGTGCTTGGCTCGACCTTACGATATTTGACGGGGAAGAGGAGTCTCCCACTCCTGCGGTCGAAGAGGTAGACGTGTCCGGATTTGGTGGTCTGCGCCACCGCGTCGATCCACCTGCTCCCACGTTTGACGCGAACAAGGGCGGGGGGCGCCGGAAAATCGCGGTCCCAGATGTCGTGCTTGACGGCCTGGAAGTGCCAGATACGCTTGCCGGTGTTCGCATCGAGCGCCAGCATCGTGTTGGCGAAAAGGTCGTCTCCCAGTCGATCCGCGCCATAGAAGTCGCTGGCTGCGGATCCGGTCGGCACAAATACGATCTCCCTCGCTGCATCCACGGTCATTCCCGCCCAGTTGTTGGCGGAGCCGGAGACCTTCCACGCCAGTTTGGGCCAGGTCTTGTATCCGTACTCGCCCGGATGCGGGATCGTGTGGAACGACCATCGCATTTTGCCCGTGCGAACGTCGTAGGCGCGGATATCGCCAGGAGTACACGGCAGTCCTTCGGACACACGGCCGCCGACGATCAACAGATCCTTATACACGACTCCAGGCGTTGTCAGGATGATGGACTGCTTCTCTGGATCTCGCCCAACGCCCTCGCGCAGGTCGATCCTGCCATTCACTCCAAAGTCTGGCATCGGCTTACCGGTCGTAGCGTCCAGCGCATAGACCCAGTTCTGCACGGCCGCAAAGATGCGCCGCTCTCCTCCCTCGTCCCAGTAGGCGACTCCCCGGTTCGGCCCGCGCCCGATGATGCCGGAGTCGAATTTCCAGATCGGCCTTCCCGTTGCGGCGTCGAGCGCCACCACGTTGTGACGCGGAGTCACCGCAAAGAGTACGCCTCCCGCGACGAGCGGCTGAGCCTGCGTTCCACCCGGCCCCTCCCCGCAGTCGAAGGTCCAGGCGACCTGAAGCCGGGCCACGTTCGAACGGTCTATCTGACTGAGGCTCGAATACCGGATTCCGTCAGGGCCGCCGCCATAAGCGGACCATTCGGCCTTGCTCTCGGGCGGCTGGCCCGCCAGCGCGGTCCGTGGCGCGAATCGCGCGCTTGAACCGAGCAGCGCTGCGAACAGAGCGGCGGGCATCCAGTAGCGAACTCTCATCTGTCTTTCCTCTCAGCGATAGGGTCTCTGCGTTAGATTCCGCTTGCGCGTGCCAATCCCCTGCCACACGACGCGACAAGATTACCTGCCCGGCGGGACGACCAAGGAGGTATGACCGGCAACGGCTTAGAATGATAGGCGACAGTTGCGGTTCTATTTTGCGGCGGCGAAAGTCTCTCGTGGCGCCGCCTTCGATCGTTCCGCGGCATATGAACCTACCGGCCGTAAGGGCTTTGATTCGCCATGCCAAACCTCTTTTCGTACGGCAGTCTGCAGGAACCAAGCGTACAGTACCCTTATCGACGGCGAGACGCCGTTGCTACGCTGCCGGTTACGACGTGGGACGCGCTGGCCGCGAAACGCGGTGAATACGACCTGGTACTCACCAATCCGCCGTTCGGCAAGAAGAGCAGCGTTACGATCGTGGGAGAGGACGGCGACACGCAAAAGGAGAGCCTCGTCATCACGCGCGAGGACTTCTGGGCAACGACCAGCAACAAGCAGCTAAGCTTCCTGCAGCACGTCTTCACCATTCTGAAGCAGCACGGCCGGGCGGCGATCGTCGTGCCGGACAATGTGCTTTTCGAGGGAGGGGCCGGCGAGACGGTCCGCCGGCGACTGCTCACGCAGGCGGACGTGCATACGCTGCTGCGGCTGCCGACAGGGATCTTCTACGCGCAGGGCGTCAAGGCGAATGTCCTGTTTTTCGATCGCAAGCCGGCGCGAGAGCAGCCATGGACCGAGGCGCTCTGGATCTACGATCTGCGTACAAACCGTCGGTTCACGCTCAAGGAGAATCCTCTCAAACGGGCGGATCTCGACGAGTTCGTGACCTGCTTTAACCCGGCCAACCGGCACGACCGCGCGGAGAGCGAAGCGTTCAAGCGGTTCTCGTACGACGACCTGATCAAGCGGGACAAGGCGAATCTGGATATCTTCTGGCTGAAGGACGACAGCCTCGAGGATAGTGCGAACCTGCCGGCGCCGGAGGTGATCGCGTTGGAGATCATGGAGGATCTGCAGGCTGCGCTGGGGCAGTTCGCGGCGATTGCTGACGACGTTGAGGCGGATGAAGCTTTTTGACGGGATTAACAGGATTGACGGGATTAAGCGGATTCTTGGTTGAGACGCGAGTAATCGCCCCGGCCCACGTTGCTGACAACGTTTAGGGACGGCTTTGTAGCAGAGGAGGGACAGCTACGGCGTCCCGCGGCTGATGGCCGTCTACGGCACGGCTAACGCGGCGGGACACCGCGTCTACGGCGGAGGAAAGTGGCAGCGGCGTCCAATACGGGCCGTAGGGCTTGCCACTGCAGAGTATCACAGGAACGGCTTCGGCGATGGTCGTGGAGACTGCGAATGTTTGATCTGCTGCGTTCTCTATTTTCGACCCATTGCGAGACCGATCAGCAGATTAGCCTGGCCGGCGTACCAGATCAGGAGGACCCATGGGCACGATAGACGAGTCGCAGAATACGAACGTGATCAGGGCTCTCTCTCACGCCGACCTGCTCCAGCTGAAGCGCTGGAATACGCCGACGATCTACAACGGTTGGGAGCAGATTACCAGGTGCAATCCCGGCGCCGATGCTTTCAATCTTGAGGAGACCCGCGACTTTATGCCGCAGATGGGTCCGATGGTCGGATATGCGGTCACCCTGGTCATCGAGCCTGGCAACCGGACGCATCGCGACACGAATCGGAGTGAGCGTGTGGCCGCATATCGGCGGTATGTCGCCAGTGTGCCGGGGCCGAAGATCGTGGTGATCCAGGATATGGACAAGCCCCGTGTCCTCGGCTCGTTCTGGGGCGAGGTGAACGGCAACACGCATCGCGCGCTGGGCTGTGTCGGAACCATCACCGACGGTGCGATCCGCGATGTGGACGAGATGACCAACGCGGGCTTCAAGGCGCTCGCGCGGCGCCTGTGCGTCGGTCACGCATTTTCCACTCCGGTGAGGTGGGACTGTGACGTAGAGGTGTTCGGCAGAACCGTCTCGCCAGGAGACTTGATACATGCGGACAAGCACGGATTCCTGGTGGTTGCACCCAACGAGCAGCCCGGTCTGCTGGAGGCTGTCCGCTTCATGGATGCCAACGAGTGCAACACGGTCATCCCAGCCGCGCGCGACACGTTGGGACGCAGTCCGGAAGAGATCCTTCAGAGACTTGAGAATGCGTCTGCCGAGTTCGCCGGGAGCGCAAGGGCAAAGTTCCAGCGCGAACGCGAGTGAACGACCTCAACAGTGTGAACGAGACTGTGGACGTTCTGGATGCCGGCGAGGACGGCACTATTTGGGGTTTGCCACGAAAGTCACTGGCAGTAGCCCATATTATTCAGCATCTCCAAGCTGGCGCCTTTCGAGGCGATCGAGCCGTTGGAGCGTCGGACTGCCTTGACGGCAAGGCAATCGAATGGACGAAGGCGAAATCACGTCCTTTTAACATCTCTGGCTCTTATCGGTGAATGCGTTCCATCGTGCTGCGCCGGAGATAGGGAACCACTGGAGGAGGCCCATCGCGATGGCCGCGCCGATCGTGTAGAGGGCCGCGCCGCCACGGTCGGGCAGATACTCCAGTCCAATTACGATCGATAGGCACAATGCGTAGACCGCTGCCGCAAACACGGAGCGAATAACCACACCAGGACGGACGGACTCTTTCACTGTTAGGCCGGTGACCGAGCCGATCGAGGGAGGCCCGAGGTCGGTGAGCGGCGGCGGGATGGGCGCGGTCGAACCGTGGGCATTGAAATGATCGTCCACGGTCGACGCAAGGTGTTCGGTTCGAACGCTGTTCGACAGAACGGTCGGCCCGTCCGCGCTGGCGATTTGGAACTCACCATGCAGCTGTGACTCAGGATCGCCCCAGACGATCCGCACCCGCGGAGACGGCAGCCAGCCCGGCCAGCCCGTCTGCAATCGAGCGGCGGTGATCTGATTCGCTGGGAGAACGAACCGGACGTTCTCTCCGATGTACGCCACATAGCCCGGAGCCACGATCAGGAAACCCGCGTCCCAGTTGGTCGCCCCATCATAGGCGCGTGTCTCGCTGCCGGGCGAGAACTGCACGAACTGACCGTTCCCCGCCTGCGGGTATCCCTCGTCGGCGAGCCGGGCGGCGAGGGCACGCCGAACCCGCGCGAGTCCCTGAACTGCCCCGAAATTGAGCACCGCAACATTGCAGCCGATCGCGCCGAGGACGCCCGCAATCCAGGCCATGACAAGCGCCGCCCCCGAGAGATGCAGGTACTGCGCGGCAGCGGCGCAGGCTGCAATGGGAAGCAGCGTTGCGACGGTTAGCTGCAGACTGAGACGCGACTGAAGCTGAATCCGGAGCATGGTCGAATAGACGCGTCCCTGGGCAGGAACTTGAAGGGCGTATCGCTCAGGATCCGAGCTCGTTTCGTCGAGCAATTCTTGAACACGATTCGGCGCGATTCCAGCGTGGCTCGCTATCGCCTGGGCCCTTGCGGCAGTGGCGGGGTGTGTGACCGTCCCCTGAGTCCATCGCCCCCACGAGGTGGGAATGTGATTGAGGCGGCTCAACTTCGCCAACGCGGAGATGAGCGCCTCAGGGTCGCCGGCGAGCTCCACGGCGCCGGAATCCGCGACGCGCTCGAAACGCCTGGAGACGAATGACATTGCGAGCAGCGCGATCGGGAACGAGAGTGGAAGGAGAAATGCCGTGCCCGTAAGGTCTGGGCCGTGGATGTGCGAGAAATCCCTGGCAGCCGAATAAAATAGAAGGGCCACCATCGGGATCGCCAGGGTAAGCAGGAAGACTCTGGCGAGCTGCACCGGGTGCTTGTGCTTCAGGCGCGCCAGCTCATGGCCCATAATGGCGTCGATCTCGCGCTTGCTCATATGCTCCAGCAGGTAGTCGGTAACGATGACGTTGTTGTTCGACATCGCGAAGGCGTTTGCGAGCTTGCCTTTCCCGGCGGCGAACAGGTAGATCTGGTTGAGCTTCACGCCGGCCTTCTCCGCCAGCCCGAATATGCGATCCCTTAGCTCTCCGGTCGTAACCGCCTCAGGCGATAGCTGCGTCGTCCGACGGAGCTGGGCATGGCATAATCGCAGGCCGACCATCGCCGCAAACAACCACGCGACCCCGCGCCGTGGTTCGGAATCGAGAAGTGCGCCGAATCCGATCATACTGAACAGTAGAGGCACCAGGAGTAGAGCAATGCTCCAAAACGTCTGCATCACGATATCGGCCCGCGTCCAGGTCACGCCGCGCACACGCGCAATGACGGGAAAGGATATCGCTGCGATAGCCGGGCGTCCCAACCACGCCGGCACGAGCATCGCAGCCGCGGATATCGGCCATCCCAGCTCGTCCCTTCCCTGGCCGCCGATGAAACCAATGGCCTGGACGCCGTTAGTTGCCAGGAATCCGCAAAACGTGAGCAGCCACATTCCGAGTGATATGTGACCGACCCGCCGCGCGTAGGCAAACCATCCTGCCGTGGCGTCCTCAACTGAAGCCTGGAGAATCGTGCGCCGTGCAAGCAGGGCCAGCAGGACGGCCAAAAGCGGTGGTAGGACCACCGCGAGAGCCGGCGCGAATAGATCCTGGATTCGATAGCCGTATTCGAACGTGACCTGTTCCGGTATCGGTCGTTCCCGAACCAGAATCAATGGATAGTAGAAGTCATGCCACTCGAGACTCGAGACATTGATGCTTCCTGGCCCCGCATGCGCGACAGGCGTGTGCTGCGCGACGAACGTTACGGTCATCCGGCGATAGTCTCGCTTCCGGAGCCAGGCGATGATGGGCGCGGGACGTACGATCGCCTCTGCCATAAGCCCTTTCCAGCGAAAGGCGCCCGGACTGCGGGCGAAAAAGGTCCAGCCACCATTTTCTGAAGTTCGGACGCTGTGGACCGGAGCGCCGATTGCACGCTCGATTGCCGGCTGCAGATCCTTGGTAATTTCGGGTGCGTCGGGAAGGCTTAGCGTGATTGACTTTGCCCGAAAGTCGAGAAACAGGTCCGCCTGGTCAGGAGGCGGAAGATTCTGCGCGTGGGCGCAGGTGACCAGGCTGACGAGGACAACGGTCAAGCAGACCAGCAAGGTCAAACTTCGGCGCCCGTTTTCGCTCTCACCAGTCATGTGTGTTTACGTGTATCGTCGCCGGGCCGCTATCGCATGGCAGATGTGGCGGCACGGCCGGATGTGGGGTATCGTACGGTTGGCAAGATGAGTTCGGGCAGATGGGCCGGCCCGGCATGTGCCGCCCAAGACCGTTTGGTCATTAGGCGGAACGTTTCGCTTCTCCTGCCGAGCGATCTATCCACGACATCGAGCCATGTAGTGGCCGCGCCGCGCGCTTAACGCAGGTAGGCAGGTTTGCAGCACATTACCGCGAACCGGGCAATCGTGATTTGGGATGCAGTGAAACCGTAGCCTCACCTGTTGCTCCGGTACGCGGCTGGCGGTTGCTTCGGGCGGCAACGTAGCAGCGGCGTCTCGCCGCTGAGAGTAGTCCGGCGCAGTGCCGTAGCAGCGGCGTCCCGCCGCTGACAACATAGGGAACGTCGCGGCAGGCCCTGCAGGATCCGTACTGGACCCGTATACGATTCCGCACCCACCCTGAACCGCAGAACCGTTACGGTGTCGGAGCCACTTGATGAGATCTGCGATTTTGCGCATCGCGCTTGTGCTCACAACCCTTTGTGCCGGCGGAGCTCGTGGAGGTTCGGCCGACACGCCACCGATGCCGAAGCTCGTTTCAGAGGGACTCGCCGGCTACATCAGTATGGACGTGCCGTCGCCGCCGGACGAGTACGGATACGGTGTGAGCCTCTATGCGGCAGCCTGGCCGCTAGTCGAACGGCCGTTGGCCAACTTCCAGATCGGTCTGGCCTCGATCTGGATCGTACCGGAGAACCGGAAGATCGAGACCCCGCTGCTGCCGACCGGAACGGTCGCTCGCGACAACTGGCCCGAACGCGGCCCAAGTTACCGCGATGTATTCCAGACCATCGAAGGCGGACTCGGCTTCTGGGCCAGCACGAGGTTTGGGTCGCCCGAGGCAAAGTTCCGCATGAATGGAACGGCCAATGGGTATAACAACGAGATCTCTTCTCCCGGCTGGGGATTCGGCGGCACGACTGCCCTGGCAGCGGACCAGATGGGAATCGCGCAGCTCAGCCCGCGCCTGCTGGTTCCTCCCGATGGACTTACCTTTAGCAGAGGCACGTTCGGCGAACTCCTTGGCTACGCATGGATGGCGCTGCCGCTCGTCGAGCCGAAGGCCGTCACAGCCGGCCTGCCGGTTCCAACCGGAGGACAGTGCTGGACTCTGTTTCTCAACGCCGGGAACTTCAAGGGGCCGGTCGCCTTTTACACCCCGGCGACCTGGAGTCGTATTTCGCGCAGGCATCCTCCGGCCCTGGCGCGCGGACTGGACGCCAGACCGGGACTGGTAACGGGCGGAGCGATCGAGATCAACACGGTTCCCCGATTCACCAGCCGTGACGCGAAAGGCGTAAGCTACAGCCGCATACCACGCCTTCAGTTTCCGGTCGATCGGGAGGGCCGCACGATCCTCATTCACAACCTGACGCACTACTCTAGGAAGGCGCTCTACCGCCAAATGGAGAGGTGGATCGCAGGCGGACCGCCTGCCACTGGCCGGTTCGATGTCAAGGGAGCGATTGTTCCCGCATGTACCGCCCGGTCGCTGGATCTGCGCCAGGGCGAGGAGCATCAGCCGGTTCGCGGCTGTGAGAGCTGGGTGAGAACGGCCGTTTTCGACAAGACCGCCTTCGGCCTCCAGTGGAATAGTTCGCGTCTCCGGTCAGGGCCGAGCAAGCTCCGGCGAGGTGCGTTCCCGGAGTACTTTCGGCAGGATGGGAAGGCGATGGCGGCCTCCGACGTGGAAGCGATACCGGACGAAACCGGACTGAAGAGTGCGGCATTTCCTCTCGCTTCCGCCACCGAAGCCTACTCGTCGCCGGACGGTCCCGACAACTGCTGGCATAAACCGGGACCGGCGGCCGGACCGTTTCACGCGAGACTTACGGATGGGAGCGAGGTGACCTACTACTGGTACCGGTTCATCGATCAGCCCTCGCTGCAGGACGCCGACCTGAGCGATGCTGAAAAGTCCCGGCTACAGTCCATCGTGCAGGATATTCACGCGCAGTGGACCTCCCACAGGGAGTACCAGCCTCCGCCGCGCATTGGCTCGCTTGCAAGTCTCGATCCGGCGATGCTCGTGACGCCACCACGCGGGTTGGAGATCGGCTATGTTCCGATTGCGGTTCGCCAGGGCCGCCGGTAACCCGGGCTCGGCTGCAGGAGAGGAGATCTCATGCTCTCTCGATTTGCTCAGAACGGCGAAGTCGCCCCGCAGCTTCTCACCGACGACGAGATGCGCAGGTTTATCACCGACGGCTACCTGGTCCTGGACTCTGGCATCGACGCCGACGTGCACGGAGCGATCTACCGAAAACTGCAGTGGATCCTGCACGAAGAGGGCAATCCCGGAAACAATATCCTTCCCACCGTCCCGGAGATGCAACAGGTGCTGGCGAGCTCTCGAGTCCGCGGAGCTTTGTCGAGCGTTCTCGGTCCGGAATACATCCTTCATCCCCATCGGTACGTTCACAACAATGAGCCTGGCGAGCAGACCGCGGAGGGCGCGCGGATGGGCAAGGGGTCGCACTCCTTCATAGGTTGGCACCAGGATTCCCACAGCCCCCTATCGCGCCGGCGCCACCATGCCCTCCGGTACGCCATGATTCTCTACTATCCGCAGAATACATCGTTTTCCATGGGCCCGACGCAGTTGATCCCGGCGACGCATCTGAACCGGTCGCTCTCGGACTCCGATTACACGCGGGGCTTCCAGGCGGCCGGTCCGGCGGGGACCTGCGTTCTGATCCATTTCGACATCGCTCACGGTGGTTCGCTCAATTTGGAGAGCTGTACGCGGCACATGGCGAAGTTCGTATTTGTCCGTACGCGGGAGCCTGCCGAGCCGGCGTGGGATTGCCGGGACGCCGAATGGAGCACGCCGGAACGTCACGAGTCGCCTGCGGAATCGACGGTCGTCTGGACGCGACTGTGGGACTGGGCGTCCGGGCGAACGCCGGACGGTCGCGGTCTCTCCGGTGTCGAGGTCCCGTCCGCCGGAGCTCTCCCTGCGCTGTTGTCCGCGCTGGAAACGGGGACCCCGGCCGATAGGGTCGCGGCGATTCAGTCGCTGGCGGCGCTGGGCGAGAACGCTGAGTCGGCGATCCCCGCACTCATAGCGGCCTGGGGCGGCGGTGAGGCGGTCCGGCAGAACGCAATCTATGCGCTCGGCGCAATTGGAGCGCAAGCAGTTGGGCCTCTGGCGGCGGATCTGGCGCGGCGGACGGAGAGCGGCTGGAACGAAGAGGCGGTTCCGTTGGAAGACGCCGCCTATGCGCTGTCGGCGGTCAGCGGGCCGGCGGCGCCCGCGCTGGCCGAACTGCTAAATCACGAGAATGAGTGGGTGAGAATCAACGCGCTCTTTGCACTGGGCGAAATGGGTGCGGAGGCGCGCTCCAGCCTTACCGGGGTTATCGCGGCTCTGCGAGATCCTTCGCACCGCGTGGTCCGGACGGCGCTGGACGCGCTCGGGCAGATAGGAGATGTGGGCGAAGAGGCGCTCCCGGAGCTCCGACGCCTGCTGATGCAGTCCAATCCCGGCTGGCAGGAGCCGCTTCACAACCAGTGGACCGGAGAGAACCAGGTGCGCGTGAACGCGATGACGGCGCTTCTGCGATCGGGAAACGATTCCGACGAGGCGACAGACATAGTGGCCGCCGCACTGGACGATCCCTGCGGATATGTCGGCGGATTAGGAGTCGAGTTTCTGCTCCGCCACCGGACGCCGCACGGCATTGATGCCGCGCTGGTACATCTCCAGAGTCACCGATGGGACAGTTCGCTCAATCGAGGTATTCGCACCTACTGATGCGACGATAGATGAAACCCGGGAACGGACTCCAGGCGGAGAACGCCTTTACGAGCTCGACATCGTCCTTTTCGCCCGCGATTTCAAGGAACTGCTCAAAGGTTATGGGTTGATCCACCAGGTGTATCACCCGTCCCTTCACGACTTTACTGGTCTCATACACCGTGCTCATTGTCATCGATATGGCACTTATTCCCGCCGCCCGATCGATTCGCCTCGATTCCTGTTATCACATTGTACCGTAGTCCCGACTCTCGCCGGACAAGCGCGGATATAGTAGCTGGGATTTCCGGCACGAAATAGCGTTAGCTCACTGTGCGCCAACACGGGAGACTCGCATGGTCGATGTAAAGATGCATGCCGACGAGGTGCAAACCGATGTCAATCTGGTGCGTCGGATGCTCGCAGCGCAATTCCCACAGTGGGCGGAGCTGTCCGTCCGGCCGGTGCTTTCCGCCGGGACGGACAACGCGCTCTATAGACTCGGCGAGGATATGGCCGTGCGAATGCCCCGCATCCACTGGGCGGCCGGGCAGGTTGAGAAGGAGCATGAGTGGCTGCCCCGGCTGGCGCCGCTCCTGCCGCTTACCATCCCGGCGCCGCTCGCTCAGGGCGCGCCCGCGGAAGTCTACCCGTGGTGCTGGTCCGTCACAACGTGGCTGGAGGGTGAGAACGCGACGCTCGATCGGATGGCAGATCCGCGGGAGGTTGCGACTGCGCTCGCCCGGTTCAATCTGGCGCTGCAGCGAATCGACGCTACCGGCGGACCGCCGCCCGGCGCGCACAACTCCGGCCGAGGCGCCCCGCTAGCGATGCGGGACGCAGCCACCCGCGCCGCCATTGACGCTTGTGCCGGACTGATCGATACGGGGGCGGCGGCGGCGGCCTGGGAATCGGCGCTCCAGGTTCCGGCGCGGGACGGACCGCAGGTCTGGATCCACGGCGACCTGCAGTCCGGGAACCTGCTGGCAGTGAACGGGCGCCTCAGTGCGGTCATCGATTTCGGCTGTCTGGGAGTAGGCGATCCAGCCTGCGACCTGATCGTCGCGTGGAATCTGCTGTCCGCCGACGCGCGTAAGGTCTTTCGCGACGACCTTGCCGTCGACGAGGCGACCTGGGCGCGCGGCCGAGGCTGGGCGCTGTCCATCGGCCTGATCGCCCTGCCCTACTATCTAACCACCAACCCCGTACTCGCCGTAATCAACCGACGCGCGATCGAGGAGGTCCTGGCGGAGCCGGAGTAGTGAAACGCTACGCTGCTGGTGGAAGGCTCGGTCGCTTTCGCGGCACCTCGTTACGCGGGGAGCGCATCGATCGTGGCCGCCCTGCGCCAGCTGCCGCGCCCGTCGATATTTCGATGGGAGAACGAAATAGCTGCCGTGCCTGGTCGTGGAAGGAACTGCTCCTACTATCAAAGAACTAGAACAATAGTATCTCGTTCACGACGCCGAATCGAGCTGACGTCACGATCAGTCTTGCGAGGGACCTATATGAAACCCAAGGAAACAACCGCGACCACGCCGGAAGCCACGAAAAAGCGCTCCGCGGAACGCATTCTTTCACGGCGACAGTTCATGCTCACGAGCGGCGCGGCAGCGACCGCATTCACCATCGTGCCGCGACATGTCCTTGGCGGGCCAGGATATGTCGCGCCCAGCGAAAAGATAACCATGGCCTGCATCGGAGTAGGCACGCAGGCGATCCGGGAGATCGGCGGGATCCTCTCCAGCCCGGACGTCCAGATCGTCGCGGTGTGCGACGTCGAGAAGGACGGCGCCCACTATCTGGAATGGAGCAAGAACGACGTTCGAGACGTCATTCGGCGACTGATCCAGAACCCGACCTGGCGAGAGGGCGTCGACCATGTGCCGGGAGGCCGCGACGTCGGCAAGGAGATCGTGGAGAGCTACTACGCCAAGCAGCGGGCAAGAGATCAGTTCAAGGGCTGCGCCACCTATGTCGATTTCCGCGAGTTGCTGGAGAAAGAGAAGGATGTCACCGCCGTCAAGATCATGACTCCGGATCACACGCACGCTACCATCTCGATCGCAGCCCTCAAAAAGGGCATGAACGTGATCGTAC
Source organism: Chthonomonadales bacterium (assembly GCA_038211235.1). Classification (GTDB taxonomy): domain Bacteria; phylum Armatimonadota; class Chthonomonadetes; order Chthonomonadales; family Chthonomonadaceae; genus DATGJU01. The sequence goes on along the minus strand of JBBQVV010000024.1, from coordinate 13,229 downwards.
ACAAGCCGCTCGCGAACCGGCTGATCGAGGCCAGGGCGGTCATCGAGACCGCCGGCGCGAAGAAGCTTGCCACGCACTTCATGCCCGCAAGCGAAGGCACAAGCCAGAAACAGGCACTGGATCTGGTTAAATCCGGCGCCATCGGAACGATGCGAGAGATTCACAACTGGTCGATGCGGCCGATGTGGCCGCAGTTTCCGACGTTGCCGGCCGACAGGCCGCGAGTTCCCGCCGGTTTCGACTGGGATCTCTGGCTCGGGCCTGCGCTGGATCGCCCGTACCATCCGAACTACACGCACACCAACTTCCGCGGTTGGTACGATTTCGGCGGCGGCTCGATCGCGGACATGGGCCACTACAGTCTCTGGCCGATCTTCCAGCTGCTCCACCTCGACTCCCCGATCAGCGTCGAATCGACCCCGAGCCACGTCTGCGCGGTTTCGGACCACATCTGCTCGCGAATTGAGAACGATTACTCGTTCCCTGCCGCCTGTACGATCCGCATGCGTTTCGCGGCAAAGGGGGATCGCGGCCCACTGGACATCTACTGGTACGATGGCGGCATCAAGCCGGCCGTTCCCGAGGAGTTCATGGCCGAGAACAAAGAGCTGGACGAAGAGGGAATGATGTTCGTCGGCGATAAGGGTCGGATCCTGGGTGGATTCCGTGCTGAAGACTCGCAATTGATACCCGAAGCGAAAATGCGGGCCTACCGAACGGCCAACAACCTGCCGGAGCCGGCGCCGCGCAGGCGGGGCGGCGCTCGTGGATCGCGCGATGCGGCATGGATCTCCGCATTCAAGGGCGGTCCTGCGAGCTATGGAGATTTCCAGCTGGCGCGCCCGCTCTCCGACGCGGTCAACCTGGCGTCCATTTCGTTGCGGCTGGGTGGCCGGAGGCTCCTCTGGGATTCCGCTGCCGCGAAAATCACGAACCTCCCGGAGGCGAACAAGCACCTGACACGCGAATATCGCAAGGGCTGGGAGATCTAGTACGGAGTACGGCGATGGCTGAGCGCTCGCGAAATAGCCCGCTGAGAGTAAAAGAGGTGTGGCCGAAAGCAAGATGCCGGAATTCACTAATGTGGGTGACCTGACTGAATTCTTCGAAACTACCAATATGGGCAACTTCGATCTTCCCGAAACGAAGTTCGACGTCGAAATAAGGAAGGTCACCTTCCTGATGGCGGTTGACAAGGCGCTAATGAAGAAGCTGGCGCGGAAGGAAAATACGTCCACGGAGGCGCTCGTCAACTCCTGGCTAGAGGAGAAAGCAGACCATGCCGTATAGTTCACGGCCTAGATTTCTCGCGTGGTATAATCGTGCTGGAGGGATATCGATGATTCAGACTGTGGAAGCGACGATCGACGAGAAGGGCCGGGTGAGTCTGTTGGAGCCGGTTCGGCTCCCATTCAGGCGCCGGGCGCTTGCGATGATCCTCGAAGAAGGCCCGGCAGCGGACGCGGACCTGGCGCCTGCCAGGACCCAGGAGCAGCTGGCGGCTTCCCACCGCGCGCGCAGCGAACGACTTGCCGCTAGCGAAGCGGGATACGTGAGTATCGAACTTCCGTTTGTAGACGACCTGGCTGATTGGTGAGCTATTAGGTTCGCTCCGTCGGCGAGCTCGACCAGGGTGATCTCATCCGTCGAATAGTCGCCTGCCGGAAGGCCCCTCGTGAACTAGACGAGCAGGCGGACCTGCTGGTATCAAATATCTGCGTATTGAGCCACGGATGCGATATCGATAAGCCGCGGTTCGACAGTGTTCTGGTCGCCCGGGTTATCCGCTTGAGCGCCATTCCGGACTTAGGCATGGCGGGAAACGTTCGGCGCAATCGCGTGTATGAGGCATTCTTTCTTCCTGCGACAGGGCCACTGATACAGGACACCTATATCGACTGGCGGACCATCCAGGCCGTGGATAAGCAGGCTCTTCTGGCGGCCAGGCAGTCGGATCGATACATTGGTTCATTGGATGGAGAGACCATCGAGGCGGCTTCCGAAGGACTCTGGCGCTTCTTCTTCCGAACGGAGGTACGGCGTCCATGAGCCGGGAATCATGCCGTTCCTCAATCAACCTCAGGGCAAGGCTCGGCGGTAATTGAGCGTCGAAGGTCAAGTTCGCGCAGCCAGCGCTTCAAAGCGCTTGCCCCGGCTCAGGCTGACGGCAAGTGCGAGAACCGCCAGGGTATCTTCGCGCCGCAGGTCTTCGTAATCGGCGAGCGTCTCCTCTAAGCTCATTCCGTCGCGAAGCCGCTCCACAACGGTATCGACCTGGTTACGCAACCCGCGACAGGAGCATTTCTGCTTCGCGCGGCGCCCTGGGGAAACTAAACTGGAGAAACTCCAATGAGTTCGATTTCGAGAAGAGAGTTCATCGAAAGGACCGCAATCAAATCCGGCGTCACGGCGATACTCCTCGCGAATGCGGCCAGGGCCGGTGCCGGTCCGACAGGGCCGCTCGGCAAGCCGATCGGCGTTCAGGTGTGGCCTATCCGTTCGATGCTAGGAGACCTTTCGGCGTTCGCCAAGATGATGGCGGATATCGGCGTGACCCGGCTCGAACTCTGCTCACCGATCGGCTATGGCGCGGAGTTCGCCTCGCTGAGCGACGCAAAAGAGGTCGGGAAAATCCTTTCGGACCACGGCCTGAAGTCCGAAAGCTCCCACTTCAGCATGGACGAGCTCCGGCATAGCCAGGAGAAGAGCATCGCGTGGGCCAGGGAGATCGGGATCAAGCAGATGCTCACCGCGAGCCTGGGAGACGGGAACGGCGGGAGCAGCCCCACGATGGATCAGGTGAAACGGGCGGCCGAAGAGTACAACGGGATTGCCTCCAGAGCGGCGAAGGCAGGCATCCAGCAGGGACTGCACAATGAAGGCTTCGAGCTATCCACGGTGGACGGCAAGCGAACCTACGACCTGCTATTCGAACTGCTCGATCCGAAGCTGGTAAAATTCCAGTTCCAGATGTCGACGATCACGGCAGGATTCGTCGCCGCCGACTACTTCGAGAAGTACCCTGGCCGCTTCATCTCGATGCATCTCCAGGACATCGACATGAACGCACCGGATCCGCCGCCAGGGGATGCGCCCCCTGGTCGACGCAGAAGGGGACGACCGCAAGTTGCCGTCGGCAAGGGCTCCATCGACTGGGTGAAGACATTCAAGGCAGCCAGAGTGGGTGGTGTGAAGAACTACTTCGTCGAGCAGAGCTGGCCTCTCACGCAGGAGAGCGTCGCGTTTCTCAGGACCCTGCGAGTCTGATGCGGTGGGCGTCCTTTAGCAATGGTGGACCACTGAGACAGGGAGACACGTAACATGGAACGGAAAACCGCGACAGACTACCCGCAGGAGCTTCTCAACATTTTCGACAGGTATGTTCACGGCGAGATCGATCGGCGCGCCTTTTTGGAAGCCGCGCAGAAGTTCGCCGTCGGAGGCGTGACTGCGACGGCGATCTGGGAAAGCCTACGCCCTAACTACGCCTGGGCGCAGCAGATTCCCAAGGATGACAGCCGAATTAAGACTGGGACTGTCACCATCGATTCGCCGAATGGCAATACAAATATCAAGGGCTACTTCGTTCATCCGGTTCAGAAAACGGAGCACAAACTGCCCGGCGTCCTGGTCATCCATGAGAACCGTGGGCTCAATCCCTATATCGAGGACGTAGCCCGTCGGCTGGGGACGGAAGGCTATCTGGCGCTCGCTCCGGACGGGCTCACTTCAGTCGGCGGCTACCCAGGCGACGACGAAAAGGGCGGCGCACTGTTTCGAACGGTTGATAAGACGAAGATGACCGAGGACTTCATTGCGGCCGCGAGGTGGCTCAAAGCGCGTCCCGACTGTACCGGCAAAATCGGAGCGGTCGGGTTCTGCTTTGGCGGTGGAATCGTCAATACTCTGGCGGTGAAGCTCGGCAGTGAACTGGCGGCCGGGGTACCGTTCTACGGCGCGCAGCCCGCTGCCGATGGTGCCGCGAAGATCAAGGCGCCCCTGATGCTGCACTACGCCGGTCTCGATACTCGCATCGACGCCGGCTGGCCCGCGTTCGAGGAGGCGCTGAAAGCAAACCACGTCAAATATGAGGCCTTCATCTACGAAGGCGCCAATCACGGATTCCACAACGACACCACGCCTCGCTACGACCCGGCCGCCGCCAAGCTCGCCTGGAAACGAACGCTCGAGTTCTTCGCTAAGCATCTCAAGGAGAAGCAGGCGTAATCTTCAGCAATGTCGTCGTGCGGCACGACTTGCTATGTTACCGCACCCTACTTGCGTCGCGGAGCGGTCGAAGTGGGCTGGCGCGCCGTACGCGTCAATTGCATATGTGTCAACGAAGGCGCTGCGGAGGATTGAGGTTATGTCTCCTTGGGAAAATGCGCTGACAACCGTGGCCCGGACCATCATGGGCAATAGCAATCAAGAGCCAATTCCCTGGCTAGTGGTCGGGTCGGTAGCATCTGTTCTCCAGGGGTGCAAGATGGATCCTCGGGATTTGGACATTCTGTTTCCGTCAAGGGACTATCTGACACAGTACGTCTCTTGCGTGCCACGTAAAGCGCCAGACGACGAACCGCCGTCGATTACGTCTGAGAGCTTTTCGTCTGGCTTCGAATGGCATAAGGTACAGCACGAGGTTGATGGCTTTTTAGTCGACGCGGTGTACATCGCATCAGGAGGCGACATTCCGGATTCAACAGCCGGATGCGGCGTGTGGGAGGGTGGTCCGCTAGCAAGGACCTTCGCGCGTACGGTTCAATTCCATGACTTCGGTATCCAGGTTGTTCCACTTGAAATTCAATTGGAGTCTCAAATCCGTCGCGGCCGGCAAGATCGGGCAGAGGCTATCGCCGCAGTCCTGCGAACGACATGCTGTGATCCCGAAATGCTGAAACAGTTCCTGGGACGAGATCACTTCGAAGCGTGGTCCATTAAGCTGAGGGCAAACTCGCCATAGTTACCTGTCGAGATGGGCACCAAGGCGCATGCAGATTCCATGTTGACGCGCATGATAGCGGCGACTCTACGCTGTACGTTTCTGTACTCACTTGTCGAGACAAGCCTTTTGCAGCAGCGCCTGGAAGCGCGGTTCTTGCCTTAGGCAATCGAAAACGGGATCGACCTAAAGGCAATGGCACGGCAGATCGTGCTGCTCGACATTGAGGTAGCTTCATCGCGGCGGCCCAGGCACGTCGGGAGTAAAGGCGCACTGATCATATGCCACCGCCATATTCGGATTCATCTCTATAGCGAGCTTCATCTCGCTCCTTATTGATTGCGGAACGCGCTTGCGAGCGCCAGATCCAGAGAGACGTGCGCTTCGGCGAGACTCGGGTCGAGCGAAAGCGCTCTCTCCGGAAGCTCGTACTCCTTTGACCACATATCCTTACCCGACAGGTCGATGCCGCCGATAAAGCCGTAGAGAACCGCTAAGCCGCAATAGAGCAGCGCAAAGTTGCCGTACATCAGATATGCGAAGATGCTAGTGCGAGCTTCATCAAAGCTCTCGGCGACAGCGCCAAGGCGCGGTTCTGCCGTTCACCGCCACAAAGGGCCCGGCGTCAGTTATCCGGCGTCTCCTCGCCTAGCAGATGTCGCGCCGAGAACATCTGACCCGTATGGTAGCTGACGTGAAACACGGCGTATTTCAAGAACTCGCTATAGGTGTAGTGCGGCGGCCACCCGGGAGCAGAGCTCGCCAAATCGGGATTCCGCGCCTTGAAGTCCGCGATCGCCTGCTCGTGCACCCGCAGCAGCTCACTCCAAACCTGCTCGGCGGTCATCGCGACGAGCTCGGCGGACGGAGGAGTGGCTATCGTCCCGGGGTAGTACGAGAATCGATGGTCGATCAAGGGGCTGCTCACGCGGCACTTCGAGAGATCGGGCTCTCCGCCCTCCCCCGCGAGCGCATCACTTGCGCCCTCGCCGGCGAACTTCACGGCCTCCCAATAGGCGATGTGCCCGGCCAACTCACCCACGGAGAGGAGTCCCGCCGCAGGCCGTTTCCATACGTTCTCGTCTGCCAATCCCTCGAACGCGAACTTCGCCTCGTAGTAGCCCAGTTCCAGCAGTTGCAGGTATGCCTCAAGCACGCGTCACCTCCTCAAATCTAGATGTTGGTCCGATTCACTTTGGCGCGAATCCGGAATGCCTTCTGGCTGCAACGTTAAGGATACCCCTTCACTAGCCGGCCGCGGTACACACCGCCGCAATGGTCCGGAACCTGAGCCCGATTTTGGGATGATCACGAAGTCGAAGGAGTTGACGGAGCCACATCCGGCGATAGTATGACCGCTCACCAACGCCAGCAGGCTTTCGGACAAGTTTCAGGAGGGAGGAGCTGCCTTGATGGGGAACAGTACGCCATAAATAGGCGAAGGAGCCGTAGCCATGGCAGATCAGGTCACACGACGTTCGGCACTCGCCACCGCGGCGGGAGTACTGACGGCAACCGGGATTGAGAGCGCCGAAGTGGGCGCACACGCGCAGGATGCGCCGCTGAAAGGCCGCCTGAAGCAGTCTGTTTGCAAATGGTGCTATCCCAACATCACGCTCGAGAAGCTGTGCGAGTCCGCAAAGGCGATGGGCCTGCAAAGCGTCGAGCTTCTGGGTGAGAACGAATGGCCCGTGGTTAAGAAGTACGGACTTACCTGCGCCATGGCGAACGGTCCTAGCGGCATCACGGACGGCTGGAACCGTCCGCAGGATCACGACAAGCTCGTGAAAGAGTCCGAGCGCCTTCTGCCGCTGGTCAAGGCCGCCGGCCTGCCGAACATGATCGTGTTCAGCGGGAACCGGCGCGAGCTATCCGACCCGGAGGGCCTGAAGAACTGCGCGAAGGGGATCAAGCGCATCATGCCCCTGGCGGAGCAGTTGGGCGTCACGGTGGCGATGGAGCTGCTGAACAGCAAGCGGAGCCACAAGGACTATCAGTGCGATCATACCGTGTGGGGCGTGGAGCTTTGCAACGAGGTCGCCTCCGACCGGTTCAAGCTTCTTTACGATATTTTTCACATGCAGATTATGGAAGGCGACGTGGTCGACACGATCCGCGAGAACATAAAATACCTGGCGCATTTTCACACCGGCGGCGTACCGGGCCGAAATGAGCTCGATGAGACGCAGGAGCTGAACTATCGGCGTATCGCCCAGGCGATCGTGGATACGGGATACCAGGGCTACTACGCGCACGAGTTCATCCCACGCCGAGATCCCATCACCTCGCTTCGAGAGGCCGCCCACCTGTGCGACGTGTGAGAGGAGAGCTGATCATGAATCGCCGTCAATTCCTATCAACCGCTACTGCCGGCGCAGGACTGGCCGTGATGCCCACACTGGTCCGCGGGACCAGGAAATCTGCCGCGAACAAGCTTAATGTCGCCCTCGTCGGCGTGTGGGGTCGGGGACTGGCGCACTATGATGCGCTGGCCGACGAGAACGTAGTTGCGCTTTGCGACGTGAGGGAGTCGCGCTTCGACGAGGCGCTGAAGCGCTTCCCCAGCGCCAAGACTTATGTGGATTGGCGGAAGTGCCTGGACCACAAGGGACTGGACGCCGTGGTTATCTGTACGGCCGACCACCATCACGCGTTCGTCTCTAACTGGGCTTTGAACCGCGACCTCCACGTCTACTGCGAGAAGCCTCTGGCGATCAGCGTAGAAGAGGCTCGCGTCGTGAGAGCGAACTGGACGAAGAAGAAGGGCAAGCTCGCGACACAGGTCGGAATGCAGCGCCATGCCATTCCGAATTTCAATCGCGTCCGCGAGTTGGTCAGAGACGGGGCCGTAGGCAGCCTGGAGGCAGCCCACGCCTGGGGAAACCGGCAGATACGCCGGCCCGGCTATCCGCCGGCAGAGGGCAGTCCGCCTCCCGGGTTCCACTTTGATTTGTGGCTGGGGCCGTCGCCGGACCATCCTTACAGCCCCAGCTATTTCGAAGGTGGGCCTGGAATGAACTGCCTATCGTGGAACATGTATTGGGACTTCGGCGCCGGCCAGATCGGCGACATGGGCAGCCACACGATGGACCTACTTTGGAACGCCGTCGACGCCCACCTACCGACGTCCGCCGAGTCCAAAGGCGAGAAGTTCAATCCCGACGTAACGCCGGTCGAATGCACTTCGCATTTCGAGCATCCCGCCAATTCGTGGCGCGGACCGCTCAAGGTGAGCTGGTATCAAGGCGGAGCGATGCCCGAATCTCCCAAGTCCTTCATCGACCTGAAACAGATCGATCACGGTGTGATGTTCGAAGGAACGCAGGGGACCCTCATCGCCGATTTCGGCTCGCGACTTCTGCTTCCTTTGGGCGACAAGTCCGATATGACCTATTACAAGCCGCGAGACAAAGCCGAGCTGCTGCCGAACCTCGGTGAGTTTCAGAAGCAGTGGCTCGATGCTTGTAGGAACCCCAGCCTGCCGACGGCCTGCAACTTTGGATATAGCGCCGACATGATCGAGCAGATGCTGCTCGGCCTTGTCGCTTATCGAGCTGGTAAGAAGCTAGACTACGACGGCGCTGCCGGAAGGGTGACAAACAGTCCCGAATCAAACGACTTCCTGCGGCGCACATACCGTAATGGTTGGACGCTCAACGGCTGACGCAACCAGTCGGGTCAGAAGTGATTCGCTAACATCCGCTGCGATTTTACTTTCTCTTTGCCTTCGCCTTGTCGTGGATCGCGTGGCTTGTTCTTGTCCTGTCTCAAGAAGGTATCGGGGTTCTGCGATTCCGCTTTGCGCCCGAACCGTCGCCGTATGTGCAGGGCGTAGGCCATTGGATAGGCCCGGCTCTCGCAGGCATTCTAATCACCTATGTGACGCAAGGGACCGCCGTGCTGCGGCGTCTTTTCGCCTGGTCTCCAGAGCGACGACCCATCGCGGCATTGTTACTGCTGATACTGATTCCCGTGCTGCTTGTTGTGGAGCGGTTCGGTCCAGTAGCGCCATACATGGCGGTCGCGCAGAGGCAGCCGTTTCCCATCGGAGCGCTCAATCTCGGCCTCTACCTATTCCTGGTCGCCGTTAACGCGTTGCCGGCCCGTGGAAGTCCATTTCCAGAGGAGATCGGTTGGCGCGGCCTCGCGCTGCCTAGATTGTTGGTGCGGTTTGGACCGCCGCGAGCGACGCTGATCCTTGGACTGGCATGGTGGATGTGGCATCTTCCTCTGTTCTGGGTAACGCGCTGGTCGGGCGGATTTACTTGGACGCACTTCTTGTTCTTCGGCCTGAGCACTATGTCGATCACCGTCCTGTATACGGTGATCTATCATATCTCCGGAGGCAGCGTCTGGTGCGGGATCGTCAACCACAGCGCGCACAATACCATCAATCCCATGTATCCCTGGCCCACACTCCAGGGGCGTAACGGCGGCACATTTACCTTCGACTTGACGCGGCAGTACGTCATCGTCACGTTTCTCACAGCAATGCTACTGACGGTTTGTACTCGAGGGCGGCTGTTTTCGCCGCGAATTCACAAGGGCCGACATCGCGATGAGGACGGTCAGGCTTAAGCCCGACGGCCGGATTGATTAAGCCGGTTTGGCTCTGGTCTTCAGAGGTATTGTGGTCTTATTCTGAACCGCGGAGCGTTCAGCGCCGCGCCGCGCATTTCATAGGCGCCAGCCTTCAGCGCGCCGTTTGAGATTGACCTGCTGGGGCGACCGTGCCATGCGCTTCGTCCATGAGCGTGTCGAGTTCCTGTTTGGTCGGCGTCTTTGTGGGCACGCCGGCGGCGGGAACTTCAAGACCGGCAACCCAGGCGATCCCATTGAGTAGGACGGTGCGGAAACTGTCGTTGGTCAGGTTGTAATAGTCGTGAAAGCCGGTGAATCCAAAACCCCGCCCTCCTCCCGGCCGATTGTACGCCCACGCCAGGTGTTGGGGTTCGCGCGCCTCGACGGCTTTGAGCACATCCGCATTGCCGCCCCGCTCCGTTGGAGTGTCCTTGAAACTGACGGTGTCCAATGGGGCCTCGGCGGAGAGAATTGGGGTCACACCTTTCATTCCTTCGTGGAAACGCATGTGGTAGTACCACTCATCCTTGATCTGAAACGGCTTCACTCCCCTCGTGGTAGGATGGCCGAGGGCAACCTGGAGATCGGGCGTCCACCACGGATTGACCGACCAGAACGTTTCGAAGTATCCGCCCATCCAATCGAGGTAGTTGTCGCCCTGGACGCCTTTATTCACCTCCACGCCATAGTGGATGGCCATATATCCTGCCCCTCGCGCCACGGCAGCCTTGATATTCGGGTCCGAGGCGGCTGGTCCGGCGTGATTCAGGAGTACGATGATCGCATCTGCCTTCGATAGATCGGTAGGCCATTTGTCCTCGGAATAGACGACGGCGTACGCGCGAGGATAGACGGAATTGATCTGCCGCGCGAAATAGAGGCTGCCGGCAAAGAACTCGTGGTTGCCACGAGGTCCGTGATCGGCCTTCGAGGAGATGAATACAATGCGCCGTGTCTTTGGCGGCGCTGCGAGCTGCGCCCGGTAGTTGTACACGTCCTTCTGTTTTCCGCCGACACGCTGGGTGCGCGCCGGAACGATGGACAAGACAAGGCAGATGAGCGCGAGTGAGATTGTTAAGTTCTGCGTAGCCATGGCGATTGACCTCACGTAATGTTGTCAGGCATATTACCACAAGAGTTCGGGAACCCGGCTCACGCGATATTCGCGCTGATCGGCGATATCACCAATTGTTCGAAGTTCTGGCCCCGTTTCGAAGCCGTTTTGCAACGGACGAGCCCGTTCGATGCTTATCATGCGCATTCCGCGGCCAACCCGCGTTGCGCTTATATGTGCAACCATAGACTGAGCCGGCGGACGGAATGATCAGCGCTCCCATGCGGCGCGTTCCTCGCGCAGATAAGCGTCTACTTCGTCTGCCGCTTGAAACGCGAGTTGTCCCGGCGCTTCGGCGAGAACATCGGCGATTGAGCGGAGTTTCCAACATCTTAAAGCAGCGATGAAGGAGATGACCCTACTTGCGGCAAACTGGGGTCTGGGTCGAGAGATACTGTTTATGACGTTTAGTCGAGGCGCCCGAACCTCTATTCAGTTTTGAGCAGTCGACCTGCGACGGTCCCCATACTGACGTGCACGTAAGGAGATACGGAATGGCACACAAGGATGACTTGAGAGATGACGGACTGACGAACAACCTGTCACGCCGCGACGTTGTGGGGCTATCGTTGGCGTCAGCACTTGCGGTCTCGGCGGGATCGGCAGCCGCTGCGGAGACGCAGGTCGTAGAGACCAATGTCGAAGTCAAAACGCCGGACGGGACATGCGACGCAGTCTTCATCTATCCGGCGAAGGGGCGTCATCCTGGCGTATTGATCTGGCCGGACGCATTCGGACTCCGCCCGGCGATGCGCGACATCGGCAAGCGAATCGCTGCCGACGGCTACTCCGTGCTGGTACCGAACCCTTTCTATCGGACCGGCGCCGCTTCCACACTGGATCTCAACACGAAGACATTCAGTTTCCAGAACCCCGACGATATGGCGAGGCTTCGTAAGTATATGTCCGGGATGAACTCGCCTGGCGCCGCGGAAAAGGATGCGGAAGCTTATATCGCCTTCCTCGACGCACAGCGCCAGGTTGATAAGAGAAAGAAGATAGGCACACAGGGCTATTGCATGGGCGGACCGTTGGTGTTCAGAACCGCCGCTTCGCAGCCAGACCGTGTCGGCGCCGGAGCCTCGTTTCACGGCGGGGGACTTGTGTCCGACCAGCCGAACAGCCCGCACCTGCTCGTACCGAAGATGAAAGCTCACATGTACGTCGGCATCGCATCGAACGACGACTTGCGGCAGCCGGACGCGAAAGACAAGCTGCGCGAGGCCTTCGACAACGCCAAAATACCCGCTGAGATCGAAGTGTATCACGGCCTGCACGGATGGTGCGTGCCGGACATGCCTGCCCAGCCGGACGGGACGCCCCTCTACAACAAGCAGGACGCCGAGCGCGCCTGGGGCAAGCTGGTCGCTTTGTACAAGATGGCCCTTGTGTGAGGCTTTAACCTTCCGCGGTGTTCGCCCCCGAGGTCATTCCGCGCCACTAAGCGCCCTTACTGGTTCAACCGCGAATGCCTAACCACGTGTCCGCGCGACCCACTGCCCACAGCCAATTATGCCGCCGCAAATTCGCTGTGGAGGCGTGCTTCCAGCGGATAGAAAGCCAGGACGATCTGTTCTTTGGGAATGCCCGCGGCGATCAAATCCAGGGCCATGCCGCCCTCGATCGAATCATGCTGTATCCAGAACTTATCGTCGCGAACGTCAATATGGATGACCGGATAGTAGTAGACTACGACATGACTTCCGTGCTTACGAACCAACAGTTCTCCGATTGGCTCCGACAGGATGCCCGCCTGTGCGAATTCTAGAACGGCCAGAAATAACCTGCGCTCAATGTCGGTCTCTTCAAGTACATCCTGATAGACAATGTACTGTCCCACGGCCTCTTCCAGTGCGGAGAGCGCAGAGGCAGTACCAAAGCTCTCAACTTCGACGGCAATCTTATGCGATGCTTTCTCCGCAGCTAGCAGCCGTTACGCACCGAGATCGATGAAAACATCCTGCTTATGGTAGCGGAGGGTAAGTGGATCGTGCGTGATCGTCCAACCGTCTTTGATCAGTGCGACTCATACTGCCACATGATAGAGGTCTTTGGCAGGCATTGATTACACTCCCAATTGCGTCACTTCCACTCTTGCTTGATCAGGATATCAAGGTCCGTTCTCGCACCCCATCATTGTACAGTAGCCGAGTAACTTCGGCGGGCGACCCACGAAGCGGAGAGTTGGTGAGATAGAGGGCGTTCCTATTGAGGTCAGCGGGTATACTTCAATCAATTCAACGAATTCAAAGTTACAGGTCACAACACACCATGAACCATCGCCTGCTTATCGCCTCCTTCCTCATCATCGCTTCGGCTGCCCTTGCGGCTGACCTGGAAGCCATCCCTGCCAAGTCGATCGCCACGAAGAAGGAGCTGCTCTTCTCCGACGACTTCCAGAGCCCCGAGCACGACAAGCGCTGGCACCAGGTCGTGGACACCTTTACTTTTGAAAACGGCGCGTTGAAAGGCTCGCAGACGCGCGAGAAGGACATGCCGTCACCGGATGGCAAGTCTATCATCTCGGCCCACGCGGCCGTCTAGGGATTGGACCTCCCAACGAAAGTCCGGGTCGTGGAGTGTAGAAGTCGG